>NZ_KV834640.1:123899-220038 GCF_001837905.1 Streptococcus sp. HMSC076C09
GAGAGGCTAGGACTTTTGTCCCAGCCTCTTTTTTCTTGTTCCTTCAGCTTAAGGAAGAACATAGCCTTGATCATCCACGGTATGGGGTTGCTCTGAACTGCTATTCTCTCTCAAAGCTTCCAAATCTTGATCCAAAATGGAATTGTAGTCTGTACTACCTTCACGGGTTACCCGAGTTGATACTTGGCGCAAGAGTTTTTCATTGAGATTGCGGACCCAGCGACCATTACTATGGTCATTGGCACGCATATAATTCCCTTTCACAATCTCTCCATAAAGGGCTTCATTGACCTGGTAACCTTGCTTACGCAATCCTAACAAACCGATCTCCACGATCTCATCTGGGCTGTAGTCTTCAAAATCAAATGTAGTTGGGATCCGGCTTTGTAGACCTGAATTGACCTGCAAGAAGTCGTGCATCTCTTTCGTGTAACCAGCAAAGATAATGACGATATCGCGGCGGTGATCCTCCATAAATTTGAGGACTTCGTCCAAGGCTTCCTTCCCAAAATCGTCATTTAAACCGGTATAAAGCGTATAGGCCTCATCGATAAAGAGGACTCCACCCAGTGCACTTTCTAGGACTTCGCGCGTCTTCAAGGCTGTTTGACCTTGGTAGCCTCCAACCAGATTGCTCCGGGATACTTCGATAAACTTCTTCTGCTTGATAACCCCCTTTTGGAAGAGGATATTACCCAAAATGCGGGCCACAGTCGTTTTCCCTGTACCGGGGTTTCCAAGAAAGAGAGAGTGCAAGGTCGTATCTTCAACGATGCCACCTTGTTCAGCCCGTTTTTGGTTGAACTCAGCCATGGCCACGAATTGTTCAACTTGCTCTTTCACCTTAGCAATTCCAACCAAACGGTTGAGGGCAGCCATCCCATCTTCTTCCTTGTCGGCTCCTGCTTGATACTTACCTTGGTTAAGAACAGCATCAATATCGCT
Source organism: Streptococcus sp. HMSC076C09 (assembly GCF_001837905.1). Classification (NCBI taxonomy): domain Bacteria; kingdom Bacillati; phylum Bacillota; class Bacilli; order Lactobacillales; family Streptococcaceae; genus Streptococcus; species Streptococcus sp. HMSC076C09. The sequence continues at coordinate 124,845 of NZ_KV834640.1, forward strand.
ATTGAGGATGGTCTCAATATCGTCAGAACCTTGGGCCACCACCCGATCTGCCATGGTCTTGGTCAATTGCTCATCCAGGTTACGGATCCAGCGACCATTGCTCTTATCTAGCGAGCCATCATAAGCCCGTTTAACATGCCGCGCATAGTAATCCCGGTCTTCGAGTTTGTAGTCTCCTTTGCTCAGGATCATTTCACCTAGTTGGACAATCTCATCTCCTGTGAAATCTTCAAAGATGAAATTATTTGGTACCCGAGAACGAAGGCCTGGATTGGTCTTTAAGAACTCCTCCATTTCCTTGGTATAGCCGGCAAAGATAATCATGATGTCGTCACGATTGTCCTCCATAAATTTGAGGATGGTATTGATCGCCTCGATCCCAAAGTCCGCACCGCTGTCCTTTTTATCCAAGCTATAGGCTTCATCAATAAAGAGAATGCCTCCTCGCGCTTTTTCAAGCAGGGCTTGGGTCTGTTCAGCCGTTCCTCCAATATTCGAAGAAATCAGATCGGACTCCGTTGCTTCCACGAAACGGAATTCTTCCCCTGAGAGGACACCCGCATCAAAGAGCACTTGTCCCAACAGACGGGCCACAGTGGTTTTCCCTGTACCAGGATTTCCCATAAAGGCAGCATGCAAGGTTTGCTTTTCAGGTGCCTTGCCACTGGCGATTCGTTTCTTGTTAAATTCCACCATGTTGATCATTTTCTTGATCTCATGTTTGACTTTTTCAAGACCAATCAGGCTATTGAGTTCTTGAAGAGCATCTTGTTTCTTCTCTGGTCCAGAGTCTCTTGCGGTGGTTGGAGCCACCGTTGCATCCGTCGCCTGTCCCGTAGGAACGACTTGCGCATTTCCCTTCGCCACTTCTCTGCCAACAAGATAATCACAGTCATCCTCGATTTCCTTGGTCAGATCACGCGCATCCCCTTGCTTATAGGTCATGGTGCCCACCTTCGCAAAGGCTCCACCTTGAAGCCGTATATTAGGATCCGCAATCTTATGACAAATCATATGCTCAGCCATCAGCACACCATCATCAAAAACGCCAAATGAAATGGTTTCGGCATTCTCATTCAAGAAGGTTGTTTCTCCAGTCAGGGAAGCAAAGGACTCTTCATAGACGCATAAAAATTCTGTAAATGTAGCCTGGTGAGCTCGGATCATACTATTGAATGAATTGATGGAGGTTATACGATCCGAATCCGAATTGAATTGAACATTATTATCAAGACAGACCCCAGTACCGGTAGGTAGCTCAATTTTACAGTTTTCAGACTCCCAGATGACATTCCTCAACCAAACTGGTGGAAAATCCTTTTCCAGATCCCCGCCTGTAATCGTTGAATTTTTTGCAATCACTTCTGAGTCCTTGGCATGGATCGTATTATTCCCAAATTTTTCAATATGGACATTTTCTAAGGTCAATTTAGATCCTTCTGACAGATCAATCTTAGAAAAGATCGTTGAATTGCGAATAGACAATTCTGATGCTGACATTCCGATGGCACTTTGGTGTTTTTCCGGAACCTTCATCCCGACTCCTTCCAGTGTCAACTTCGAATGCGTATCCATATAGATAAAAAATTCATTATTTGTTGGAGTGGTTGCTTCAAAATAGACCTGTTTACAGGTGATATCTGAGCTATTCCATAAGAGCAAGGTAGTATAATTCCCACCAACTTTAAACCACAGATCTTCAAATGTCACCTGAGCTCCCTCTACAAATCGGAAGGAAGCCTCAATCGTGTTGTTAAACATGCGCCCATTGCCATTTGGATTTGGGACCACATGCCCCACAAAATGAAGGTTCTTGTCGATCTCGATCACTTTATTTGTCGGCCATTGAAAGACATACCCATTTTCAAACTCGATGGTATCCCCATCCTGCGCTTTTTCAATCGCATCCATAAAGTTCCAACTATTGTTGTAAGGCCCTACTAAATATCTTGCCACGCGCTTCTCCTCTATTTCCTCTTTTTGGAAGAACATCCATTGTTTTTCTATTTCCTTGTCATAAACAATCGTTACTAAAAATTGTAACACAATCCCGTGCCAAAGAAAACACTTATCAGATCTGAAAGGACTGAAAAACCTCTATTTTCAAAAGGAAAATAGAGGCTGTCAGTTAATCTTTCAAGGCTGAAAATAAGCCGGCTAGAGCAATTGCTCCTGAGAGCATGGCAGTGGAAAGGAGCAGCACATTGTCTGCCACTTCTAGCTTGTACTCAAAGACTTTTTCAGCTGGTTTGTCTTCTGCAAAAATTTCTAACTTCATGTTCTCCTCCTTTGTTTCTAGAACAAATCATCAAAGAGGCTCAACTGGTTATCCTCCGGCATATTGCCAAGAATACCCATCTCATCCATCTTTTCAACCAGGGTAGACGAAACACCGCCACGCTTCCGGAGCTCGGTCTTAGAAAGGAATTCTCCTTCTTCACGCGCCCGCACGATTTGCTTGGCAACGTTCTCACCCAGACCATCCATAGCGACAAATGGTGGAATCAGGGTATCCCCATCAATCAAGAATTCTGTCGCCTGACTGCGATAGAGGTCTAGCTTGCCAAACTTGAAGCCCCGCTCCCACATCTCATTGACAATCTCAAGGGTGGTGTAGAGATCGATCTCTACGTTGGAAGCTTCGTTGTTCTTACGTTTCTCAGCAATTTCCTTCATCCGCGCTTTCACGGCCTCAAGGCCTGCCCCCATGGTTTTGATGTCAAAAGCCTTGGCCCGAATCGAGAAGTAAGCACAGTAGTAATAAAGTGGATGATGCACCTTAAAGTAGGCCACACGAAGGGCCATCATAACATAGGCCGCCGCATGGGCTTTAGGGAACATGTACTTGATCTTCCCACAGGACTCGATGTACCATTCAGGAACATTGTTTTCCTTCATGGCTTGGATGTAGCCATTGCGCTCTTCTTCTGAGATCTTGAGCCACATGCCTTTCCGCACGCGCTCCATGATGGTAAAGGCCATCTTAGGCTTGAGACCCGCGTGCATGAGGTAAACCATGATGTCGTCCCGACACCCGATAACGGTCGATAGATCGGCAATGCCCGCCTTGATCAAGTCTTGGGCATTTCCCAACCACACGTCGGTACCGTGAGACAGACCAGAGAGCTGAAGTAACTCTGCGAAGGTCGTCGGATGGGTCTCTTCGACCATGCCCCGAACAAAGTTGGTCCCAAACTCTGGAATCCCCAACATCCCTGTCGGCGTTCCAATCTGCTCGGCTGTCACCCCTAGCACTTCTGTCCCAGAAAAGAGGGCCATAACCCCTGGATCATCCATAGGGATATCATTTGGATCAATGCCTGACAAGTCTTGGAGCTTCCGAATCATGGTCGGATCATCATGTCCCAGGACATCGAGCTTGAGGACGTTCTCATCGATATCGTGGAAGTTAAAGTGAGTGGTCTGCCATTCAGCGGTCACATCGTCTGCCGGATACTGGACCGGAGTAAAGTCATAGACATCCATATAGTTTGGAATAACAACGATTCCCCCTGGATGCTGACCGGTCGTCCGTTTGACCCCAGCTGCACCAAGAGCCAAGCGCTCGACCTCGGCATCCCGGTAGTACTTGCCATAGTCCCGCTCATAACCCTTGACAAAACCGTAGGCAGTCTTAGCTGCGACCGTACCTACCGTTCCTGCCCGGAAGGCATATTCTTCCCCAAAGATATCGCGGACATCCAAGTGGGCACTCGGCTGGTCTTCCCCGGAGAAGTTCAAATCGATATCGGGTACCTTGTCCCCATCGAAACCGAGGAAGGTTTCAAAAGGAATATCCTGCCCGTTTTTGCTGAGCTTGTGGTCACAGTTTGGACAATCCTTGTCCGGCATATCAAAACCAGATCCATAAGAACCGTCTGTGATGAATTCACTGTACTGGCACTGACTGCAGACATAGTGAGGCGAAAGCGGATTGACCTCGGTAATCCCAATCATGGTCGCCACAAAGCTGGACCCAACGGATCCACGCGACCCAACCAGGTAGCCCCGCTCATTGGAACGATGCACCAGCATTTGCGATGCCAGATAAATCACGGCAAAGCCATTCCCCAAGATAGAAGTTAATTCCTTTTCAATCCGCAGATCGACAATATCAGGAAGTGGATTACCATAGATTTCAAAGGCTCGCTTATAGGTCAATTCCGCAACTGTTTCTTCGGCCTTGTCGATAAATGGCGTATAGAGGTCCCCCTTGACCACTTCGACCGGCTCAAAGGTCTCTGCGAGCGCATTGGTGTTTTCAATGACAATCTTGCGTGCCAAGTCTTCTCCCAAAAAGGCGAATTCATCCAGCATTTCATTGGTGGTTCTGAAATGCGCTTTTGGCAGTGGCGCTGGCTGGGCATCTTCTCCGTGCCCAATGGTCCGGTTGATCATAGCCCCTTGACCGAGACTACGGACAATGATCTCCCGATAGATCTCATCTTCCGGTTCCAGATAGTGGACATTACCTGTCGCGAGAACAGGCTTGCCGAGACGATCCCCCACTTCGATCAAACTCTTGATAATGGTCTGGAGCTCGTCCATGTCCTTGACCTGCTCCTTGGCAATGAGAGGTGCGTAGATAGCCGGTGGCATAACCTCGATAAAGTCATAGTACTTAGCCACTTCGACTGCCGCATCCACACCTTGCGACATGACCGCATCAAAGACTTCCCCTTCTGAGCAGGCCGATCCAAGGATCAAGCCCTCGCGGTGGGCGTCCAGCACGGTCTTGGGAATCCGTGGAACTCCTTCGAAATACTTGGTCCCAGACAGCGAGACCAGTTTAAACATGTTCTTAAGGCCGGTCTGGTTCTTGACATAGAGAGTCGCATGCTTGACCCGGGCCTTCTTATAAGAATTCTCATCGATCAAATCGATATTCAGATCCTTGAGATTGGTCACCCCATGCTTTTCAGCGACATCTTTGATGAAGATAAAGAGCAGGCGCCCCGTTGCTTCCGCATCGTAGTTGGCCATGTGGTGGTGCTCCAAGCCTACTCCAAAGCGCTTGGTCAAGGGTCCCAAGCCATGCCGTTTAAAATCTGGATAGAGGTTGCGGGCAAATTCCAGCGTATCGATGACTGGCTGGGTGATCTTTGGTAAGCCATGACGCTCGTAGTTGGCATTCATGAAGCCCACGTCAAAGGTAGCATTGTGGGCGACAAGAACCGTTCCCTCACAGAAGGCCTGAAACTCCTTCAAGACCTGCACCAAGGGCTTGGCTCCACGGACGTGCTCGTTGGTGATCCCAGTCAATTGGGTCGTAAAGGCCGACAGAGGATGGCCCGGATCGATAAATTCGTCAAACTCCTCAATGACATTGCCCTTGTACATCTTAGAAGCGGCAACCTGGATCAAGTCATTGTAAATGGCTGAAAGTCCCGTCGTTTCCACGTCAAAGACCACATAGGTCGCTTCATTGAGATCCAGATCCACCTCGTTATAGGTGATCGGCACCTTGTCCTCTACAATATTGGCTTCCATCCCATAGATCAGCTGGATCCCAGCCTTCTTGGCTGCTTTAAAGCCATGTGGGAAGCTCTGCACATTGCCATGATCGGTAATGGCCACCGCCTTGTGGCCCCACTCAGCTGCCTTGGCAACCAGCTCTTCGACTTCCGGTAGGGCATCCATGGTCGACATGTTGGTATGGGCGTGGAATTCCACCCGGCGCTCACCTTCTGGCATCAGGTCCTTGCGGGTATAATGCACGACTTCCTGGATGTCTTGGACATTCATGGTCAAGTCGCGCGTGAAATTGTTCATTTCGATATTTCCCCGCACCCGTAGCCAGCTGTTCTTCTTGATCATGTCAAACTTCTGGGCTTCTTCCTCATTTTTGACCCATTTCTGAAGGGAAAAACTCGAGGTATAGTCGGTCATCTTAAAGCTGATCAAGACCCGACCGGTCCGTGTCACCTTGTGCTCCACGTCAAAGACCACACCCTCAAAGACAATCCGGTTCTCTTCCGTCGTGATCTCGATCATCGGAGTGATCTCGGCCTTGTCTAGCTTAGGTTTAGCCGCCGCCTTCTTAGCCTTGAAATCAAATACCGGCTTTTCTTCAACTGCTGGTGGCGGAGCCATCTGGGCCAAGGATTCCATAGCCCGCAAGGTCTCTTCATTGGCTGCTTGGAAGATCTTTTCATTTTCCTCCTCAAAGCGCGCCACTTCTTGCTCTGTCAACTCCTCATCAGACTCCACTCGACAGGTGAAATGCGGAAAACCAAAGGCTTCCAACTGCTTGGCAAGGTTAGGCAAATGGTTCTTACGAAAATGCTCCGTATCAACCGAAGAAGGCCCAGAGATGATCAATTCTTGCCCTTCCGCACGCACCTGCAAGTCTTGGTAAAGTCCCTTAAAGCCTTGACTAGCGCAAGGCCCATCTTCAAAGACCTCCTGGTAGTAGGCCTGCAATAAATCTGCAGAAAAATCCTGATTGGCCACTTGGATGGTAAAGGTCGCCTGGTTTCCTGTCTTTGAAAATTCATCCTTCAAGCGCTGGCGCAATTCCTTAAACAAAGCAATCGGCAAAACTTCCGCAAAGGCAAAGCGGAACTCCCAAACCCGACTAACCTTGTGCACCACGACTTCTTGAATCTCCGCATGCAAAAAGGCACTGGAAGATCGCATCTCCAGCGGCATATCCAGCTGATCCATTAAAATTTCAAAGGTGTTGGACATTGTTTCTCCCTTGATCTTGATTCTTTTGCTCGCTTTTGAGCGGCCCGACTCTATGCAAAAACAGACCATTCAAAAACATTCGTAACCCTTATTTTATCACAATTTAAGGATTAATTCGAGGGAGAAGTGAAGACGAAAAAACCACCGATAGGACGGTGATTTCTCTTCATCATTTATTCAGTTAGGGCTGATCCATTATTTATACTTCATCCCCATAGTGATGGCCACAACTGCTAAAATAGGCAATAAAATTAACCTCCAGATTCCAATCCATATCTGCCGTTTAAAAAGCCTGTCTAATCCACTATAGCGTTCAACGTAGGATTCTTTTGGACAGGCTGGATTATACCAGACCGTCATCTTCGATCCCAGTGGAAAAGCATCTTGAAAAAGATTGCCCTTTGAGACTGTAGAATTGGTGTAGATGGTTATCCTTTGTGCCATCAAATCGATATCGCTAGCCGCTTGATTCGTTTTCCAAGGAAGTGTTGCCCGCACCACCCGATAATATTTTAGACTATTACGATAGGTCTGACCATCCACTCTATATTCTACAATTGGAGCCACCACAATTTGTGCCCGCTTATAGCCAACTACCACTCCCTCAACGCTCTTTGACGAGAGGGTCTTAATCCTAACTTCTCTTCAAAAATGTCCAAAAAAGAGTACGGTAAACAAGGGAAATCCAATAACAGCCACAGCAATGACTAGAAGTATTCTGATATCAGGCATCCCCATTACCTACTTCATCATAATGTCTGTGATACTCAGACTCATTTTCGTTTCATCTGTTATACTTTCGACAATTGATTGTTGCTCCTTAGTCAAAGGAAGCAAAAAGATCGTTGCCGATTGAGTCGGTAATTTGCCATTTTCAGAAATCCTATACTCAACTAACTGGTTTTGATATATAGATTGTCCATCGTAACTCCAATTTAGCTTAAATTCTGCATCATGATCAATATTCGTTGCCGTTTTGTTGACCAACATAAATACTACATATTCTTGTTGGTTCAAAGTATAGGTACTACCTGTATAATACAAAGTAATCTCACCTTGCTTGCCAGCTTCCGGATGCTCTTTAACTAACTTCTTCCCTAGTTCGATCAAGTCAGATGTTTTTCCTTCATACTGAGGTGCCACTACAAATTTCAACCCCTGTTCCTCTTTAGCAGACGAGGAGGCTTTTGTAGTTTGCTCAGTTTTCTTTGCAGTCGCCTCCTTGACCTCTTTTTTCGGCTGAGCACAAGCTGTTAATACAAACACACTCGCCAGTAATACCATCATCTTTTTCATGGATCATTTCCCTTCTTTTATAATTGAGTTAGATTCAAAAACATTTTCTACTATCATACCGGAAATTAGTTTGAAGAGCAAGTTCGTCACTAGGTGGAGAGAGCTGAGGGGATGAAAAAAGAGAGAACCTGTGTACTGACACCAAAAGTTTGATTTTTTCTGTCTAACTTTTTGATCGCAGTTCATATTTGGTTCTCCCAATTTATAAACGACTTCCTCATTAAAATAAAATCAGCTATAAACAATAAATTTTCCCAAATACAATAAGACACTTATGGATATTGAACTTTTTTCTTAGATTTTGTTGTTTCTTGTTTTTTCTCTGCATTTTGACGTTTTTCTTCTTCTGACTGCATTTGCTTGGTCGACTTCCCATTTGAAAATGATTCACTTATATTATTTTTAATCGCTTCAGCTAAATCGCCATCCACTCTATCAAAAGCATCCGCTATTGAATTTAAATACTGATCAAGATTTTCCACAGTATCACTCAAATCAGTAATCATTTGTTTAATGGAGCTTGTTGCTGCTGATAATTTTTCTGTTGCATCTGATTCTATCAAGTCAGAGGACTTATCTGATAAATGTTCATCCGCAACCTTAAAACTTGCTTTAACTCCTTTTATATGTTCTGAGCTAATTCGTTTAGTACCTGTTCCCATTTTATCTCCTTTCTTATTTAACTATTGAATCCTTGTATCTTGTAAAATGTCACTACCTTCTGGTATAAGAGGAGATAAATGATTTAAAATTTCTTTTGGACTTCGATCGCTATTAAAAGTTGGATAATAAGCGCTATTATTTTCTTTTAAAATTTTGTAAGCCTTCGGATATTCTTTCTGAATTGGTAGATCTTTACTTTGTTCAAATAATTCTTTTTTGATGTTTACAGTATTATAGTTTAAATCAAGACCATAATGTAATAATTCATCTCCTGGTAAAGAATCCCCTTGGTAATTTTCATTGATTGAAGAATATAATCCCTCTAATTTTTTGCTTTCCTTCTGATAATCAATGAATTTACCCGTTTCCAAATCTAAATAATATGGTTTAATTTCTGTCTTAGAGACCGGAATACCATTTACCTTTTTTTCTGTACTCTTTTGAATATTGACAGACAACACTTCCTTTCCGCTAGGTAGTGTATTTAAAGATGGACCAACTGTACTTAATCCCCAGCCTTCACCTTTTTCTCGAAGCCATTTTAATACATCAACCTCTTTCTTTTTTAAAGTTTGATCTTTTGTATCATAGATTAATAAACGATAGGTACTTCCACCTTTTTTGCGCGACATCGTTTTAAAATTCTCTCTAATGATAAAACGTTTACCTGCCATGATAACATCATTGTTATGATATTCAACTTTACTTTGTGGATCGTTCTTAAGGTGCTTACGAATTTGTTTATCTTCTTCCGGATCTTTACTAACCCACTTTGCTACGATACCCTTATCTCCTAGAAATTCATAATCACCAATTTCGTAGTCACCACTATAAGTGTACACATTATTGTAATAATCTTCTTTTTCTTGTTTATCTTGGTAGTATTTATAGACAAAAAATCCTAAAATTGCGACAAAAATCGTTGAAAGTATTGCAAACTTTTTAAAAGTCATACTTATCTCTCCTTGTATTCAAATTTCTCATCTAGGTATAAAATATACCTTTCTACGCCTCTGTTTCCCGTACTTTCATTCTGCGGAATGATAGCATTTAAAGCATTTGTAAGTTTATCTATTTCCTCTTGCTTCATATCTGTTATTTTTTTATCAGATACTCCCATAAGATAGTTCTTGGTATCATTATCAACTTTAACTTCGTTCTTTTTAATTTGGTTTTCTATCCACTGTTCCGGAGTTAAACCATTGCGAGTAGCTTCTGGAATTTTTTCTTCTACATAGCCTTTCATACCTCTATCGTCCATTTCTTCCGCTCGAAGAGTTGCATTAAAGTCATAGTAAACAGAAGAGTCTGTATAAGTATCTTTATTCGATTTGAGATACCAAGTCCCTTTTTTCAAATACTCACCTATGCTTTTTTGTTGATTACTTAATTCCTCTTTTGACAGTTTCTCTATCTTACTACTAAACTCAAAATGGTCTTTAGCAATGTTACCAATAACCTTCAGTGCATTCTTCCCGTATTTATTTGGAATATAATCACTAAGTGATTTAATACCATCCGATTTCTCCTTGTCATCTCCAGCAAACGATCCTAAAAGCTCCATGACTGTTCCAGAACCAGGAATAAGACTATTTAATAAGCCTTGCCCAATAGCTTTACCCATTTCTTTCTGAAATTCTTCCAACGCTTCTTTTCGAGCTTTCTTAAGTTTAGATGCCCTTTCTTGATTATAGATCAAATTTGCACCTGCTCCAGCCATTGTACTACTATTATAATTTTCCGTTGTTGTAGTGGCAGTCATAATTTGATCTACTTTGACCATTCCCAAAACATTTTTATGTATTACATGTTTAAAATCTGTTTTTACAGAGAAAGAAATTCCATCACTTGTTATTTGTATGTCTTTCATTTGTTTGTTGGTCATTTTAGTTTCTGGCTCAGTGTATTCACCATAATTTAATCTTTCTATATCTTCTCCGATACCAATTAAATTAATAGACTGCATCAAACCAATGAAATCATTCACGTTATTTAATCGATTCTGATCTCTACCAATTTTAGAATCATTCGGATTTTCTGAATGGTTCTTTTTCATATTTCCAATTAGAAACCAAGCTTCTCTATCACCGGCTTCTATCATTGAAGTTGTAAACTGAGATACAGTGTCAATCGACTCACTCCCCATCGCATCTACTAGATGATTTAATTTTTTTACTGCTAGTTTATCTCCATTTTTCCCACGCACTATCCAATCCGTAACTTCTGCGGAAAGTACATTATATGTACCACCACTAATCCCCTCAGGTCGTTGCTTCATTATTTTTCCAGGAGATTCACTAAGGATATCTTTTACTACTGTTGCATCAACATCGCTTGACATAGAATCAAGATAATACATTTTATCCTTCGTTAAAATTTTATGGCTAATACTATCCAAAATAAAATCTGCAGGCATCCTTAAAATCGACTTTGCATGATTGACTTCTATTTGAAGCAGATTTATTGTCTTCGTTATTTCATCCAACCCCTGTACAAATGTTTTGTGTGCTCCTTCGATCGCATCATGTGTATTTGATCTATTCGTAGACTCAGTTAATAATTCTTGCTGTGCTGTTGTTTGGATAGGGGTCAAATTTATACTATCAATTTCTAATAATCTTGTGGCAGTATCCAACGCAGGTTGCAATTTAGACTTGACATCTTCAACAGCAGTTGACTGATCACCTGTCAAAGTCTGTGTTACAGTATTTTTCCCGCTTTCTGAAGTCCAAGCTTTGACATCAAATCCAGCATCCTTAATAGTTGAACTAAACGTGATATTGAGTGTAGAATATTTTTCTAACTCTTCAGGTACTTTATGAAAAACTTTTTCTTGTAAAATGTTTAATTTTTTGTAAAAAGCTTCTAACGCATCTAATTCTGAATTATTTTTTTTAATAGAAAACTTTCTTTCTGTATCACTAACAGCAACTGAATATGATTTTGAAAATTCTGAAATAGACTTTCCAAAATCATCTATACCAGGTAAATTATGTATCTTGATAATGTCACTCATAAAACTATCACTCCTTCGCCATATCTATAAGTATAGATAATGTATTCATTGACGTTCTACATGCAGCAGCCTCAAAGCCAAGAAATAATATTTTAGCATTGAGTTCCCCTGCAATATCTTCTTTATATTTTGAAAATTTCTCCGAAGCTATCTTTACAGTTGTTTGTTCTGCTTCTGTTTCATTTTTATATGCTGTTCCAGCCAAATTATAATTATTTTTTATATTTTCATGATTTTTAAGAATATAATCTACTGTAGTTGAAACATTATTTAAATTCTTTAAAGCTTCTGATAACTCAGCGATTTTTGCATTTAATGCATTACTCTTAGCACTAATTTCATTATACTGTTGGATTAATTCAGATTTATTTCCCATTACATCTCCTATAATATTACGATATCAAAACCTTGATTATTCTTAGTTGATTATCAACTACATAATAATGTAATTGTTTTTCTAACACTCCTTCTCTTAGTGGCTTATTGACTGCATTCAACATAGTTTGATCATTAAATCTAATTGCTAAGAAAGCTTGTTTATATGCTCTTACTTGTTTCGAAGCTGAATCAATATTGCGACTTATAGAAGCCGAAGTCATAACAACAACACCGTATCCAACCTTCAAACCTTTTTCCAATAAGTACGTCAAGTAGTCAATACCATTTTGTGTTAACTCCTGCAGTAGATCAATCATATTATATATAATAATAGTAGCATCATGAGAAAACAACTGTTTCTCCAATCTCTCATCAATACGCTTATTCATATCTTTAAGAGATTCTAGAACTTCCTCAGCCGATGAAAAGACAAATAAATTATCTGCATTTGGTAGTTTATGATACTTCGGCGCCAACACAATCACCTTCTGCTTGCTACGAGCAATTTGTTTGACGAATTGAGTCATCTGCTCTTCTTTGTCTGTCAGATAGAGAAGGTTGCCTTTCTTGAGATCCCATGTCACCGGCTCAACCGTCTCCAGATCCAATCCGAGTGGTACCTTTCCTTCATTCAGTAAAGCTGCTACATCCTCACGTCCATAGAAGGCTGCTTCTGTCAACTCATCTGGCACCATTGGGATGCCTGCTGGAGTGCGGCCTGTCCACATCTCTTTGAGACTTTGGACTTGGTCGCGGAGGTTGTTGATGATTTGGATATCATTGTCCCCTGCGACTGGTAGGGCAAACTGGACGACATCGACTTCGTCACGTTTCATGAGCGCTCGTCCCTTGATGTCTTCCATCGTAGACGCCAGTGGGGTTGCTCCCACGATACCGCGGACTTCAGAGATATCATTTTGCGGCAAGGTCAGCTGGTGTTTGAAGTTGGAATAGAGCTGAGCCCGTAGGTTGTTCTGACGGCTAGCTGTGATGATCAAGTGCACACCGATGCTGAGACCTTCACGAGAAATCCGCATGAAGAGCTTAAAGAGGTCTGTCTCATAAGGCTCGTCCTTCATAGACTCATAGCTATCCATGAGGATGACCATGGTTGGCTCTTGCTTACCGGTCACTTCACGGTAGAGAGCGATGGTGCCGACACCATGCTCAGAGAGGAGCTTCTTACGACGATCCAACTCGCGGTTGATGATCCGGATGAATTTCTGGATTTTCTCCGTCTGATCGAGTAGGAGACTATCTGCCACATGTGGCAATTGCGTCAAGGGCGCTAGACCATTGGTTCCAAAATCAAGCAGGTACATGGTCAGATTTTCTGGGCTCTGCTTGCGAGCTAGATCCATTGCGACTGTCTGAAGGAAAGTGGTCTTTCCTGTACCTGGACTTCCGTAAAGGAGGATATTCCCATCTTTTGACAGATCGATAGCGACTGCTTCTTGCTTTTGCGCCTGCGGGATATCGGCGACCCCAATCAGGACGCTTGGAGCTGTCCGTTTTTGCCAAGCCTCGATCGGCACGACCTTGTCCAACTCATCCAGCGTGATCCGCTCTTTGAGGGGTGGCAACCATGGTTGGGCCACAGCTGCGATGCCTTCTTGTTGGTGCAAGTGGTTGATTTCTTGCACGATGACATCTAGTTCTGTTGGAACTTCCTTGATTTCTTCTGCCATATCCAGACCAGATAGGTCTTGATTGAGGACTTCGTATTGGCCCAGTTCATTGATCAAGTAGATGGTATGGTCTTCGATCCCTAGCTGGTCCTTCTCAGGCTGGTAGTCTGCTCCTGACCAAGCGGTTTGGAAGAGTTCATAGACTTCGTTATTCCCGACTTGGAGGTAGGCACGACCGGTCTGCGTGATCTCAGCCGCATCTGCTGTCCGCAGCATCTCCATAGAGTCGCCACGGTCTGCTACCTTGAGGGCCAGCTTGAAGCGGGAGTTGGACCAGATCTGGTCATCCACGACCCCAGAAGGTTTTTGCGTCGCAAGGATCAAGTGCACCCCGAGGGAACGCCCGACACGCGCGATAGAGACCAACTCCTTGATGAAGTCTGGTTGGTTGACCTTGAGTTCGGCGAACTCATCACTGATCAAGAAGAGGTGAGGTAGCGGTTCTGTCGCTTCACCCAGTTTAAATTTCTTTTGGTATTGGTTGATATGGTTGACCCCATATTGACCAAAGAGGCGTTCTCGACGATGGATCTCCGCATTGATAGAGGCCAAGGCCCGCATAGACTGGGCACCATCCAAGTTGGTGATGGTCCCAAGCAAGTGAGGCAGATCCTTGAAGAGGTTGGCCATTCCCCCACCCTTGTAGTCGATGAGGAGGAAAGCCACATCATGTGGGTGGAAGTTGACAGCAAGGCTCAGGATATAAGACTGAATGGTTTCAGACTTACCAGATCCTGTCGTCCCTGCGATCAAGCCGTGTGGTCCATGAGCTTTTTCATGAAGATTGAGGTAAACCAAATCGTCCTTCCCGCGCAGACCGATCGGCACGGCCAAACTTTGGTAAGGGGCATGGCTCTCCCAACGACTCAAAACCTTGAGGTCATTGAACGTTTCCGCCTGGTACATTTCAAGGAAGGTCACCGAGTCCGGAATTGAGCTCTTGAGCTGTTGGATATGCTTGAGAGGCGCAAGGCCACGCGAGATGGCTTCCTTGTCATAACCTTCAGGGAAGTGATCCAATTGAAAGTCGAGCTCCCGAAGGACCCCTTCTTGCAAGAGCAATTGCCCTTGGTTGCGGTCCTTGATGGAGATAACCGTTTGGATATTTTCAGAAAGAGATGAGAGCACGTCTGCCACATAGATGATGGAGCAGCCCAGCTCTGTCGGATCCTCACGGAAGAACTCCATGATGACATGGTCCAAAATCAAGGTTTCATCGGTGATGAGGACCACATAGTGAGGATGGAAGATCTTGGTATCATTGGCTTTTTCTTCCTCTTTTTGCGCCTTGCGGAGCTTGAGGATTTGGTTGAGACTGTTCAAGACCTGATCGCGTGTCCGCTGATTGTAGACAAAGCTACGGACATTCATGTCTTGCAGAGTTGCATGAGGCAACCAGCGCATCCAATCCCAGCTTTCTTTTTCCTCTTCTGGAATGATCGGAATAATGGTCAGATCATGGTAGGAATGAAAGACAGCCAATTGGGCAACGAGGAGTTGCAACTGTTCTAGCACGATGGGACGAGGGCCAACGTACCCTACTGGTCCCCGATTAAGGCTGGCTACAATCGGAAGATTGTCGATTTTTTGATGAGCTTGGAAAAGGGCATAGCCTTCTTCTTCCAAGGCATCTTTCTTCCCACTGCGCTCTTCCTGACCATATTTGAGCTCATAGCTGGTTGGAACCTTGCCCAATCCCAAACGATAGGCCAAAAAGTCAAAATGAAGCGGTGTTTTTTCGTAGATCCGCGAATCATAGCGTTTGACCATCTTTGTCAAGTCTTCGATGGCTGGGAAATGGTAAAACATGCCTTCTCGTTGCTTCCGAGAGAGCTGTTCCAAGTCCTTGGCCTTGTCCTTGAGATAGAGATGGTAGAGCTCCACGCGCTCTTTCTTATCTTCTTTGTATTTCTTACGATTCTTGAAAAATCCTTGTACCGAAAAGATCACACTGACCACAGACATGGATACCGTCGCGATGATATACAGCCCTCGCGGTTGGAAAATGGTGATCAAGAGGGTCACCCCAACCATGATGAGAGGAGGCATAATTAACTTCAAGAGTTCATCGGATGGTTTTTGAGGCTCCGCACCCGGAGGATTGATCAGGATTTTGTCTTCCGAACTCCGATAGATGATCCGCGGAGACCGGTGGTACTCTGGATAGTCCTTGTAGAAGTCATAGCGCGAATGCAAGCGCGGCACCAGATAAGGACTTACTTCAACAGTTCCTTCCACGCCAAATTCTTCTGGATAGAGCTTAAAGGTCACATCTCCAATCGCCAGCTCATCTCCAAAAGCCATTGGAACAGTCGCTTCAGTGACGAGTTTGTGGTTATGGTAGAGTTTCCCTGATAGGAGCTGACAAGTCCAGGTCTGGTCTTTTTTCACAAGGAGAAAGCGCACTGGATAATGCACGCGCACATCCGCACCCTCTTCATCTGCTACGAGGATCTCTTCCTTGTCTAGCAGCTCATAGGTATGGACTTCTCCTGTCGCCAAGTAACAGACCACATCCCCAAGGATCTTGCTATTTTCTAGCACGCCCTTGTCTTCCCCATATTGGTAGAAGACTTCTCCTTGACTCCATTGGAAATGAAGGGGATGTTCTTGCGAAGAAATGGTCAACTGAGCCGTTTCTTGATTCGATACGGTCGCTGTTTTCCCCTCTTCTAGTGCTAGCTCATAGCGAAAGCCTTTTTTATAGAGTATGATACGTTTTTTCATAGACTACTCCTTGTGTTCGCTAGACTCAGTTGAGCTTGCTGTTGTAGAAGACGAGCTTTCTGTAGAGGAGCCTTCTGTAGACGAAGCCGTTGTTGAGCTGCTAGTGGAAGATTTGGTTTCATCTGTCTCTGCTTCCAAGAGTTTAGAGCGGGCATCCCAGTATTTCTTGTATTCGCCCTCTAGCTCAGAGAGTTTCTTCTCGCGCTGTTCACCAGAGAGTTTTTCGCTATCACGTGTCGCCTTGATTTCTTTGCGAAGGGCATAGATGATCAAGTCTGAATCGTCGATCCGCTTGGCTGTATCCAGCGCTTGGGTAAAGTCATGACGGCCGATATAGATCCAGTAGTGGAGATAGAGACTGTCTGATTTGAGCGTGACGTTGTTGAGGATGACCTTCTTTTGGTCCTCTGAGAAATTCAAGCCTTGCAAGTAAGACGTCGCCAACTCGTATTTCTGTGTCGTTGGAAGACTGCTTGGAGCCACTCCCTCCAACTCATCGATCACACCGGTGTAGTCTACTTTAAGAAAAGCAGTATCCGCTTGAAGCAACTTTTCTTTAAAGGGGGCTTGGAAAAAGACCAAATAAATCAAGGGCAAGAGTAAGAGGGCCACTACAGCGGAAAGCCATACGGTTGCCAACTTAAAGATTCGGTGTTGACGACTTGAAACCAAGGTCAAGGTCTTTTCTTCCTCTTCCTTGCGTTCTTGGTAGGCTTTCTCTAAGAGAGCTTTCATCTCTTCTAAGCTAGCAGCATCACGGATTTCTACCAAGAAATCAGGCAGATCTTCTAATTCAAGTGTGCCTTGATAGAGCTCCATGAAATCCCAGTCCCCAAAAAGAGTGACCGCATAGCACTTGGCCTGCCGCAAGAATTCAACCTGATCCCACTTGCGTGGCACCATCATTCCCGGCACCCCGCGATAAGCGATCTTAACTTGCGCATCCTTGGTCACAAACAAATTGATAGGATGCAACATAAAGGTCACCGGAAGCTCCAAGGCTGGCGCCAAATCCAAGACATTGATAGCTAGACGCAGACGGTCTGAAACCGGTAATGCCTGGATTTCTTCTGCAGTCAAGCCTAGCGCGTCTGTCTGATAGGTCAGATGAATCTGGTCTTGATCCGCTGTCATGCTTTGCTCTAAAAACAAGGGATGATGGAGATCCAAAATCCATAAATTGCGTAAATCCTGGCTATCCACTTCTGAACGCTTAAGGTCCAGCCGCCAGCTCGTTTCTTCTTTTTCAAAACGGAAGACTTGTTCTTCCAGTGTAAATTGTTCTTCTTTCACCTTACCACTCCTCAATCTCGATCAGATCACCACTCGTGATCGGATACTCCTGTACCACCTTGCCTTCATCCAGCAAGATGCCTTTATTTACCACGCGCAACTGATACTTGCTTCTAGGCTCCATGGCAGACCCAAAGATCTGATCCAATTCCCGAATCAAGCGTCGCACCTCCATCCGCGTTGGGATTCGGAGGTCATGGCTTGCACCATTCATACGGAAGGTGACATTGATATGTTGGTCCATTTAGGCCTCTTTTCTATAGATTCGATAGGAAATATAGCCAGCAATCCCAAAGAGAAGAGCACTCCAAGCCAGCATTTGCAAAGCTGGAATAAAATCCGACAAGCTGGCCGAATTGTCCTCCACATTGGACTCGAATTTAGATAATTTTTGATTTTCAGGCTGGAACAGGTCCGCTTCAGGCCCCGTTTTTTTCTTTCCCTTTATAGCAGAAAACAACTGGCCGTCTGAATCGGTCAATTGTTTCTCTTGCTTGCGTTTTTCATCTGCTAATTTTTTCTGATCCTTCTCATTGAAAAGAGACTCAGTCGCATCCAATTGGCCCCCAAGTGTCTTTTCCTGCTCTGTCTCAAGACGTGAGTTGTTGACCTGCAGACGATTATCAATAAAATCATCTGCAGAAACAACAACCGCTGGCAAGAGACTTAAGACAAAGAGAAGATACATCATTTTTTTCATAAGCTTGATTCAATTTCCTTTGTTTGAGTAAACTTCTTTGGAATGAAGATATTGGCAACCGCCAAAAGTCCGAAGAAGACCAACAATCCGAAGAAGACGCCGATACCGGCTGTTTGTCCATCAAAGTAACCCGCAAACTGTCCTTCTAAAATAGAAAGGAGGTTGACATTTTTCACCAGTGCTGGAAGGCCTGACAAGGTCGCGGTCGTTCCGATCGCGCTTGATAGGTAGACATAGCTGATCAACATGAAGAAGGCCAGTCCCATTCCAATCACACGGAAGTGTTTCAAGAGAAGGTATTGTAGTTGTACCAAGACAAAGCTTGCTAGAACCGCTAAGAATACCCATGAAGGTACATATTCACGACCAACAGAGAGTTGAATACTTGAAATCATTCCGATCACCAGTCCAAGGATGAGAGAAAGTCCCACAAGGACACCGACAGACAAGAGATCTGATTCTTGCAAACGATCCAATTTGAAACGATCCTTAACCTTACGGATGATTGGCTGAGTCGCAAAGAGATAAGCTGTAAAGAGACTCAAGACTTCCAACATAAAGATCCAGATAAATGGACGGTAGACGTTGATAGTCGCTTTCACAGAAGAAGATTTCTCTGCAACTGGATTTGACAAGAAGTCGAGCAAGACTTCATTCGGCACTCCGTTTTCATAGGCATTGTTGAAGACCTTACGGAAGGCTTCGACGAAGTTCCCATTTTCAGACAATTCCTTGTCGAATTCACCCATCAAGCTCTCTGCATTGCTAGACAATTTCTCTGTATTGCCTTGGGCTTTAGCCAATTCTTTGTTCAATTGGCTAAAGATTTCATTGGTAGAGTTAGCAGCTTCTACATTGCTACGAGATGAGCTCTTAACGCCTTCTGTCGAGCTCAATAATGACGTGTATTCAGAACCAAGGGCTGACAAATCTGCATCGGTCTTGGTTTGAGCCTGTGTCACTGTTTCTTGCGCTTTTGATATCTCTTCTAAACGTTTTTGAAGATCAGCATATTGCGTCAATTGATCATTGATATTTTGGGTTAGATCTTTGTTAGTGTTTTCGATTGCTTGAAGATTGGCCTGCAATTGTGGTCCCAAGTCTTGCAACTGTTTAAGGGTACCATCTAACTGGGCTTTCACACTCTTCGTTGCATCCCCAGATTCATCCGTTTCAATACTCTTACGGTAGTCCTTCATGTTACTTGAAACAGCAGCCTTCACGATGTCGACCAAAGCGTTTGTCAAATCCATATCTTCGATTGGATCATAGAGTGAATGACGAACATGGTTGTCATCTTCTGGATAGTAGGCATCGATCAATGCTCCTGCGCGTTGATAATCCAAGGCGATTTCACTAGCTTTCGATGCATAGTTAGCGACAGCTGTTTTCAATTCATCTGCAGATACAGTCACACTGGTTGAAGAAACTCCATTCACAAGAACTTCAACATCAATCGCGCTTGGCATAGCTCCTCCATCTTCAACAAGGTGAATTTGAATTTGTTTGCCATCTTTCAGTTCAACTTCCTGCTCACCACTGCCTGCATAAGTCTGTCCATCATAGGTCCAAGTATCAACCTTGACTCCGGCAGGTACTTGAATGCTAACTTTTTGTTTTCCAGATTTAGCATTAAG
Source organism: Streptococcus sp. HMSC076C09 (assembly GCF_001837905.1). Taxonomy (NCBI): domain Bacteria; kingdom Bacillati; phylum Bacillota; class Bacilli; order Lactobacillales; family Streptococcaceae; genus Streptococcus; species Streptococcus sp. HMSC076C09. Next base: position 144,933 of record NZ_KV834640.1, read on the forward strand.
GACATCCGCAACTGCCGTTGATTTGGCATCCACTTCTGCAGCCAATTTTTTTAAGTCATCGGCGTTCCCTTTTGGATGCGCCTTTGTTCCAGCAAAAGCACTATCAAAATTAATCGCTGCGTTGAGATTTCCATACTTATTCAAATTCAGACTAGCAGGATCTAAAGACGGAAGTTTTTCAATTGCTTGACGAATGTCATCATCCGCTTTATCTCGAGCCTTGCTGATAGTTTCGATTTTTGGCTTTCCAAGCAAGGTACGAAGAGTGACTTTGTCTCCTTCATTTAGACCATAGTAGTCAAGGATCTTCGCTTTTACAGAAGACTCGATGTTCTTTTCGTGCTCATCTAATTTGTCGCGTTCTGCCTTGATCCCTTTTTCAAGGTCTGCCACACGATCATTCACATCTTTTGTCAAGCCTGCATAGGTCTTGGTACCTGAAGCATCTCCTGCTGTTTCAGTTGGTTGACTCAATTGTTTGGTAATTGCTTCTTGGTTTTGTTGTAGATTCTTATACAACTCTTGGGTCTTTTCACTGACAACAGACTGGTTCATAGACATCAGCTGGTTCATGAACTCTTCATGGCTGATCTTATCCTCAGAGCGTTGCTTGATCAATGTGTCGAAGTTTTGACCGTACTGATCCTGAGATTGGGTCAATTGATCAAAAGCCTGTGTATAAGACTCAAGGACTGTCTTCAAGGCATTGTTCGACTCGACAGATGACGTAGACAAGCTATAGAGACTTGGGAAGATATTCTTGGAATCCAAGGCCGAATCCAGCAAGTTGCTTCGGTAAGAACCAATGTTGGTGGATTGAATTTTGTTACTTGTTTCCACGTTCTTTTGAGCTGTATAAAGGTTGCTCAAAATGCTGACCATATACATATCAACCAACTGGCTATTCAAGTCTGAAACGATATCTTTAGCGACTTTATTGGCCTCGTTCTCAACCTGAGAATTCCCAGCCGCATTGACCTTATACGTCACCGTTGTCTTCTCTGCATTAACCGCGTTCACTTCCAAGACCTTCTCTGAGAAATCACTTGGAATAACGATCATCAACTGGTACTTGCCATCTGCAAGCCCTGACTCAGCAGCTCCACGAGGGAGTACAGACCAGTTTTGCGAATTATCCCGTTCGATATTCTTTACATAGCTAGCCCCAAGGTTATATTCTTTATCATTCAGCTTGACCGCCTTGTCTTCATTGACAACCGCAATGTTGAGCTTAGTGTTTTCCGTTGTTTGCACGGTCTTGGCTTCGTTTTGCTTTTGGTCCTTTTGAACCGTCGTATAAAGACCCACGACAGATCCCATCAAAAGGAGCACAACCGCACTCTGACCGATGTATTTTAACCATTTTTTATTTTTAACTTCCATACCTTTTCCTTTTTCTAATTCATAGATACAAAATAGGGGTTAGGAATTAAGAATCTAACCCCTATTTTCTATATATCAAAAGACAAAAGGGTGATCTACCTACAAGAAGTAAGATCACCTCCAAGACTATCTTAGTGGATTTGTGCAGCGATATCTTGGTCAGTTTGTTCAACGATATCAGCAACTTTGATCAATTGACCGTTGATGTCTTCCAACAATTGAGCGAATTGTTTGATTTTTGGAGACAATTCGTTGAATTGTGCTTCAAAGCTATCAAATGCAGATCCATCCCAGTTTGCGTCGATGACTTGTTGTTCATGAGTCAAAGTAGTAAGGATTTGATCGATTTCTTGAGAACCTTGTGCATAACGTTGTGCTGAAGCACGTAGGTCTTCTGGAGTTAATTTAATTTGAGCCATATGTTTCTCCTTTTGGGCTGATACCCTTATATTTTTTTCATAAACAATACATTTTAGTACGAATTAGTAAAATGCCAGATAACTGTATATTTTACCTTTTTCTCCCTGTTTGTATTATTTACTTAAAAATATCTTAATGAAATATTGCCAGAATGTCAAGTTTAGAGGACTAACTGATAAAACATTGTAACTTTGTTACAATTGTGTAACATTTTGTCATAAAACTGTAATATATTTCCCGAATTCCTTGCCCCAGTAGTCTCCAACTAGTATTATTTCTGGAAAGAAAAGAAGACACTCTGTCCTTTTATTTTAACTCAACACATAGATAAAAGTTGTTGATTTTAGGTGTTTTTAAAAGCAAATTTCGATGACTTTTGTATATTTTTTCATTTTTAAAACTTTTATGGTATAATGAAACCTGTTCAAAACTTGTTTCATACAAGATCGAACACCATTAACCTATAAGGAGTATATATGAAAAAATTTCTACTTGTCTCTGTCTGTCTACTAGCTCTTACCGCTTGTAGCCAAGGCCAACAAGGCAAAGGGACTACTAACGCTTCTTCCAAGCAAGAGGCCACTCAAACCAAAAAGGAGCAAGTCCAAAACAAGACCTTTGTTAGTGACCTCGGCGATCACCACCAAAACAAAATTCAAATCGGCTACAAAAAAGATGAAATTGTCTCTTTTACTTTTCTTAGTTTTGAACCCATTTCCTCAGATTTGCAAGACATGGATCTTTCCGAGTTAAAGGAAATCTACCAGGAAGAATTAGAACATAGCGATATCTATAAAAGCTTAAATGGCAAGCCTGGTCTTAGCTTCCGCATTCAAATTTTGAAAGATAAACAATCCTATGCCAAGGTCTTACAAGCTGACTTCTCAAAAATCAAGAAAGATGAGTTTGCTTCCATCTACGGGGATCAAGGGGAGGAAGAAAGAGCCGAGTTCAAGAAATACCTCAATGGCAAACCTCAAGATCTTTTTACCTATTTCAAAGATCAAGGCCTCAAAGAAGAAAAATAAAAAGAGCTTCCTGAGTTTCATCACCACACTGGTGAGAGCTCAGAAAGCTTTTTCTTATTTGTTCAAGATTGAAAGAGTTTCAAGGAGATTGTCCGCATGAACTTCAATGGTATCTCCTGTCGCTTTGATTTTCACTTCAACGATGCCTTCAGCTGCTTTCTTACCAACTGTTACGCGGATTGGAAGTCCAATCAAATCACTATCGCTGAATTTGACACCAGCGCGTTCATTTCGGTCATCCACCAAGACTTCGTAGCCTTTATTCACCAAAGCTTCTTCGATCCGATCGGTCAAAGCAAGGCTTGCTTCATCCTTGACATTGACTGGAATCAAATGCACATCAAATGGCGCCAATTCTTTAGGGAAGTTAATCCCCCAAGCGTAACGGTATTCCCCTTTTGGAGTCTTATTGACAAAGAGGCGTGCATGTTGCTCCATAACAGCTGAAAGAAGACGGCTGACACCGATTCCGTAGCAGCCCATGATGATCGGAACTGCACGACCGTTTTCGTCCAAGACATCTGCTCCCATGCTAGCGGAGTAGCGTGTACCGAGTTTGAAAATGTGACCGATTTCGATCCCACGTGCAAAGTTCAAGACCCCTTTCCCATCTGGTGAGATTTCGCCTTCACGAACTTCACGGATATCGACGTATTCTGCAGTAAAGTCACGTCCTGGGTTGACACCAGTCAAGTGGTAGCCTGTTTCATTGGCACCGACTACTGCATTACGGCTGTCTTGGACCTTGCGGTCTGCGATAATCTTAACATTTTCAGGAAGATCAACTGGACCGAGAGAGCCAAAATCAGCTCCTAATAATTGTTTCACTTCCACTTCGGTTGCAGGTTCAAAGAAGTCTGCGCCGAGGTGGTTTTTCAACTTCACTTCATTGAGCTGATCATTACCTACGAGAAGGGCAACAACAGGCTCACCATCTGCGATGTAAACCAAAGTCTTGATAGTAGCTTCTTCTGGAACATTCAAGAATGCAGCTACTTCATCAATCGATTTGACACCTGGTGTTTCCACGCGTTTCACTTCTTCTTCCGCTACAACACGGTTACTTGGCTTGTATTCGTTAGTAGCCATTTCCAAGTTGGCAGCATAGGTGGATTCACTTGAATAGGCAATGGTATCTTCACCAGAGACCATCCATTTGAGCAATTCTGCTTTGATTTCTTCTTGGACTTCTGCTGGGATCTCATCAAAGGAAGCCACTGATTTGTCTAAAACAACCCAACGATCCAAGTCTGTACGAGCAGGTGTAACAGCCATAAACTCTTGGCTATCTTTTCCGCCCATGGCACCACCATCACCGATGATGGCTTTGTAGTCGATGCCACTGCGTGTGAAGATCCGCTCATAAGCTGCCTTGTATTCATCATAAGTAACGTCCAAGCTATCGTAGTTAGCATGGAAGCTATAACCATCTTTCATGATGAACTCACGGGTCCGAAGAAGACCGTTCCGTGGGCGTTTTTCATCGCGGTATTTTGGTTGAATTTGGTAGAGATTCAACGGCAATTGTTTGTAAGATTTTACGGAGTCGCGCACAATAGCGGTAAAGGTTTCTTCGTGAGTTGGACCTAAGATAAAGTCAGAGCCTTCACGGTTTTTCAACTTATAGAGGTCTTCCCCGTAAGTTTCGTAACGACCAGATTCACGCCAGAGATCCGCACTCAAAAGGGCTGGAGCAAGCATTTCTACTGCTCCAATTTTTTCAAATTCTTGGCGCATGATGCCTTTTGCTTTTTCAATCACTCGATTAGCTAGTGGCAAATACGAATAGACACCAGCTGATACTTGGCGAACATAACCTGCACGCAACATCAAAGCATGGCTAATGACTTGAGCATCGCTTGGCATTTCGCGAAGCGTTGGAATCAACATTTTACTTTGTTTCATGGACAATATCCTTTTCTATTTCAAAAATAATTTCATAATATCATTCCAGGTGACAGCAATCATCAAAATAACCATTACAGCTACACCTGCAAGCGTCATATAGGTTTCTACTTCTTGTTTCAGTGGCTTTCTCCGGACGACCTCGATCAAATTGATCAAGATTTTTCCTCCATCCAAAGCTGGAATCGGGATTAGATTGAAGATCCCAATATTAATAGAGAGCATGGCCATAAGAGATAAGACTGCCGGAATCCCTAATTGAGCAGCTTGTGAGCTGGCATTGTAGATGGCAACCGGACCACCCAGTTTATTGAGACTAAAGTGGAAAATGATATCTTTCAAAGCTCCCAGAATCCGTGTCGCTGTATTCCAGGTATCTGTAAAACCAGACAAGAGTTTATCCACAAATCCTGTCTTGAGGCCATTTGTCACACCCAGATAGTAACGATTCCCTGACTTGGTTGGCTTCACTTTGACTTCTTTTTCTTGGCCGTCTGTTTTGACTTTCAGGGTCAATTCAGGAGCCGTCTTGCTGTCCTTAGTTGCTTTCTCAACAGCATCTGTCAGCTCATCCCAGTTGCTAACGGTATCGTTGTTGACTTGAAGGATCTGAACAGTACTTTTGACACCGACCTTAGCCAGCGCCCCATCGGGTGCCACCTGAACATTGTTGCTGTAGTAGTCAATCGCACCACCACGCATAAAAGCTAGAAGTGAGTAAACGACAATACTGAGGATAAAGTTGTTCATAGGACCCGCAAAGTTGGTGATCAACCGTCCCCAAATGCTGGCATTCTGATACTGAACATCTCTCGGCGCAATCCGCACTTCCGTCCCATCTTCCTCAACGATGGTCGCATCATGATCAACACTATAAGTCTTGGTCTCATCGAGAACCAAACCCGTAATTTCCAGTTTGTCTTCAAAGTCAAACTGGGTAACATTCATGGGAAGGGCTGTCTGATCCAGATTCTTTCCTGAAAGATTGATCCGGACGACCTTGCCAGCCTCATTTAGCGTCAAGCTAACAGGCGTTCCGGTTTTAATCTCAGTTGTATCCTCACCCCAGCCAGCCATACGAACATAGCCACCTAAAGGTAGAATGCGAATCGTATAGGCTGTTCCATCTTGACCAATATGGGCAAAGATCTTGGGACCCATCCCAATCGAGAATTCTCGCACCAGGATGCCCGATTTTTTTGCAAAATAGAAATGACCAAACTCGTGAACGAGAACGATCACTCCAAAAATAACAATAAAGGCAATAAACTGCATCGTTCTATACGTGGTTTCCTTTCTATCTCTTCTGTCTTAGAACAAGCCCAAGAAATGCATCAAGGGAAAGACAAAGATCAAACTATCAAAGCGGTCTAGAACACCACCATGTCCTGGAATAAATTTCCCAGAATCTTTCACACCGAAGTGGCGTTTAATCGCACTCTCTACCAGATCTCCAAACTGACCTGCGATACTAAAGAGGATGGTAAAGAAGATCATAGCAAGAAAACCATGTCCACCCGCCACAGAACGATCCACGATCATATAGATCACAGTTACCGCAACTGCAGACAAGATTCCCCCAAGACTGCCTTCAATCGTTTTATTAGGAGAAACCGCAGGCATGAGCTTGCGTTTCCCAAACCGACTTCCTACTAGATAAGCACCTGAATCTGTAGCCCAAACAATAAAGAGGGCCAATAAGACCTTGTCAATACCAGCAATTCGCGCATCTACTAAGGAATGGAAACCAAGTCCAACATAAAAGCTAGACGCAATGGGATAGACCACATCTTCATAATTGTAATTCTGAGCAAGAACAGTTGTTCCCATGAGAATCAAGACAACCAAACCATAAGCAATCATATTGCCATCTGCTGGAAGGTAAGGGAGGTAGTCCTCGATCGGCAAAGTCAGGACAAAGGCCGCTAACATGGCTAGCGCTCCTTCAAAGGTCGCTGTCTCAAGCCCCTTCATTTTGAGCAATTCATGAACCCCTAGCATGGCGATCAAGCCAATCACAATCTGAAAGAACACCCCTCCAACCATTACTGTTGGAATGAAAAAGAGCAGGGCAATTCCTCCAAAAATCACACGTTTTTGTAAATCTTTCGTCATCATCTTCTCCTAAACACCGCCAAATCTCCGGTGGCGATGGCTATATTCTACTACAGCACTTCGTAGTGCTTCCTCTCCAAAATCTGGCCACATCACATCTGTGAAATACAACTCACTATAAGCAGCCTGCCAAGGAAGGAAATTACTCAAACGGATCTCTCCGCTGGTACGAATAATCAAATCCGGGTCCCTTAGGACACGTGGCAAACTCTCGGTATAGAGAGAATCTGCGATCATCTCTTCTGTGATATCTTCTGGGCTGAACTTCGCATCCAAGACTTCTTGGGCGATCTGCTTCACAGCCTGAGTGATCTCAGCACGTCCACCATAATTGAGTGCGAAATTCAGGATCAAACCTGTATTGAGATGGGTCATCGCTTCTGCTCTTTCCAAAGCCTCCAGCGTTTCTTTTGGCAATTTCTTGATATCACCGATCATTTGAATCTTGACATTGTTGCGATGCAATTCGGGGACGAAACGATCATAAAACTCGACCGGCAAGTGCATGATGAACTTGACCTCATCTTCAGGGCGTGTCCAGTTTTCCGTAGAAAAGGCATAGACAGTCAAGACCTGAACCCCCATATTTTTTGCTGCAATCGTCACTTCTTGGAGAGCTTCCATCCCCGCCTTATGACCGAAGACGCGCGGTTGCATCCGCTTTTTCGCCCAGCGACCATTGCCATCCATAATGATCCCAATGTGTTTCGGGACTTCTAAAGGTATCTCGATTTTTTCTTTTTTCTTAAAACGAAACATGTTTTTCTACCTATTTCAATATTTATCGCTTCATTATACCATAAATCCCCATAAAATAGGGACTCTGGCCTCTTTTTTGAACCAGCAGGACTTTCCTTCATCACATCGTCCTATTTGCCCACCAAAAAAGAGGCCCTTGCCTCTTCTTTGATGATTATTCTTCGATGGCTGAATCAGCATCTGAGCTAGCACCTTCTGTCGCAGTAGCTGAGATTCCTTCTGATACAGGAAGAACTGTTTTGATCGCTCCCAATTCAAAGGTCAGGTAGACACCATCAACATCCAAGACAACGGTCTTGCGGTCTGTGTCGACTTCATCGATGGTTCCGTACAAGCCACCAATCGTGATGACTTCATTTCCTTTTTGAAGTTTATTCAAACTTTCCATCCGTTTTTGGTACTGTTTCTTTTGGCTACGGCTCATGAAGTACATCAAACCGACCATAAGAACGAGCATAATTAGCAAACTTCCGCCTTGCATATGTTTCTCCTTTAATTTTCATATATGCTATACTATATCAAATTTCGCCCGTCTTTTCAAGTTTTCCCATCCTCTTCAAGCAAAATCAGGCTCCAGTCTCAGAGAGGAGGCAAGTTTTGATGAAAAAGAAAAAAACCACGAAAAGTGGGCTACTGACTAGTCAATCGTAATGCCATACTTTTCATGATTCTCATCATACCAATCAATCAAGGCCAAAGCCGTTTGATAGGTAATATTTTTGATTTTACTCGTTCCCTTCGTCAAAGTCGCCAAGCTCATTTTGCTGATGTTTGTTTCAGTTGCGACACGATAGCTCGTCAAGCGACCGTCAACCATCAGTTGAACAACGGCTTCCACTTTTCTGTATTCGGGAGTTGAGTAGATATCAATTGTATTGCTCATCTTACTTCCATTCCTCAAATTTTATTCTTGTATAGATTATATACTTATTTTCTTTATTTATTAATAATTTTGCTCAAATTGGATTAATTTCACTAATTATTGATGTTTTTTTAGCCCAAATAGGGTATTTTTCGCCTCATACGGCGAATAATTTCCCCCAGGTGGGAAGAAAAAATAAAGACTGCTATATGATAGCAGTCTCTATTTTTCACAAACTAATTCGCCTTAATCTGCTTGTTTATCAGTGTTTTCTTCCTTCTTTGTGTCTTTTTCTCTAATCACAAGGACACCATCTTCCATGTCTGCTTCGAGATGTTTGGCATCCAAGTTATCCAAGTGGAAGTCTGTGACTTTGTCACGGATTTGTTGTTCAACTACCCGACGGAGTGGACGAACACCCATCACTTCATCATAACCTTCTTCAGTCATGTATTCTTTAGCTGCATCGCTCACTGCCAAGTCGATTTCTTTCTTAGAAAGGGTCTTATTGACATCTACCAACATCAAATCAACAATCTTAGAAAGGTCTTCCTTGCTCAAGTGTGAGAATTCAATGACAGCGTTGAAACGGTTCAAGAATTCTGGACGGAAGTAAGGTTTCAAACGATCCATGAGTTCTGGTTTATCCGCATCTTCTGTCAAGTTGGCTTCGTAACCAAAGCCAGCGTTTGAAGTGGCGATAATCACAGTGTTCTTGAAGTTGACCGTGTTCCCTTGACCATCTGTCAAACGACCATCATCCAAGACTTGAAGGAGAAGGGTGATCACTTGAGGATCTGCCTTTTCAATTTCGTCGAGAAGGACGATTGAGTAAGGGTTACGGCGAACACGTTCTGTCAAGGTATTGCTGTTATCATCGTAACCAACATAACCAGCTGTTGTACCAATCAATTTAGAAACGGCTGTGCGGTCGCTGTATTCTGACATATCCAAACGGATGATGGCATCTTTGGTACCGAACATATCAAGCGCCAATTGTTTAGCCAATTCAGTCTTACCGACACCAGTAGGACCTACAAAGAGGAAGCTACCGATTGGACGGTTCCCTTCGTCAAATCCTGCACGGTTCCGACGGATAGCACGTGCCACTGCTTCAACGGCTTTATCTTGACCGATAACCTTAGTTTGCAAGCGGTGGCCCATATCTTTCAAACGTTCAATATCAGTTGCACCCATTTGAGACACTGGAATACCCGTCATCCGTTCTACTGATTCAGCCACATCGTTGATTGTTGCTGTTACTTTATGGTCTTCCGTATGGTTTTCAATTTTCTTTTCAAGTTCTTCGATACGAACTTTTGCATTAAGAGCTGCTTCGTAATCTTCTTTAGCAGCTGCAGCTTCTTGTTTAGCTTTTTCTTCTTCAATTTCATGTTCCACAGCATGGACATCTGTTACTGGATGTTGGGCTGCCAAGTGAGCAGCTGTCACATCGACCAAGTCAATGGCCTTATCAGGCAAGCTACGTTGTGGTATGTATTGGATCGAATAATCAACCGCTGCTTTCAAAACTTCATCTGGCAAGATGACATTGTGGTGTTTTTCATAAAGATCACGGATCCCTTGGAGAATCTTGAAAGTATCTTCAGCTGATGGAGCATTGACTTTCACTTCGTTGAAACGACGAGCAAGAGCCGCATTCTTCAAGATGGTGTTACGATATTCATCTTGAGTGGTTGCACCAATGACAGTCAATTCCCCACGTGAAAGAGCAGGTTTGATGATATCCGCAAGACCTTTAGATCCTTGACCATCACCTGTGCTGCCTGCACCAAGGATTTGATGGATTTCATCAAAGAAGAGAATGACATTTCCCATAGCCTTGACTTCTTGGATCAGATTTTGAATATTTTCTTCAAAGCTACCACGGTATTGCGTACCAGCTTCTAGACCAGAAATATCAATCGAGATGATTTCTTTGTTTTTGATAGCCGCTGGAACATCCCCGTTCACAATAGCTTGTGCCAAACCTTCTACAACTGCTGTTTTACCAACACCGGCATCCCCTACAAGGACAGGGTTGTTCTTGGTACGACGAGACAAGATTTCAGCAGTTTCTTGAATTTCTTTATTACGTCCGATGACCGGATCCAATTTTCCTTCACGAGCTTCTTCGGTCAAGTTACGACCAAGTTTTGCAAGGATCCCATCTTGTTTCATTCCTTTACCTTGATGGTGTTGCACTTGCTCACTTCCTTCATTTGGAAGTTGACCAGTTTGGCGGTAAATAGCGAATTCTTCTGGTGTCACTTCACGACCGTTGATCATGTAGCGACGGCTTTCAGAACGAAAACCACCCATGTTTCCCATTAGTTGATTGAAAAGATCATCCATATTGTTAAAGTTGTTATTCATATTGTATACCTCTAATTTACATAATTTTAATTCATTCTTGAAAATTAGCAGACCAATTGGCTGCTGCTTAATTGTTTACATAATTTTAATTCATTTATTTAATAATAGCCCTACAGGCTAACAGTTTCTATTTTCCCTTTTATCAATTAGTTGTCTTAATTTTGGAAATAGCATATCACCATCTCCTTTCCACTATTGATCTTGTAAACCAGTAGGTTTTTTCAACCTCTTTTTGTTTACATAAATTATTATAACGCAGACTGAATTATTTGTCAACACTTTTTTACATAATTTTTTAAATTTATTAAAAAAATCTGGAGTCACTCCAGATTCCATTTTAAATAGAAGTTCTTGGCTAGATAGATTTAAATTTCCCAGCTTTTTCTTGAATAACTGTCTGTACATTTTTAGCAAATTGCCCCACCATGGACTGATCCAGTTGCTTTCCAACGACCTGGACGTCTTCTTCGGCTACTGTTGTAATCGCAGTCAAGCCATCATTGTAACGCTTCTCAACTCCTGCCTTGCAGGTCAATAAAACAGGCGCATAGACAACACGGATTAAATCTTTTTCAAGTTTCTTTCGGCTTTCGATGATCCTCATCTTATCTTTCATATCTAAATCAAAGAAATCTTTGACTGGACTATCACCCATACTTCCTCCTCTTCTATACTATGAAACTTTATCTTGTGCAAACTCCTCTTCCAGTTGGCGTCTATCTTTCCGGTAGGATTGCCATAAATTCTCTTCCTCGATTTCGATCTGTTTTAAGGCTACTTGTGCAGCTTCTCTAGCTTCGAGATCATACTCTTCGATACAGCGATGGAGGGACTCCCATCCACAATTGACATCAACCTCCTGCTCTTGTAAGAAGGAAGCTGCCATCGCATACTCTTCTTCCAGCATCTGGGTGAAGAGCTGCTGTTTTCTTTCCACTAGGCAACGCTTTTCATCTAGCTCCAAACGCGCTTTTTGAAACTCTCTTTCCAAGTGATCTAGTTTCTTTTCCTTTTTCGAAAGAGTAGATGAAATTAATAAGCTAGTTGTTCCCACTGGTTCATTTCTCCTGCTATTTCTTGATCTTTTGTTTTTAAGAGCTCAATTCCTGCATTCACTTGCTTGTTTAAAGCATGGAATTCATTCGATAAGGACTGATATGCAGCCAAACGGTTGTCGAATCTTTCTCTTACTTGAGTGACAACTGTTTGCCTTGTTGCACCAGCCTGTGCATAGGCCTCTTCTACTTCGGCAAGATTGAGAATGAAGCCTTTCGGAACGGTCTGTAATACTTTCTCCAAAGCTTCTAAATCTGTATCCAGTCGTGCCTTAGATTTCTGAGCTTGCTCCAGCCCTTCATCCACTACTCGAATCAGCTCATCAGAAGCCAGGCGTGCCTGCAAGGCATCGAGATAGATTTGTTCACTTGAACTCAGTCCACCACCTGTTTTTTGTAATTTATCCTTTAGGCGATAGTAAACCTTCATCCGCTCTTCAATGATTTCCTTGCGAGTGATGGCTTCCGTTCCCTTTTCAAGAACCAAATTCCCATCCTTATCATAGATATAACCATGCATCATGTGCTGCAGGCCAGTATTTATCAAATTCTTAGTTTTGAGGTGCTTGACAATCCCACTGGATTCCTTGCTTCCAGAATCCTGATAGCCCAAGCTAACCAAATCTTTATGGTCAATGTGGTTGTAGATTTTGTACTTCAGCGAATCTATACGCGCTTTTTGCTTGGGTGTTAAGATGGGATAGGCATTGGGGCCATTGTATAGATGTACGGTCCCAATATGAGAAGCTTCCTCTTCCGTCAAACAGGCAAGCGCATACTGAATATTCATAGACCCCAGAGAGTGACCGTATAGATCGATCTTGGCATTGGGGTATTTTCGGATCACCTCTTTCAAATGAGTTGCAGCATCTTTAAACTGCGGAGGCGGGAAAGTCCCGTTTTCGTCATTGTATTTTTTTAAAAAAGCAGCTCCCACTAAAGCAGGAAATTTAACCTGTTCTTCGGCTGTTCTTTCTGCAAAAAAGCCGACCACATCTGATGCTTTTTCCTGTACGAAATTGCTGACAGGATTGTCCAGCGCTTTTTTCATAAACCTACCTAAGGGCGTGGCCTCCGGCGGAAGATTAACAGAAGTAGGAATAATCGCATCTTCAAAAGCTTCTACAAAATTATTAAAACTATCCTTAGCCTTATCTCGCGCATAATTCTTCGCATATTCTGTTGCATACTCGCTCGCACCACCAGGGTTCAAAATATTGGAAGCTGCTGGCAAATCTGTCTTTACCCAATCCGTATATGTATCATGGAGTAATTTTTGTGTACTTATTTCAGTTTCAGATCCCTTCATCAAGACAGTCACGTCATGGATTTGGGCACGTTCTTCATCTGAAGCAGTATAGGGGACTGGATCTTGTTCAACACCCTTGCCACTATCCGTTAGTACGAAGACTTGTTCTTCATTGCCATTTACACTATCATAGATGTGAGAAACATTGCCAACATATTCACTACCTTCTTTAATTTTTTGATTTTTTCCTAATTTTAATGATCTATATTCAATTAATGATGCTTCTACATGCTGTCTGTCTGAAAAATTTGTGTTATTTACCATATTCATCTCCCCTCAGTAAACGACTTAACTCTGCAGAAATACCATAACTTCCAGCCTCAAATTCTCCCGAATCTTCCATATGAACAGTAGTATCAATAGTTAGTTTTTCATCATTATTGACTTCCAAATATACATTCATCCCACCCATTGGATTGTATTCCAATTGATTTTCCAAGATTTTATACGAGTGTATTTTCCCCTGCGGAGTTAATGCTTCAGGATCAATATCCTTTAACATATTTTCAATCGCCACTTTCATCTTCTTACTCTCTGCAATTTGAATCATTTCTTGTTTCTTGGCAGATTGTCCATTAAAAAAGCTACATCCCCCTAAGCTCAGGCTAAATGCTACCATTATCAACACAATAAATTTACTTTTTTTCATCTTCTTCCCATTCTTTCTTCAGGTTTCTTAGAATTTATTATACAAAATTCCATCCATACCTGAAATGTTACTTTTGTTAAAAAACATTGCCAAAAGGTTACAAGCACTACGTATTGATGTAACATACTTGGCCCAATCAATAAATTCTATAAAATAAATGAGGTTGCTATTGCTAATCTCTTTCTATTAATTTCGTTAATTCTTTAGGCGTTCCTGATGTGGCAACAAGATATTCTCCTGAATCCTTTTCTATGACCGTCATATCAATCGTCAACCGATCATCCCTATTAATGACAATTTCGACAATAATTCCTTCCATTGGATTATATTTTAATTTATCTTTTAAAATTCTATAAGACTTTATTTTCCCATTTGGAGTTAATGCCTCTGGATCCAGATTTTTTAAATAGGTTTCAATTGCCACTTTCATCTTCTGACTCTCTGCAATCTGAATCATTTCCCTTCTCTCAGCAGCTTTATCCGTAAAAAGGCCGCAACCTCCTAGAAACAAAGTCAGTAAGAATAGTAGTACAAATCGTTGTTTTTTATCAGTCATATGTTCCCTCTCACTTATATTATTCGTAATGATTTCTAAAAAATGACCCAATTTTTAAAAATTTTTTCCAGATCCTAAAAAACACACCCTTACTGGGTGTGTCTCCTGTTAAATCATATATTCGACGCTATAAGTGGCATCGGATAAAATCCGTGAAAGGAATTGTTTGGTTCGTTCTTCTTTTGGACTGTTGAAGAATTCATGAGGTTCGTTTTCTTCGATGATGTGTCCGCCATCCATAAAGATAACGTGGTTAGCCACATCACGCGCGAAGCCCATCTCATGGGTTACGACAACCATGGTCACTCCTTCTTGGGCTAATTGCTTCATGACATCTAAGACATCCCCGACCAACTCTGGGTCTAGCGCTGAAGTCGGCTCGTCCAGCAAGATCACGTCTGGTTTCACTGCGATGGCACGCGCAATTCCGATCCGTTGCTGCTGGCCACCTGACAATTGAGAAGGATAGTAATCCTTATAAGCGAGGAGACCAACTTTTTCAAGGGCTGATTCTGCCCGTTGGATGGCCTCTTCTTTTGGAACCTTACGGGCTACAACCAGGCCTTCTAAGATATTTTCAAGCGCTGTTTTGTTAGCGAAGAGATTGTAATGCTGGAAGACAAAGGCTGTCTTTTGGCGGATTTCTAGAATCTCTTTTTTACTAAGTTTTGAGAGGTCATACTCTTTTCCACCTAGGGTGAGGTGCCCTGTATCTGCCTTTTCTAAGTGATTGAGGCAGCGAAGGAAGGTTGTTTTTCCTGATCCAGATGGACCCAAAATAACGACCACATCCCCTTGGTTGACCTTGAGATTAACATCTACCAGGACCTGGTGGTCCTTAAATTTTTTCGATACGTGTTCTACTTCTAACATCTTCTTATTTCTCCTTCTTCTATGCGAGTGTCAGGCGTTTTTCTAAGAGATTGAATCCCCACTGAATCACCCCACAAATGACAATATAAAGAATAAAAATCACTAGATAGGATTCAAAATATTGATAGCCATAAGAGGCTTCGACCTTGGCAATGGCGGTGATATCCTTGATCGTCATGACAAAGACAAGGGAAGTTCCTTTGACCAAGTTGATAACCAAGTTACACAAATTGGGAAGGGCTGAACGCAAGGCTTGTGGAAAAACAATGCGGATATAGGCTTGGCAATTAGTCAAACCAATGGCTTGCGCTGCTTCTAGCTGGCCCTTATCCACCGTTAGAATAGCTGACCGTAGAATTTCAGCAAGACTTCCTGTTGTCATCAAGCTAAAGATGATAAAGGCATAATAAATGGGATTGATCTCAAAGACATTAAAGTGACTACCAATACTCTTAAAAAAGCTATTTAAGAGGCTAGGAAAGAGACTATAAAAGAAGAGAATCAAGAGAATAGGAGGCGTCGCGCGGATAAAGGCTAAGTAAACCACTGAGAAACTGCGAACACCTTTGACCTTATAAATCTGACCGAGTGCCAAAAAGAGGGCTGGAAGAAAACTCAAGAGAATTGATACGACCATGATCAGAAGGGTCACTGGAACACCACCCAAGGTGGCTAGAAATGCTTTACTAATAAAATTGAAATCCATAAGCTACCTTTCTGTTACACTGAGTCGTTTCTCGAGGAGTTGAGCGGAGAAGGAAATCACAAGGGCAATTGCCCAGTAGATCACTGCGACGGCTGTATAGGTCTCGAGGGAATAATTCCCAAGATTGCGGCTGATCAAGTTGTTACCTGCTCCCATGATATCGATAAAGCCAATGGTATAAGCCAAAGCGGCATCGCGCATGAGGTTCAAGATGGCAGTCGTCATATTGGGAAGAGCCACGCGAAAGGCTTGGGGAAGGACAATCCGCCAAATGGTTTGAGCTGGCGTCAAGCCAATACTCAAGCCCGCTTCCATCTGACCTTTTGGAATGGCCAAATAGGCTGCCTTGAAGACCTCAGAGATCATAGCAGCAAAGAGAAGAAACATGGCAACAAGGACAAAGACAAACTTGGACCAGTGGTCAATGTCAATGCCCAACCACCAGTTCAAAAATTGGGGGAGCCCATAAAAGACCAAAAAGAGCAAGACAATCGGAGGGGTACAACGCAAAGTAAAGACATAGCCTTTTGCCAGACCTGCTCCTACCTTATCTTCTGATACTTGTGCCCAGGTCAAAACCAAGCCAAATGCAGAACCGAGAACCGTCGTTAAAAACATCAAAGCTAGGGTCGCTGGCAGAGCTTGGACCAAGGTTGGAAGAAATGACCAGACCTTGGAAATGTCGTATGAGACCATGTTTCTTTTCCTTTCTGTATCCGTATAGAAATAAGGAAGCTGGGGCTATGCGCACCCAGTTCCATCTTATTTCTCTTTATCTACATAACTGAAGACATCTTCACCGAAATATTTTTTCGACAATTTAGCAAGTGTGCCATCTTTTTCTAATTCTTTGATGGCCTTGCTGTATGCTTCCGCAAATTTTTCGTTTTTCTTATCCTTATGGATCAATGGGTAAGTTGGAATTCCTTTGTAGGCAAACCAGCTCAGTTTGTCCGCATATTGGTGGTAAGAACCATCTTTATCTGTGACAGCTTTTTCAAAGGAAAGTTTGATGTCAAAGAAGGCATCGTAACGTCCTTCAAGAACCCAAGCATAGGCATCTGCGACTTTGAAAGATTCGGCAGCTGTTAATTCGATTTGTTGGTCCTTATGCTTTTCATTGTATTCTTTAATAACATTCCACTGCGCATTTTGTGGTGAAATTGGAACCAATTTTCCTTTTTCTTTAGCGAAGTCATCGATATTCTTGTATTTATTCGCATCTTCTTTCCGAACGGTAAATCCGATGATACTTGCTCCGATTGGTTCTTTTGGAATGATAAATTTCTTGGCACGTTCTTCGGTATACCAAGCTCCTTTGGTTCCGATATCGTATTTACCAGATTCTAGACCGATCAAGAGATCGTCATCACTTGTTCCAGTGTACTCAAACTTGTAGTCTGGTAGTTTTTCGTCAATGGCTTTGAGCACGGCTACTTCATAACCATCTGATTCCCCTTTTTCATCGACGAAATCGTAAGGCACATAGTTTTGAGTGTGGGCTACTTTCAAGGTTGTTACTTTATTAGATCCTGTTGATCCTTTACTTTCGTTTGCGTGGTTCAAGCTTCGACCAAGAATGGTTGCACCTGCAAGGGCAAGAACGGCCACCCCACCGATAATCCATGTTTTTTTACTCATACTCTGTTCTCCCTCTTTCTATTTTCCTTATTCTGCTGCAGCTTCACGAACCCATTCGATTCGTTCTTCATCAATGTCACTTGGGATGGTACAATCGGCACCAATGACCAAGCCTGTGGTTCCAGTTTCTGCGATGATGCGTTTGGTTTCTGCTTGGATCGCAGCCTTATCTCCTGTGTAAAGAAGTCCATTTTTTCCATTTTCAAAGCCACCAAGAACCGTGCGTCCACCGAAGATTTCGCGTCCTTCTGCTAGGCTGATTCCTTCTGGCCCGACTGCCCAGTTAATGACTTGGGCTGGGTAGTCTGTGAAGAGATGGATATCATTGCGAGCTCCTTCGTAGCCACAGATATGAAGAATATTTACGCCACCAGCTTCATTGGCTGCCTCTAAGACATGGAGTTCACTCGGTGCAATAATGTTTTTATAAACTTCTTGTGTAACCCGCGCATCCTGGATACTTTGAACACTGAGGTAGATCCCGTCTGCCCCTGCTTCTTTGATGATTCGTTGGCTCAAACTTGCAATATCTTGGCCAATTGTATCCAATACTTTTTTAAGAGTTGCTGCATCTTGATCGATAAAGTTGGCGATCAAGTCATCTCCTCCTGAAACTTCTCCGACCAACCATTTGAAGTAGGTCACTGGAGCAAAGATATTGTAGATAGCCACAATGTCTTCTTCAAAACCGGCACGGATTTTTTTAACGAGCTCTACTTGCTCTGTGATCCATGGATGATCTGCTCCGAGTGGTTCAATCCCTGCTAAGTCAGAGATGTTTTCAAGGCCTTTGTGAATGGCTGGATTTGGATAAGCAAAGTAACCATCACTCATGAGTTTGACAAAGTCTGGTTTGACCTTGTGAAGGAAGTTTTTATGGCCATTGAGGTTTTTTTCAATAATTTCAGGATTTGAAAATCCTTTTAGCCACTCTTCTTCTGTCGTGAAATGGTGCCAAAATCCAACTGGCACACGATCAACTGCTTCTCCTTTAAAAGCTTTTAACACTAATTCTCTTTTTGCTGACATGTTCTTACCTCGTTCCATCTTTTCTTGTTTGTTATCTTATCACTTCAATTATGCTTTGACTAATATATATTTTTTATCAAGCTCTTCATCTTTTTTTATCACTGATCTTCAAGAAGTAAAATTCCCGCTATATCAGAGGGGCGAAGGAGAGAGAGACTATGGGCTGGAATTTTCTCCAATTTTTCGATGTCCGGATCTTTCCGTACAATCCCATGACTGCTTGCTAGAGCAACTTTACTAAGCCCTAAAAGCAAAAACAAAACGGTTACCAGGATACACCATACATTGATCTTTTTCATCTCCCTCTCCTTTCTTCTTACAATACAGCTGCTTGACGTACCCAATCTAAGCGTTCCAATTGGAAATCATCTGGCACGGTACAGTCTGCTCCAAGAATCAAACCACGGCTTCCGGCTTCAGCCACCAAGCGACGCGTTTCTTGCTCAATAGCTTCTCGTTCTCCTTGGTAGAGCAAACCTTTCTTGCCGTTGACAAAGCCACCCAAAACGGCACGATCGCCGAAAAGTTTACGACCTGCGGCTAGGCTAAGGCCTTCATGATGGGTCGCCCAGTTAATGACTTGAGCTGGATAATCCTTGAAGAGCTCCACTTCATTGCTGGCCCCTTCAAAACCACAGATATGAAGGATATTGATGCCTCCAGCTTCATTGGCTGCTTCTAGGACAGCGATGCTGCTAGGCTCAATGAACTTGCGGTATTCTTCATCTGTCACACGCTCATCTTGGATCTGCTGGGTTGAAAAGTAAATCCCTTCAATACCTGCTTCTTGGATCAAGCGACGACTTAAAGTAGCGATGTCTCCTGCAATCACGTCAAGGACATGAGCTAAAGTTTCTGGATCTTCCTTGATAAAGTCTGCAATCACTTGGTCTCCACGAGATTGATCCGTACGGAACCAGCGTTTCAAATAAGAAATGGGCGAGAAGATATTGTAGAAAGAAGCAATCTCTTCATGGAAATGAGAACAAATTTCCTTGACCACCTCGATTTGTTTTTCAATCCATGGATGATGCTCTCCAATCGGTTGAATATCCTTCAATTCTCGGATCGATCTGATCTCTCTCGAATAAAGAGCACTCGGATAGCGGAAGAAGCCATCACTCATGATCTTGACAAAATCAGGTGAAATTTCTTCTACATAGTGTTGGTGGCCCTGAATACTTTTTTCTACTACAGCCGGATTGTCTAGACCCAATTCTTTTTCTTCTTGGGTCACATAATGGAGCCAAAATCCTACAGGGATTCGCTCTACTGTTTCGCCTCGAATGGCACGAAGAACCAATTCTTTTTTACTCATACTGTACATCCTCCTCAATATTTCTCCAACAGAAAGACTGACTGCTTTCCTTCTGGAATTTGTAACCATGATATCACCTCAAAAAGTAGCTGACTAATATATTTTCCCTATCAAGGCCTTAAAATTTCTTTATTGAGAAAGGCATCAAAAAAACGCAAGTGCTTGAAAATAGGGACTTGCGAGTATCTTTCTTTATTGTTTCATTTTAGAAGAAAAGGGATGCTTTGATCTTTTCTTGATCCGGTTATAGCAGAAAACTATATCCCTTCTTTTAAAGGAAAAAATAGCATATGTTGAGGCGAAGAAACCTTTCATAGCAGCGTTTTTCCTTCTTTTTCTTTTCACCGATTCCTAGACACCTTCTTCTCTTTCTTGTCAGGCAAGATTGAAAGGAGTATAATTTTTATAGAATAATTTTAAGGAGTGTACGGTTTATGAAAACAACAAAAACCACCTTTACCATCGTTTCTGCTCTTGCTTCTGTCATTTTACTGACGAGTTGTGGAAGCAACACCAACAAAACGCAAGAGACAAAAGCAAGTAGCACTAAAAATCAGGTGACGATGACCTATGATCAGCAGCGCTCACAAGAAAATACCATGTCTGTTCTCTGGTACCAAAAGGCAGCAGAAACCAAGGCTTTGTATTTACAAGGCTACAATGTCGCTACTGACCGTTTGAAAGAGATCCTCCAAACTCCTTCTGATAAGCCTTATTCCATCGTCTTGGATTTGGACGAAACTGTTTTAGACAACAGCCCTTACCAAGTTCAAAACGTCAAAGATGGTACGGCCTTCAATCCTAAAGATTGGGATGTTTGGGTGAAAAAAGCAGCCGCAAAAGCGGTGCCAGGTGCCAAAGATTTCCTTCAATATGCGGATCAAAACGGGGTTCAAATCTACTACATTTCTGACCGTACAACCTCTCAAGTAGATGATACCATCAAAAACCTTGAAAAAGAAGGCATTCCTGTTCAAGGACGTGACCACCTCATGTTCTTAGAAGATGGCGTCAAATCAAAAGAAGGCCGTCGCCAAGCTGTACAAGAAAAGACCAACCTTGTCTTGCTCTTCGGGGACAACCTGGTCGACTTTGCAGACTTCTCTAAGACCTCTGAAGCTGATCGCGACAAGAAATTGGACGAATTGCAAAAAGAATTTGGTGAAAAATTCATCATCTTCCCAAATCCAATGTACGGATCATGGGAATCAGCTGTTTACCAAGGTAAAAAACTAGACGCCAAGGGACAAACAGAAGAACGCCTCAAAGCCTTGCAAGGTTTTGACAAATAAAACAAATATCCTCGTTAGGAAAAACCTAACGAGGATGTTTTTTCTATATAGACAAGTTTATTCAACGGTTACAGACTTAGCAAGGTTCCGTGGTTTGTCGACATCGAGCCCACGATGAAGGGTTGCAAAGTAGGCAATCAATTGGGTTGGCACCACCATTGAGATTGGAGAGAGGTAAGGGTGAACCGCTGTCAAGACCAAATCATCTGTCTCTTTAGCGACATTTTCTTCTGCAATGGTTAAAACATGAGCCCCACGTGCTGCCACTTCTTGGATGTTTCCACGTGTGTGGCTGGCTAAGACTGGGTCAGACAAGAGGGCGATGACCGGTGTACCCTCTTCGATCAGAGCGATGGTCCCGTGTTTCAACTCACCCGCTGCAAAGCCTTCACATTGGATGTAAGAAATTTCTTTTAGTTTCAAACTGGCTTCCATGGCAACATAGTAATCTTGACCACGTCCGATATAGAAAGCATTGCGGGTTGTTTCCAACAAGCCACGAACTTTTTCATCGATGACTTCTTTTTCTGAAAGGGTTGATTCGATCGATTGGGCAACGATAGACAATTCGTGCACCAAATCAAAGGCTTTGGCCTTCTCATTGCCATTGGCTTCCCCAACAGCTTTAGCCAGAAAGGCAAGGGCTGCGATTTGAGCCGTATAAGCCTTAGTAGAAGCTACCGCAATTTCAGGACCAGCATGGAGCAACATAGTCATGTCTGCTTCACGTGAAAGAGTTGAACCTGGGACATTGGTCACTGTCAAGCTTGGGATGCCCATTTCATTAGCTTTGACCAATACTTGGCGGCTATCGGCTGTTTCACCAGATTGGCTGATAAAGATGAAGAGTGGTTTCTTGCTGAGAAGTGGCATACCATAGCCCCACTCAGATGAAATACCGAGTTCTACTGGAGTATCTGTCAACTCTTCCAACATTTTTTTAGACGCAAATCCAGCATGGTAAGAGGTACCAGCCGCAAGGATATAGATTCGATCTGCTTCTTGAACAGCCTTGATAATAGCTGGATCTACCACTACTTGTCCAGATTCATCTGTATAGGCTTGGATGAGTTTACGCATGACAGTTGGTTGCTCATCGATTTCCTTGAGCATGTAGTATGGGTAAGTCCCTTTTCCAATATCAGAAAGGTCGAGTTCAGCCGTGTAGCTATCCCGTTCTTTGACGTTGCCATCATAGTCTTGCACTTCAACGCTGTCAGCCTTGACAATGACCAACTCTTGGTCATGGATTTCCATATATTGGTTAGTTTCACGAATCATGGCCATGGCATCAGAACAGACCATATTGTAGCCATCACCAAGACCGATCAGGAGTGGTGATTTATTTTTTGCCACATAGATGGTGCTTGGATCTTCCGCATCCATCAAAGCAAAAGCATAGGCCCCACGGATGATGTGGAGGGCTTTTTTGAAGGCTTCGAGCGTAGACAAGCCATCTTCTTCAGCAAATTTTCCGATCAAGTGGGCAGCAATTTCTGTATCTGTTTGCCCCTTGAAATGGTGACCTGCTAGGTATTCTTCCTTGATTTCAAGGTAATTTTCAATGACCCCATTGTGGACCAAAACAAAGCGACCTGTTTCCGAGCGGTGTGGGTGAGCATTGTCCTCAGTTGGTTTTCCGTGAGTGGCCCAGCGGGTATGTCCGATCCCAGCTGTTCCTTCGACACCTTCTGCCTTAGACGACAATTCTGCAATGCGGCCAACTGCCTTTACCAATTGGCTCTTGCCTTCACTAGCCAGGAAAACACCCGCAGAGTCATAGCCTCGGTATTCGAGTTTTTCAAGTCCTTGAATCAAAATATCTGTAGCATTTGTATTTCCTACAACACCAACGATTCCGCACATAATTTTTACGATATAGCCTTGCTATACTTTCCCCTTTACTTAGTCAAACGACCCATGGTCGATTTCTCAGCTACTTTAAAATTGGTCTAGTCTAATTTGACCAAAAAGCAACCAGCGGAGTCAGTATACAATGCTTCTTCCAGTTTGTCAACTAGGAAATTCAAGAAAATTGGTCTAGTTAAGGAGGGGTTAAGAAAAACCTATCAACATCTTGGTTGATAGGTTGCTTTTTCTACTCTTCAAATCCATTCTGCTGGCTCAACTTACGGAACCAATGACCAGATTTTTTGAGGGTTCGTTTTTGACTTTCGAGGTCCAACTCAACCAAGCCATAGCGGTTCTTGTAGCCATTGAGCCATGACCAGCAGTCAATAAAGGTCCAGATCAAATAACCTTTACAGTTGGCACCATCTTGAATAGCCCGGTGGAGCTCACGAAGATGGTCTTTGACAAAGTCAATCCGGTAGTCGTCTTGGATCACTCCATCCTTGCGGAATTTTTCCTCTCCTTCAACCCCCATCCCGTTTTCGGTCAGGATCCACTCGATATTGCCATAGTTTTCCTTGATATTTTGGGCAATGTCATACAAACCTTGCTCATAGATTTCCCAACCACGGTGGGGATTGATCTTGCGCCCTGGCATAACGTAAGGTTCATAAAATTGTTCAAAGAGTAGGGGAGATGCTGGATTTGGAGCATAACGAGGAGCCGCCACACGGAGTGGTTGGTAATAGTTAACCCCTAGGTAATCCACCGTATTTTCCTCGATCAAGCGCAATTCAAAGGGATCATAATCCGGTAAGAGATCACGCTCCCGTAGGATCTCCACTAATTCTTCAGGATAATGACCAAGAACAGATGGATCTAAAAAAGATTTGGCTTGAAAGAGCTCGGCAATACGCGCAGCTTTCACATCTTCTGGATGCTGGCTCCGAGGATAGGCTGGTGTCAAATTGAGCACAATCCCGATACGGTAATTAGGATTCACCTCATGACAGGCCTTGACCGCTAGTGAGCTTGCCAACTGGGTGTGGTAGGCTACTTTTACAGCTGCTGCTGCGTCTACCTTATGAGGAAAATGGGCATCATAAAAATAACCAAATTCTACAGGGACAATAGGTTCATTAAAGGTGATCCACTGATCGACCAGATCTCCATAGGTCTTGAAACAAAAACGCGCATATTCCTGGTAAGCATAGGCGGTTTCTTTATTTTCCCAACCATCCCCTTGCTCTTGAAGAGCCATCGGTAAATCAAAATGATAGAGGTTGACCAAGAGGTGAATCCCTTTTTCTTTAATCTTTTCAAAGACACGGCGGTAGAAATCAACACCTGCTTGATCGATTTCCCCTCGTCCTTCTGGGAAAATACGTGACCACTGGATAGAGGTTCGAAAGGCAGTGTGGCCGGTTTCTAACAAGAGGTCCAGATCTTCTTCCCAGTGTTCATAAAAAGTCGATGTTTTCTCTGGTCCTTGCCCTTGATAAAAGCGGTTGGGCTCGATCCTATACCAGTAATCCCAGAGATTGTCTCCCTTTCCATCCTGGGCTAGACGCCCTTCTGTTTGAGGGCCCGAGGTCGAACTCCCCCATAAAAAATCCTTTGGAAATTGATACATGTCCTAATCCTCCTCATTCTACTAGCTCTATTGTAGCGCATCCTCCTCCAAAACCTAGTCACAATTTACAGTCTTTCTTACGCAGATTAAAGAAAAAGCCCCTTAGGAAAAATTCCTAAGGAAGCTGGTCCTCTTTACAATTGAGTCACGACATATTCAAAGAGCTTGCGATCTGCTGGGCTCTTGTCAAAACGCAATTCCGGATGCCACTGAACGCCGAGGAAACGACTCTCATCTGTGGATTGAACGGCTTCTATGATGTCATCTTTAGGATCCCGCGCGATCACTTCTAAACCATCTGCCAAGTCTTTAATACTTTGATGATGGAAAGAATTGATGCGACTGGTCTTACCATAGATCTCTTGCAGGATCGTCTGATCCTTGGTCACCAACTCTTGGCTGGTGTACTGACCTGGATTGTCCTGCCAGTGGTGTTCAATGTCTTGATACAGAGTTCCCCCTAGAGCGACATTATAGAGCTGGGTCCCACGGCAGACGGTAAAGATCGCTTTTTTAGCCGCACGCGCTTCTTCAATCAAGGCCAACTCAAAGAGATCGCGTTTCAAGAGGTAGTCATCACTGTCGATGGTGATTTCTTCTCCGTAAAACTTGGGCAAGACATTTTGTCCACCGGTAATGATGAGCTTATCAATCATCGATATGTAGTCTTTGGCTAAGGCTGCATCTCCAATTGGCAAGATCAAGGGAATCCCTCCTGCCTCTTTGACCGCTTCGACAAAACCAGTCGCCGCATAACTCATATTCGCGTCTGGATCATCCGGGAAGGGTCTTTCATTTCCTGTAATTCCAATTACTGGTCGTTTTTTCATACTTTTTCCATATACTTTCATTCATTTTCAAGGCTTATTGTAACATAATTTTAAGCCAGACTCAATGGAGTTTTTTTTGAAGAGAAGGTCTCCCCTTCTAACCCAAAAGCTTGCTGAAAGCATTTTAGGGGTTAAAAAGGGCAGCCAAAGTGATGATAGAGAGTGTAGAAGTGACTATTCTCTACTGTATTCATCACTTTTTCATATGCATGAGATCGATTTTCTAAATGACTTATTGACCAATTCTATTTTACTAAGGCTATCGAAACCATGCAAAAAGCAACGGCAAATCCGTTGCTTTTGTGGAGTCAGGGAACGACTGTCCCGGGCTCTTTTTTATCGTAACCAACTTTCGTCTAACTGGCCTTTACTTTTGCGAAAAGCTTTCCCATGTTCATCAATGACAGCATGGATCTCCTGGCATTGTTTGAGAGCGAGCCCTTCCAAGACGTTACCATAAACAGCATGCATGTCATTATAGGTATCATAGTTTCCAAATCCTAAGCGTCGAAAAAGTCTTCTCGCATATTCATCCGAAATAAAAACTGGACAATCAAAAAGATAAAGTAAAAGTGCATCTGCAGTCTCTGGTCCAATCCCTTTTAACTCCAACAGTTGCTTCCGTAAATCTTCTGTTCCAATCTTGGACAGAACCTCAAAACCACCAACTTCTCTTAACCATATCAGAAGTCCCCTAATCGTTTGAGATTTTTGCTTAAAAAATCCGGCAGGCCGAATACGTTCCTGTAACTCTTCTAGCGGTAAAGCCAGGATCCTCTCTACTGTCATGACATCCATCAAACCAGCTAAAGCCAACTTAGCATTCTTCTCTGTTGTCCGTTGGATCAAAATAGTCGATACCAGATCTTCCAGTTTGTTCTCCGATTGCCACCAATTTTGTTCTCCATAGTGCTCACAGAGTCGCAAAAGAGTCTCTTGTATTTCCTCTTGCTGCATCATTTCTTCAATAATCCCTGTTTGACCAAAAAGTCACGCGCTACTTTGGCAGCAGGTTTTCCTTCTACTCCCACTTGGTAGTTCATTTGACTCATTTGGCTCTCTGTGATTTTACCAGATAACTTATTAAGAATACCTTCCAATTCTGGATGTTTCTTAAGAAGAGCTTCTTTCATGAGGGGTGCTCCTTGGTAAGGTGGGAAGAGGTGTTGGTCATCCTCTAGAACAACTAGATCATATTGAGCAATTTCTGGGTCTGTTGAATAGGCATCTGTTATTTGGATATTGCCTTGTTGGATTGCCTCATAGCGAAGGGCCGGCTCCATGGTAGCTACATTAAAATTTAGTCCATAAACTGATTGAAGCCCTTTGTTTCCGTCCTCACGGTCGTTAAATTCCAACGTGAAACCAGCTTTAAGCTTGTCCTGAACTTTCTTGAGATCAGAAATCGTCTTCAGATTATACTCTTTTGCAATCTTTTTCGGAACAGCAATCGCATAGGTGTTTTGATAAGCCATGGGTTTGAGCAAGACGAGATTGTCTTGTTTCCTTATACCATCACGCGCAACCTCGAAAACTTCTTTGGAGTCGTTGCTGACTTTAGGAGCTGGTTGCAAAAGAGAACTTGTAATGGTCCCTGTAAATTCTGGATAGATATCGATATCACCCTTTTTAAGCGCTTGATAAAGGAAATCTGTCTTCCCAAAGTTAGGCTTAACCGTCACTGTCATGTCACTATTTTCCTCAATGAGAAGTTTGTACATATTCATGAGAATTTCAGGCTCAGGCCCCAATTTCCCAGCTACGACTAGATTTTCTTTTTCTTTCTGAGGAATCATGCTTGGAGCGTAACTCGCTCCCAAACCAAGGAGCATCACCGCAAAGGCCGCAACAATCGTACGCAACTTTGCCTTTTCCAACCATTTGAGAATAACATTAAATAGAATGGCCAAAATGGCTGATGAGATTGCGCCGATTAAAATGAGACTAGCATTTCGACGATCAATCCCCAAAAGGATAAAGGAACCCAATCCTCCAGCTCCAACAAGAGCGGCTAAAGTCGCTGTCCCAATGATCATAACGGTTGCTGTACGAACCCCCGATACAATGACAGGCATGGCCAGTGGAATTTCAAACTTCTTGAGTCGCTCCCACTTGGTCATTCCAAAAGCAATCCCTGCCTCCTCAAGACTAGGATCAATGCCGTTCAAGGCTGTGATTGTATTTTCCAAAATCGGGAAAATCGCATAAATGACTAGAGCTGTAAGGGCCGGTAAGGTTCCAATCCCCATGAAAGGAATGAAGAGACCCAACAGAGCCATTGAGGGAATGGTCTGGAAGATACCCGCAACTTGTAGTACCCAGTTCGCCGCTTTTTTGTGGCTATTTAGATAAACCGCCAGCGGAATCGTCAGAAAAATAGCAACCAATAAGGTCAAAAGAGACAATTGTAAGTGTTGTCCAAGGGCTGTAAGCCAGTCCGCAAAACGTTCTTGAAAAGTTGTAAATAGTTTAGACATGGTGAGCACCTCCAAACAAATCTGCGACAAAGTCTGTCGCAGGCGCTTGTAAAATTGTTTCAGGGTCTGCTACCTGACGAATTTCTCCATCCTGCAAAACTGCAATTCGATCCCCTAATTTTAAGGCCTCGTCCGTATCATGGGTTACGAAGATGGTCGTCATGCCGAATTCTTTATGTAAATCTTTTGTAAGAGCCTGCAACTGCTTGCGAGAGATGGCATCCAAGGCTGAAAAAGGCTCGTCCATCAATAGAATTTTTGGTTCTCCAATGATAGCGCGCACAATGCCAATCCGCTGTTGCTCCCCACCAGATAATTCACTAGGCATGCGATTTGCATACTCTGTAGCAGGGAGCCCCACCTTATCCAAGAGTTCTTCTGTCTTAGAAGTGATTTGTTCTTTAGTCCAGCCCTTCATCTCAGGAATCAATGCTATATTTTCAGCAACGGTCAAGTTAGGAAATAAGGCAATGGCTTGAAGGACATAGCCGGTACTGAGACGTAACTCCCGTTCATCATAGTCCTTGATACGTTTCCCATCCATATAGATATTGCCATCTGTCGGCTCCAAAAGACGGTTAATCATCTTGATCATGGTGGTCTTACCAGATCCTGAAGGACCCACTAGCACCATGAATTCTCCATTTTCAATGCGGAGATTGACATCTTTCAAAATGTCCTTTTCCGTGTAGCGCAAGGCTACATGTTTGTATTCAATCATATTTTTCCTCAATAAGTTTTCTGTCTCTAAGAATATCCAATAAGCTACTTGCTGGATGCCCTAGGACTTTTTCGACATCTGCTGAAACTCCAGCTTGTTCTCCAGCTTTAATCGCTGTATAGGTACTGACCCAGGCATCATACTCCCAAGTTTGTGCTGGCCATTTTTTCCGTGACTCATAGGCTTCTTCTACTGATTCATCCACATACGCGATGGTCTTACCGGTCTCTTTTGAGAGAAGCGCTACGATTTCTTCCATGGAAAGATCCTCTGGCCCTGTCAGATTCAAGGTTTGATTTTCCCACTCCTTAGGATTTAAAAGAATTTCTGCTGCAACCCTAGATGTGTCCTTACGGGCAACAGCTGACACCTGCCCACTGCCAGCCGGACCACGAATCTCTCCATTTTCAAGCGCCATATCAATCAAGAAGTCCAAGTAAAAATTATCTCTCAAAAAAGTGTAGGTGAATCCTAACTCCTTGATATAGGCTTCCGTCTGGGCATGATCTCGAGACAAGGTAAAAGTTGCCTTCTCATCTGCTCCGTAAAAGGAGGTATAAACGATATGCTGCACCCCCGCAAGCTTGGCGGCATTTAAAAAACTCGTGTGTTCCTCAACACGCTCTGGATTTTCCCGAGCAGAGACCATCAATAAGACATCGATACCCTTTAAGGCCTCAACCACCTCTGGAGTATTGGCATACACCATCTTACGAATTTCCGCTGACGCGTAGACTGTTGCCCGCTCTGGGCTTCTTGCCAGATGGATAGAAGCAATTCCCTGCTGATCGACAAGATCAGCCACATAAGAGCCTAATTTCCCTGTTACACCTGTTATTCCAATCATAAGCATTTTCCCCTCTACTACAGTTCACTCTCTTTAGCTTTTAGATTTGTGATAATACGCTCTTGATAGGCTTCAAATTCTCGGATTTCTTGATCCGAAAAGCCTTGGTAAAAAATCTCTCCAAGTTCTTTGCTGACACGGTCACCGATTTCTTTTTGCGCCCAACCAAGGTCTGTCAAAGAAATATATTTTTTCCTTTTATCCTGCGTGCAAGGTTGAATCGTAACCAAACCTTGTTCTTCCAATTTCTTAACCATACTGGTTAATGTATTATTAGCTAGACCCGTCGCAAGAGCGATATCGGTCGCAGTAGCGCACCCCAACTCTTGCTTCCACAAAATCGTTAAAATTTTCCCCTGTTCACTTCGGTATTGGGCATCTGGTTCCTTGCTCAAGAGTTTTTGAAAAAGTCGCCCGTTCAATAAGCGTATCTGTAAAGCTTGGTATCCCCCTTGCATCTTGTCCATTTTGTCTCCTTTTTATTTCTATATCAAAATATCAAAGTCATTGTACCACTGCCTGTTACATCTGTCAACTATTTCGATATGGAACCAATAATTTTATCCAAATTCACCTTAAAAAAGCCTTTCTAGCCCTTCAAACTAGTTTTTTCTTCTTCTTTCTACTAATTTCTTTTAGCAAGATAGCCCTCTTTCTAGCATGTGTAACAAATGTTGGACTCGTTTTGTAACGACACCTGATTTTATAATGTGGTAATCTGTTAACGAAAATAATTCATACTAACGGAGAATTTGTTATGCATATACCAGATAATTACCTTAGTCCTGCAAGTTGTGCGGTTTTAGCGGTTGCTGCTGCACCTGTTATTGTCTTATCTGTCAAAAAAGTCAAGGTGCAATTAAAAGAAAATAAAGAGCTGGCTCCGATGCTTGGGATCGCTGCTTCTTTGTCCTTCTTATTAATGATGTTTAATGTTCCTGTCCCTGGCGGAACGACCGCTCACGCTGTCGGAGGAACCCTTCTTGCCATTCTCATAGGTCCCTATGCAGCCTCTCTGGCGCTGACAGTCGCCTTACTGCTACAGGCCTTCTTATTTGGGGATGGAGGTATTCTCGCTCTTGGGGCCAATATTTTCAACATGGCCATTGTGATGCCTTTCGTTGGTTATGCTATTTATAGCTTGTTCCGCAAGCACCATCAGGAAACGCTTGGCGTCATTGTCGGCTCTTATCTTTCGATCAATGCTGCAGCCTTCTTAGCTGGTGTTGAATTGGGCTTGCAACCACTCATCGCTTCAGAAGCTGGTCAGCCGCTCTATAACCCTTATGGATTGAGTATTACCGTACCTGCCATGTTGGGAGCTCACCTCCTTGTAGCAGGTTGGGTCGAAGCCTTCTTCACCTTTGTGATTTACCGTTTTGTCAAACAAGTCGCTCCTACAGAGTTGTACACACCAAGTTCAGTCAATACAACTTCATTCGTTAAAAAAATTCGCTGGGTGCTCCTTGCTTTGATCGTCCTCAGCCCACTTGGACTTCTCGCAGATGGGACAGCCTTTGGTGAATGGTCTGCTGAAGAATTGGGTAGCCTGCTTCATGGCAAAGTTCCAACAGGGATCAAAAATGGATTCTCATTTGATGCCTTGTTTAGTGATTACACCATTCCTGGAACTAAAATTGCGATCGGCTATATTCTCTCAGCCGTGACAGCCGTCCTTATCTTCTATATCATCAGTAAAATCATTCGATCAATGAACGGAGAAAAAACTTCTCATGCGTAAACTCCCTGACTGGCTTCATCAAGAGCAAGCAACTCTTGAAGCATCCAAAAGCCATCACTATTTACAAATGAATCTTCAAACATTGCGCCACTTTCTTGGCAAAATGAAACAAACGACGCCCGCATTCAAGGCCAAAACTTCGTCTTGGATGCGACTCGTTTCCTTTTTAATTCTAGCCATTCTCATTACGACTGCCCACCATCCCATCCAACTGTGGTTGATTGGTATCCTTTTGTTAATGCACATTGCCATGCTTCCTGGAGAGGTCCTACTCCACCTCTTTAAGGTCCTGTTCAAGGTGCTGCTGATTTCCACAATTGTGATTTTGCCTAGCATCTTATTTCAAGGATTTCAAAATGGAGGGCTTTTTTTGCTACGTGCAGGTATGATTGTCCTCAATATTTCTCTCTTTTTAGCCACTACCACAAGCATCCAACTGGTTGAGGCCCTAAGGCAGCTACATGTCCCCAAGACCTTTGTCCAGACCATTGATATTACGCTGAAATATAGTTATATTTTGGGAAAACACCTTCACCAACAAATTGAGTGCGTCCAACTCCGGACCGTTGGTCAAAAAGTGAACCTCCATCTCTTTGGCTCTCTTCTGGGTCTCTTGTATCTATCAACGAAGAACCATACCAAAGAGGTCTACGAGGCCATGTTGCTGAGAGGATATGGTATGGATACAAAGCGCAAAGAAGCCTTCCACTGGAAGAAGGAAGACGTCTTTTTCCTATTGGAATTGGCGGTTCTCACGACCTTCACGACCTTACTTGGCTAGAAAGGAAGCCCTATGATTACCATTCAGGATGGAAATTACCACTATACCGAAGAAACTGGTGTCCACGATATTCAACTCCAGATTCAAAAAGGGGAAACCGTGGGCTTGATGGGCCCAAACGGAGCTGGAAAATCGACCCTCTTTAAAATTCTGGTTGGGCTCTTGCCCCTCTCGTCTGGTCAGTACCACTTCAAGGATTGGACCATTGACAAAGACTTCTTGAAAGATCCCCATCGTGCTGGGCAACTCTTCCAGCAGGTTGGACTCATTTTTCAAAACAGCGATACCCAATTGTTCAATACAAGCGTCTATGATGAACTGGCTTTTGGCCCACGTCAATTAGGCTTAGACGAGTCCGAAGTCGAACAACGCGTTAAGGATACGCTCGGTCTTCTAGAGATTGAACACCTAAGAGATCGCATTCCCTACCATCTTTCTGGTGGCGAAAAGAAGCTAGTCGCTATCGCCAGTGTCCTCACCATGAATCCTAGTCTCTTGCTATTTGACGAGCCCTTTAACGGTCTCTCCCCCAAATACCAGAAGCTGATTGTCGCCTTGTTGCAAGAACTCAAAACAGCAGGAAAAACGATTGTTATTTCCTCCCACCATTTCGAGCAAATCGCTCCGATTGTGGAACGGGTTCTGCTCTTTTCTGAAGAGCACACTATTACAGGAAGCTACAATCGAGCTGATTGGGAAAATCATCCAGATATTCAACAATCGTTTTCAACATGTTAAAAAGCCTCGGTAGGGTTCTTCCTACGAAGCTTTTTTGATGAGAGAGATAAGGGTTAATGTCCTTTACGCTTCTCCCTTCGTTTTTGCTGTTTGCGTTCAAATTTCTCTTGTTTGAGCAATTGTTTTTGGACACTAGATAGATGTTTTGAAATCTTTTTCCTTTCCTCATACTGCAACTGCAATAGTTCTTTCGACTTGGAAGAAACTTTCTGCTTTACTTGTTTCTTCACAGCTCGCTGTAATCGTTTAGGATTCTTGATTTTTACATGCTGCTTAACTGTAGCTTCTGGACTAAAAGATAATTGAGTAAACTGAGTCTGTAAGATCTCTAGAATTTCATCATCTTTTGGCTCCTGACCAAATGTCACACGACAAACTTGATAAGTTTCTCGATACACTTGTTCGAACAAACCATGCCAAAATCCATCTTCAAAATAAACTGTCAATCCAATTGAAATTGTTTCCACGACAGCACCTCCTTAAATCTATCCCTAAGAATGGACAACCGGAGGAAGGTTACTGATAGGCTTGCCTACGTCTGGACTACCAACCAGAACTGTGTTTTTATCTTAGTTGGAACTATTATAGCATATTTATAATCTTATGTTATTGCTTCTTCAAATGCCTATCAAAAAAATGAATCGTAGCCAACCAAGAATCCTCACTCTCTTTCATCAATAAACGCCAATCTTTTCGATAGCGATGATTGGGTTGATAAGCCACTGTCAACATGTGACCTATTTCATGGTATTTTTTAAATGTAATGTGGTGGCCTTTATAATGTGAGACAATATTGGCTATTGCTGACGAGGCATCCCATATTTCATCAACAGTACTTCCGAGCAATAAGATTGGCGAAGAGAGTCTACTAATGTCTATCCTAGCAGAGCGATCTTTAGGGATAGGTTTTCTAAAAAGTTTGCTAAACAGATAATCTCTCAGTCGAAACTTTTGATAGGTAAGTTCCTTTTGCAAATACGTCCAAGAAGAAGTATGGGAGTTCCATTTCCCTTTTATCCCTTCATACACCACATCAGAGGGTGAATTTAGTACCAAACATTGAACGTCATTAAAAATGTTCTCCTCAGCTAAAACTAACTCTGCTCCCTTAGAACGTCCATAGATTCCAATTCTTTCACTATCTACTTGATGATGCTGACGTAGATAATCCTTTGCTTCCACAAGGCACTCTAAAGGAATACGTTCCAAATGTTTTGGCAACCCCTCTAAACCAAAGTAGGCAACTGCTAGGCAAATATAACCTCTAGAAGATAGAAGCTGAGCTATATTCTGTGCCTTTTCAATCCTTCCTTCACTACCGCTCACAATAATCAATGCTGGTGCTTTTATTGCCTTTTGATCATAAAAGAGTCTCCCTTGAAAATGTTTCCCATAAATATCTTGATGACTAATTTGCAAACTCATGTAATGTCTTGTGAAAGTTCTCTCTGCGACGACAGTATTACCTTGTATAATTTTGATTTCCACAAAAAAGTGATCTAATAAGGGAATTTTAGAAAGAGAGTTTGGAAGTTTCTTTTTCCTATTGGTCAAGGGCTTAGCATTAAAGAATAACCCCATTGTTGCAATATCTTCATAAGAGCCAGAACAAGATGGAGTTTGTGAAATATCAATAATACCATTCTTATCTGATACAAAAGTCGCTGTTGATTTCCATAAAACATTATGAGCTAAAAGCATAGGAGCATTGATACAATAATAATCAGTTAGGTACATCTCGACTCGATATGTTTCTCTTGGTTTTAAGCCATTGATGACAATATTAAAAGATTCGTCTGCTAACTCAGACTCTGAGATCAGTTCAATTTGTATATTCATATCTTCCTCTTTTTTGTTAATGTGATTAACAATGTAGTTTTAAAATTACCGTGATTTTTACCACGGTAATTCTCGCCATACCTGTTCAACATCATCCATCAGTTTCATAACTATTTGAAGGTCCTCATCACTATAGTTTCTTAAAACTGAAAAAATGGCTTTTTCAATATGTTCTTGCTGCTCTTTATGGATGTTAAAAACTTCAACCCCTTTTTTGGATAATATCAGATATTTATTTTTTTCATTATCCTGTACAAATTCAAAAGTAACGAGGTCTTTCTTGGTTAAACGTCTAACACTCTGAGTAATAGCGCTCCTTGATACTTCAAGTAACTCAGATAATTTCACTAGATTCACAGGCTGATTCCGACCTATTAGATCAATCAAATGGACTTCATTAATAGTGATTGATTTATCAATACTATTCCTATGCTGATCCTTTTTCAACCGTTCAAAGTCTAAAATAAAGCTGTTAAAACGATTATTAAACTTATGCAGTTCTTTCTTATTCATAGCTTCCTTCTTTTTGTTAATGATATTAACAAAATATCGTTTTCTTGTCAAGAAGAGTCAAAAATCCTCCAGAACTTAGCTCTGAAGGACTTTTAAATTTATTTCGTTACGATATTTACAAGCTTGGTTGGCTCAAACAGTTTGGGAAACTGTTTGAGGTTGGAAATCAGCAAATAAATTGGTTATTTTACAACAATATTAACCAATTTATTTGGTACCGCAATCACTTTCACAATTTCTTTGCCATCAATCTCTGCTTTGACTTTGTCGTCAGCCAGAGCGACTTCTTGCAATTCTTCGCGTGAAAGGTCTTTTGCGACCATGAGTTTGGCACGGACTTTACCTTTGATTTGAACGACGATTTCGATTTCGTCTTCAACCAATTTACTTTCGTCCCATGTTGGCCAAGCCACATAAGAGATAGACTCGCCTGTTGCTGTGACTGTTTGCCAGAGTTCTTCTGCCAAGTGAGGCGCAAATGGAGCGATCAATTGGATAAAGCCTTTGGCGTAGTCTACATAAAGTTTATCTTCCTTGTTAGCCGCATTGACAAAGACCATGAGCTGAGCAATGGCTGTGTTGAATTTCATAGACTCAATTTGCTCAGTGACAGCCTTAACAGTTTCGTTGTAAACCTTGTCTAGAGCGCCATTGTTTTCCGCAACGATTTCTTTGGTAGTGATCAAACGGTACACACGGTCGAGGAACTTACGGCTTCCTTCCAGACCTTCTTCAGACCAAGCAATAGAAGCATCGAGTGGTCCCATGAACATTTCATAGACACGAAGGGTATCGGCACCGTATTGTTCCACCACATCGTCTGGGTTGACCACATTCTTGAGGGATTTAGACATCTTAGCTGGTGCTTGCTCCAACTCTTCCCCTGTTTCCACATGGAAGAAGGAACCGTCACGTTTTTCAACCTTGTCAGTTGCCACAAGCGCGCCACGGTGGTCACGATAGCTTGTTCCCAAGATCATTCCTTGGTTAAAGAGTTTTTGGAATGGCTCCTTAGTTGGAACGACACCTAAATCATAGAGGAACTTGTGCCAGAAACGAGCGTAAAGCAAGTGAAGCACGGCATGTTCTGCACCACCTACGTAGATATCGACTGGCAACCATTGTTTGAGGAGGTCCTCATCAGCCAATTTCTCTGTGTTGTGTGGATCGATATAGCGGAGGTAGTACCAACTTGAACCGGCCCATTGTGGCATCGTATTGGTTTCACGACGACCTTTGACGCCATCTTCACGAGTCACTTCCAGCCAGTCGGTCAAGTTAGCTAGTGGGCTTTCCCCAGTACCTGAAGGGCGGATGTCCTTAGTTACTGGCAAGACAAGTGGGAGGTCACTTTCTGGAACAGCTGTTGAAGTGCCGTCTTCCCAATGAATGATTGGGATTGGTTCACCCCAGTAACGTTGACGGCTAAAGAGCCAGTCACGGAGACGGTAGGTAACTTTCTCTTGACCATAGCCTTTTTCTTCCAACCAAGCCACGATTTTAGCAATCGCTTCTTCTTTATTGAGGCCGTTCAAGAAATCTGAGTTGACGTGAAGTCCATCTTCTGTGTAAGCAGCTTCAGCTACATTTCCACCTTCCAGCACTTCTACGATTGGAAGGCCAAACTGTTTGGCAAATTCCCAGTCACGTTGGTCATGGGCAGGCACAGCCATAACAGCACCTGTTCCGTAACTAGAAAGAACATAGTCGGCAATCCAGATTGAAATTTCTTTGCCGTTTACAGGGTTGATAGCATAAGCACCAGTCCAAACCCCTGTTTTTTCCTTGGCAAGGTCAGTACGAGCTAAGTCTGATTTAAGGCTAGCTTGGTGTTTGTAGTCAGCCACAGCTTGAGCCTGCTCTGGGCTTGTAATAGCGTCAACCAAGTCATGCTCAGGAGCTAAGACAGTGAAGGTCGCCCCGAAAAGGGTATCTGGACGAGTTGTAAAGACGGTGAATTCCTTGTCTGTTCCTTTTACTTTGAAGGTGACATTGGCACCAGTTGATTTCCCGATCCAGTTGCGCTGCATGTCCTTGATAGACTCTGGCCAGTCAAGGTCATCCAAGTCAGCCAACAAGCGTTCCGCATAGGCAGTGATTTTAAGCATCCATTGGCGCATTGGTTTACGAACAACTGGATAGCCACCACGCTCAGATGTTCCATCTGGAAGAACTTCTTCGTTGGCGATAGCTGTTCCTAGTTCCTCAACCCAGTTTACTGGCACTTCCGCTTCATAGGCCAAACCTTTTTCGTAAAGCTTGGTGAAGATCCATTGCGTCCACTTGTAGTAGTTTGGATCTGTCGTATTGACTTCACGGTCCCAGTCGTAAGAGAAGCCAAGCGCATTGATTTGACGTTTGAAGTTGGCAATGTTTTCTGCTGTGAATTCCGCTGGGTCATTCCCTGTATCCATAGCGTATTGCTCAGCAGGCAAACCAAAAGCATCCCATCCCATTGGGTGAAGGACGTTGTAACCTTGGGCGCGTTTGAAACGGCTAAGGATATCAGTCGCTGTGTAGCCTTCTGGGTGTCCTACGTGAAGACCCGCTCCAGAAGGGTAAGGGAACATGTCCAATGCATAAAACTTAGGTTTTGAAGCGTCTGTTCCTGTCTTAAAAGTGTGATGGTCAGCCCAGTATTTTTGCCACTTAGGCTCGATTTCTTTATGATTGTAAAAACTCATAGCGTCTCTCCAATTTTCGTGATGCTCCTATTATACCATTTTTAGGCGATTTTTAAAGGTTCAGACAAAGAAAAAGACAGGTCCCATACGGGACCTGTCTTTCCTGTTTTCTTCAAGAAAAGTCTATTTCACATGCTTTTCAAGTTCTTCTTGCGCTTTTTTATTGGATTTTTCTTTTTCTTTCTTCCATTGATCACGCGCTTTGTCGTAGTCTTTCGCCGATACGACCTTGTCTTGAACTTCTAAATATTTATAGTTGAAGGATTGACCCTTGTGGCCTGTCCAAGCAAAGGCTGCAGAGTATGGTACAGTTTTACGAACGACTGGAGAAGCTCCATCTGAATGGATCGGAATCAAGAGGGCACTATCGGTCAACCAAGCTTGAGCGGCAGCATATTTTTCGTAACGCTTGTTCACATCTTTGGTTTCATTGTGCGCATCTTCGATCAATTGATCATATTCATCAAAACCAGCTGCTTTTGCGGCTGCATTATCCGTACCAGCATCGAATCCAAAGTAAGAATTGGCGTTTTCGCCGGATTTACCACTAGTGATGTCGATGTAAGAAGATGGGTCCGTATAGTCTGGTCCCCAACCCAAGTTATTGTTCAAATCCCAGTCTTGTTGCGAAGCACTTTCAGCAAAGTAGGTAACCCGTTGCAGATCATCCTCAGAAATCATATTCAAATCAATGACAATATTTTCTGCTCCCAATGTAGACTCAACTGATTGTTTAAAGGATTGGGCCTGTTTAATTCCTTCCGTATAAGTAGAAGAAGTTGGAAGGTCCAAATGAATTGGGAATTCAACTCCTTGAGCCTGCAAGTCTGCCTTGGCTTTGGCAAACTCTTCTTTGGCCTTGTTTGGATTGTAGAGGGTGTCTTTTCCATCTGCGACAGAGACCCCTTTCCATTCATCCCCATAAGCTTCCAAGTCTTTTTCTACTGCATCACCAAATTGTTTGCCATCGATTTGGACAAAGTTTGGTGGCGTAAAGGTATTACGGATAACCTTATTGGCACCCGCTTCCCCGTTAGTTTGCGCTACATAAGCCTTGCGGTTGAAGGCAAACATAATGGCTTGACGGAAGTCTTTATTTAAGATTGCTTTCT
The DNA here is from genome assembly GCF_001837905.1 of Streptococcus sp. HMSC076C09. Classification (NCBI taxonomy): domain Bacteria; kingdom Bacillati; phylum Bacillota; class Bacilli; order Lactobacillales; family Streptococcaceae; genus Streptococcus; species Streptococcus sp. HMSC076C09. Next base: position 183,976 of record NZ_KV834640.1, read on the forward strand.
TAGTTGAAGTCTTTTGAGCATCAGTAGTCTTCTTTGTGATTTCATAAGCCTGACGGTCAATATTGAAGGAAAGATTATAGGTTGAGGAACCTTGGTCAGTAAAGACGATATCGTCCTTATGCTTCTTCTCTACACTCTTAAAGTTGGAACCATTTGGGAAAACACGGGCAACTGTATAGTCGCCGTTATCAAACCCACGAATCAAGGATTCTGAGTCTTGTCCATCATAATAGGTCAGCTTCACTTTACTGATCTTAACATTATCTGCATCCCAGTATGTTGGGTTCTTTTCCAATATCGCAGAAGATTTAGAAGTGATGGACTTGATCAAATAAGGACCGCAGTAGAGGATACTAGATGGAGAAGTTCCTTGACCATAGTCATCTCCTTTAGATTTCAGGAATTCTTCATTGACTGGCATCAAGATCCCCATCGTAGTCTTAGAATTCCAGAAACTTTCTGGTTGGCTCAAGGTATATTGAACGGTATAATCATCAATAGCCTTTACTCCAACAGTTGAGAAATCAGATGTTTTCCCTGATACATAATCATCCAAGCCTTTGACAGATTTTTGGACCAAGTAAATCGCTTGTGATTTCTTGTCTGCCGCGTGTTTGAGACCTGTGACAAAGTCTTTGGCCTTGACTTCTCCATATTCTTCCCCTTCAGAAGTCATCCATTTGACCCCTTTACGGAGTTTATAAGTATAGGTCAAGCCATCCTTGGAAACAGTCCAGTCTTTAGCAAGCGATGGGATCAAGTTCCCGTACTTGTCCACTTCCAACAAGCCATCTATCGCATTTCCTGTAAACTCGGAAGTCGATTTTTTATTCGAAATCGAGTAGTCTAAGGTATCCGGATCCTGGGTATAGACATAGCTATAGGTCTGACCACCAGAGCTAGTAGATTTCCCTCCTGAGCAGGCTGCCAGTACACCAGCTGATAAAAGCAGAGCGCTGGTCGCTAAGAGTACCTTCCCTTTGTTCATATAAATCACCTCATTGTAAAAAATGTTATACTCAATTTAAATTATAGCACTTTCTAGGGAAATGTAAACGCTTTTACTGCGAAATTATTCTATTTTTCCTTTATTTTTTCAATTTCTACTTTTTCTAAAATTTTTTCAAGTTGAATCCCTGGCCTGTATGATATAATGGAATCTATGAATTATGTGAGACATTTACACAAACGACTAAAACGCAGCCTCTTGTCCCTCCTTGTAGGAGTCTTGACATTAGGCCCTATTTCCACTGCTTTTGCGGATGACATCTACCAGCAAGAAGATGTCATGAAAATCGCAGCTGATGCTGGACTGGTATTGGACGATTTTTACAAGCCTAAGGCTGACATCGTCATCGACGCCAATACTGGAGCCATTTTGTACGGAGACAATATCGACACGGTCCGGGACTCCGGAAGCATGGCCAAACTCATGAGTGCCTATGTGGTCTTTCGGGCCCTTAAGGAAGGCAAGATCAAATATGATACCGTGGTCACAGCAACAGAGGCAGACCAAGCCATCTCGGAAAACAATCTGTTAAGTAACTCACCTATTGTAGCTGGTGTTGACTACAAGGTATCTGAATTGATCAAGATGCTCTTTGTTCCATCTTCTAGTGCGGCCGTGATTATGCTCGCCAACGCCGTCACTGACAATGATCCCGATAAGTTTTTGGACTTAATGAATCAGTACGCACAAGAAATGGGGATGAGCCATACAAAATGGCACAATCCAAATGGGGCGATGATTTCGGTCCTTCAGGGCTACTACAATCCTCAGCGCTACGATGTCAATGCCAATAACGAAATTACAGCGCGGGACATGTCTATTCTGGCTTATCACATCGTAAACGACCTGCCAGAAATGTTGGAATACACCAAGCAAGCTCATACTACCATCATGGAAGGTACCCCCTACGAGCAAAGCTATGATAACTACAATACTTCCCTCGAAGGTGGAAAGTTCGCCCTTAAAGGAACAGATGGACTCAAAACTGGATCCAGCCCGACTGCTGACTACAACTACACCGCGACAACCAAGCGGGGGAAACAGCGGATTATCGAAGTCATTTTGGGGGTTGGAAACTACGATGTCGAGATCGCCGAAAGTTACCGCAATCAAATCGGGAATACCTTGGCTGAGAAAATGTTCGCAGACTACCAGTATAAAAAAATCCTTTCTGCAGGCGATCATACCATCGACGGGAAGACAATTCACTTGAAGCAAGACTTCTATGCGACCGTTAAGAAGGGGACGAAGCCAGCCCTTAAACTGGAAGACAACCGCCTAGTCGTTCAGAACGGCTTGCAACAGGTATCTCCAAGTATTAAAGCGGGAGTGGCCGTAAGTGAGTCTAAAACAACGACCTCTAGCAGTAAAAGCAAGGGACTCGATGTTATGTGGCTCTTCTGCTTCCTGCCTGCCGGAATTTTATACCTGATCTTTAAACAAACCGATCCAAAAAGAAGAAAATAGAAAAAGAACTCCCATTACCATAAGGTATGGGAGTTCTTGGTTTGTCGACAAAGTCATCTTAGAAACTTTCCTTAGGTGAGTACGGACGTCAGCGAACATCGAAGAAGTTCCATGACTTAGTTTTGGACCTAAAGTTCCAAAACTCCCGAGTGCTAGAAACAATCGTGTTTCTAGCACTTTTCTCACGGCGGAAAGTTCCTAAGCATTTTTTAATGAGCCTTAAAAAGTATCTAATTTTAATTTTTTAGGCATCCATTAGTTTGTTTGATGTAAAAAATCAGTTTGTCTACATTATCTGTGAATGACAGATATTGATTTAGTCTAAACCTTGAACGTAGGCATCTACTGCTACGATGGCTTGGGCAATATCAGAAGCCTTCACTTCAAATGGCATTTGATGGATGGTTTCTCCTTCGATGGTGGCCTGTTGGCCAACCTTGAGAAGATCTTCATAACTTGCAGTTTCAAGATGCATTTCTTTCAGAGTGGTTGGCATACCGATTTGTTGATAGAAACGAATGTATTTATTCAATTCTTCCTTAGGACGGTTTTCTAAGAACAATTGAACTAACGTTCCGTAGGCTACTTTTTCACCGTGAGTCAAATGGTGGATGTCCCCAGTAAGGGCTGTAAAGCCATTATGGATGGCATGGGCAGCTGCTAACCCACCACTTTCAAACCCAATACCACTAAGAAGGGTATTGGCTTCAATGATGTTTTCAAGAGCAGGGGTTACGACTTTGGCTTCACAAGCAGCCATGGCTTGGAGTCCATCAGCAAATAAGGTTTCTTCACAACGTTGTGCAATGGCGACACCCGCTAAGGTTTGTCGTTGACCCAACATGGTTTTTCCATTGGCTTGCATTACCGCACGCGCTTCGACCCAAGTCGCTAATCCATCTGCGATTCCAGAAGCGAGCAAACGTTTTGGTGCTTGAGAGATGACTTTGCTATCCACCAAGACCAATTCTGGGTTTTTAGAATAGAAAATATAGCGAGCAAAGGCACCTTCATCCGTGTAGATAACTGACAAAGCGGAAACGGGAGCATCTGTAGAGGCAATGGTAGGGGCAATCACAACTGGTGATTTTAAAAGATCGGCAATAGCTTTCGCACTATCGATGGTCTTTCCTCCACCAAGTCCAATGACCAAATCACAGCCATTTTCTTCTGCCAAACTAACCACACGATTGATTTCGTTATCAGAAGCTTCTCCATTAAAGAAGACTGGCAAGACTGTAAATCCATACCGAAGGAGATATTTTTCAAATCGTTCTCCTACGATTTCATAGACTACTGAGTCGCATAGTAATACAGGATGACTCCCCAGTTCTAAAATAGGTTTTGCATTTTCAAATAAGGCATTTTCCCCTTGAATGTAACGTGACGGACTTGCAAAATTTCTCATATACTCCTCCTTTATCAAATTATATTCTGATGATGAATAGCTGACCAATCATTTGCAAAATCATTCACCGCTTTTTCAATTGACGGCATTCCAAAAGCCGCTTCAAAGACATCAGCCCCAGCAGTGATGGCTTGTGCCCCTTCTTTGAATGCTCGATTGACTTGACCGACATTCTTAAAGGATGCTGCTAGAATTTTGCTTGATGATTGATTTTTTTCGATTGAATCTGCCAATTGTGCTATTACCTGTGCTGAATCAATATTCAAGTTCTCCATTCGATTATAATAGGGAGCAAGGTAATCTGCGCCTGCTTCAATAGCCAAAAGACCTTGAAATACAGTATAAATTGCGGTTGCAGTAATTTTATAACCTTCTGATTTTAATGTTTTGATAGCTGCCAACCCCTCAGGAGTAACCGGAACTTTAATAAAAACATTTCCGCCACATTCTTGTCGAATTTTCGCAGCATCTTTTAAAATACCGTCATAATCTTTCGCAACAACTTGCACATGGATAGAAGGAGCTTCACCAATGATCTCCCGAACCTCATGAATCCGTTTAAAGAAATCGATTTCTCCTTCTTTTTTGGCAATTGTTGGGTTAGAGGTTACCCCAGCAAGAGGTAACACTCGAGCCCATTTTTTTATTTCATTTATATTTAAAGTATCAAGCATAAATTCCATATACATACCTCTTTACTATAGAGTATGCTCTGTCCGTCCAATAATATCATCTTGTGTAGCTCTTGATAGTACATTGAAGAAAGCTGAGTAGCCTGCAACACGTACAATTAAGTCACGGTGTTTTTCCGGATGTTTTTGAGCATCTAATAACGTTTCTCTAGAAACCACATTATATTGAATATGGTATCCATGTAGACGATTAAAGAACGTACGGAGTAAAGCAATAAGTTTTAATTTATCTTCTTCTTTGGCTAAAGTTTGTGGGTTTACTTTTTGGTTCAGTAAAACACCACCAACTATTTCATCTGTTGGCAATTTAGAAACTGATTTTAGAACAGATGTTGGGCCATGTTGGTCCATATTGTGGGATGGAGAGCATCCTTCTGCTAGTGGAGTTCCAGCATTACGACCGTCCGGAGTAGCTAATGTTCCACGACCTTGTCCTACATTGGCTGAAATAGAAGATGTACCTGAGTAACGGATACCACCGATTGGCCCACGTCCATAGCGAGTATTTGGATATTTAGCAATTTCATCCACATAAATATCGTATGCTTCTCGAACTAAGCTGTCTGCATAGTCATCATCGTTTCCATACTTCGGTGCATCATGGATAAGCATCTCTTGGATTTCTTTTCCACGTTCGCCCTCGTAATCGGTTTCCAGAGCATGCCATAGTTCTTGTGGTGTTAAGCGCCCTTCTTCAAATACCAGTTTCTTGATCGCTGCAAGCGAATCGGATAAGTTTGCAATACCCACTTGTAAACCAGAAATATAATCGTAGACAGCCCCACCTTCTTTTAGGTGTTTTCCACGTCCAATACAGTCATCTGTCAAAGCTGAACAGAGGATATCTGGCACTTCTCTTTCAAGAGATAGGTCGATAGAGTTTTCTACGATCACACTCATGCGGGTTAAGTGGCGTAAGGTCTTGTCCCATGCTGTTTGCAATTCATCGAAGCTCTTCATGTCTTTAAAATGACCAAAGCTTGGTGCAAAGCGCTTGCCAGAAGCAGGATCGATTCCGTCATTCATCGTAATGAGCAAAACTTTAGGGAAGTTCATATAACTCATACCTGTACAGCGATATCCCCACTTACCTGGAACAGCTGTTTCTACACAACCAATTGCACTGTAATCATAAGCATCTTCTTCAAGCACGCCTTTTGAAATAAAGGATGGAATAATGATCTCATCATTATTGAAAGCAGGCATACCGAATCCGAGCTTCATAACTTCAATACATTCGTTCATGAAGCGGGCATCCAAACCAGCATGGTAACGAACAGTTAAGTTTGGTTGAGGAAGGTGAGTTTGAGCAACAGACTTCAACACTAAATAAGACAATGGGTTAACAGCGTCTTTCTTATCACGCGTTTGACCACCAATCGTAACATTTTGATAAAGCGGACTACCTGCAGATGAGAAGGTATGTGCTTGACTACGTACTTTGTTAATTGTAATAGTCTTAATCCAAAGGTTGGTCAAGCGTTCAACAATACTCTCTTCAGTTTCCCGTCCACTTTCCAAATCATCTTTAACGTATGGATACATATATTGGTCAAAACGGCCATATGAAAGTGAGTGTCCATTTGATTCAATCTGAAGAATACATTGGATAAACCAAACAGACTGAACAGCCTCTGCAAATGTACTTGCAGGCTCGTATGGAACTTTTGAGCAAATCTCTGCAATTTCAAGCAATTCCTTCTTACGTTCAGGAGTTGCTGTCTCAGCAAGTTGTTTAGCAAGTTCAACAAATCGTTGAGCATAGGTCTTAACAGCATCAACTACGATAAAGATAGAATCGTAAAAATGGTACTTATCAATGCTAGCTGGATCCGTTAGATCTAGGGCTGCTTTAGCTTGGCGGGCTCTTTCTTCAAAACCTTTCAAGCCATATTGCAATAATTTTTGATAATTGACTGCTAAGTGGGCATCTCCTGAATTCATCTTCCCTTCCATACCGAAGAATCCTGTTTCCATATAGACAGATACTTCTTCAGGTAGAAGAGCTCCAGCTCTTGCACGTAAGTTATTATTTTCCCAGAACGGTGCGATACTACGGAGCTGCTCTTTCGTTTCTTCCGTAATATAGAAGACGTCACCATCCCGCTTTTCAAAAAGATCCAATTCCTTCAGAACGAACTCTAAAGTATATTCTGGGAAGATCGGAGCATCTTTATTAGAGGATGCTTGGTTTCCAGCAATCATGGATTCATCCTCAATATAGATTGTCATATTTTCAAGAATCTCTTTCAACATATAGGCACGTTTAAGAACATTTGGTTGTTCCTTATAACGATCATATGCCTTAGTTGCAAGAACGGCACGTTCAGCGTCGATATAAGGCTTCTTGTTTAAGACATCTTCACGATACTTATTCATGCGTTCAGTGAGGCTTCCAAAATATTCTGTTTTAATGCTTGTACTTGCTACTTCTACTTGTTTCATTTTTTCAAAACCTTTCTTTTGAAATTATTTTGTTTTCTTTCGTAACTATAGTAGCATTAAATTTTACGAATTTCAATGAATTATGGATAATACCTATAAATTCTATTCTAGTCGCACATCTGTGCACTCCTAATAAACGCACTATTTTTCAGCTTGTAATTCGTTGTTATAGGCAAGATTATCTTGGAATTTGAAGAATGGGAAATATACGACAGTCGAGGTTGCGAGAACCAGCACTTGAACGAAAGCACCTTGCCAACCTCCAACCATAAATCCAGAAATAATGGCTGGTGTACTCCAAGGAAGGGTCACACCTGAGAATGGATGCATGAACCCAATAGCAATTGAAGTATAAACAATTATCGCTGCTAAAATTGGAACGATAATAAATGGAAGGAACATCACTGGGTTCATTACAATTGGGAAGCCAAATACGACGGGTTCATTAACATTGAAGATTGCAGGAAAAGCTGCAACTTTCCCAAGTGCCTTATATTGTTTTGACTTAGCAGCAAATAACATAGCAACAACCAAACCAAAGGTTATACCTGATCCAGACAAAATAAGGAAACTATCTAGGAATTGTTGAGTTACAATGTGAGCACCATTTTCAACGGATAGCTTCCCAGCTGCCAACATTGATTTATTGGCATCCAGGTTAGAAAGTAGTAAGGCTGTTACTACACCATTGACAACTGATTGTCCGTGCACACCAAACCACCACAAGAACGAAATAAAGAAGGCAATTCCAATCGCTCCGTAAAGTGATCCTGTTAGACCTTGTAGAGGAACCTGAATGACATCATAGATCATTTCAATGAAAGTACCGCCACTTGTCACTACTTTTGATACGATATAGACAATCATTGATAGTAAGAAAATCACGAAAGCAGGAATCATCGCTTCAAATTGTTTGGCAATGGCTTGAGGTACTTGTTCTGGCATTTTAATAACAATGTGTCTTTGGATAAACACAGTATAAATCGCACCAACTACCAGACCTATAATAATAGCCCCGATAATCCCTTGACCACCAAACCATACTTTTGCAATGGCATCACCAATTGGTTCTCCCTTAGCTGGTACATAAGAAGATTTTAACAAGATAAAGTATGAAGATAGGGACAAAACTCCTGCTGGCAAGGGTTCTACTCCACTGTTTTTAGCATATGAATAACCAATGGAGAAGCACGAAATTAAGCCCATGATGGCGAATGTTCCTGAATAAACCTGCATAAATGGCTCTGTCCACGTATCGCCAAATACACTAGCAATAGCCTGATTAAGGCCTTCAAATGGTAATTGCCCAATAATCAGGAACAAACTACCAACTACCGTTAATGGAAGGATCGCTAACATCCCATCTTTAAGAGCAATAATTCCTTTCAAGTTTACAAACCGCATGATTGGAGCGATAATTTTCTGAGAATTAAAATTAGACATGGGAAGCCTCCTTATTTTTCTCCTAGCAATTCTAGAGCTAGATTTAGTACTTTCTTACCATCCAACATCCCATAATCTGCCATAGGGATGACAGCAATAGGAATATGGTTTGCCTCACAAATCGCTTTTGATTTATCCAAAGTATAAGCTACTTGAGGGCCCAACAAAGCGACATCGATTTCAGGAGCAAAATCTGCTAATTTCGCTTGAGAATAGGCATCGATTTCAGCATCAATCCCTAATTCCTTAGCCGTCACCTTCATATTATTTACCAACATTCCTGTTGAAAATCCTGCTGCACAAAACAATCCAATTTTCATCTTCTTTTCCTCCTTATTGTTTCGCTGAAAGTTCTTTACGTAAGTCAATCATTTCTTTGATCAAGTTAATCTCTGTGATTGAAGTCATTAAGTGATCTTGTGAGTGCACAAACAAAGCTGTAATCTCTGTCTTTGTCCCACCTGCTTCCTGGGCTAAAAATTGTGTTTGCAAGTTATGCGCTTCTAGCAATGCTGCATCTGCTTTCGCAATTTCGTCTTCAGAAGATGTAAAATCGCCCTCCTTAGCATATGATAAAGCTTGGTAAATATGCTGTTTAGCATCACCCGCATTTAAAATCAATCCCATAATAATTTGGTCTGCAACAATTATTTCCATGTGCACTACACTCCTTTATCAATCTACTGAAAGCGCTTTTTCTATTGTCAATATACCATTTATATTTTTGCCGGTCAATAAAAATCACAACATTTGATTATTGTTTTTGTTTTTTGCACATTTGTGCTATTCAACTCAAAAAAATAAGGACTGCATTCCTGCTGTCCTATTTTTTAGTAAATTGCTGATCACCATCTAATTCTAAGACTTTTAAGATCGTTGCTTCATCTGTGACTAAATGATTGATATAGTTGGCTTTCAAAACCGATAAAAGTGCTTTTGCTTTCTGATCACCGTAGGCCAAAGAGATGGTGTTTGGTACCTCTCTCAATTCCTCCAATGTGATAGATATTGTTCTTTCCTGTAATTCAGGATAAACGGGGATACCTTCTTGATCAAAGAAACGACAGCATACTTCTCCTACAGCATGTTCTGACTCCAATTTCTTAAAATCATTTGATGTCAGCATATCAAACCACTGAGGATTCTTGCTATCTGCATAGCCACCAATCCCTACAGCCGCAACATCCAAACAACGCCAACTAGCTTTCAAATCCTCAAAATACTTAGAAGATAAGATGCCTTCCGTCACCTCAGAATTTTCTTGAATGACACTCGCGTTTATAAAATGACATTCCCCATGAAATTTACTCGCCATACTGTAGATCAGCGTATTGACATGGTAGCGAGCATGAATATGACTGGGACCTCCAGCTAGGGGATAAAACTGTACACCATCCAAGCGCTTCGTTCCAACTTGTTCTACCATTAATCTGAGAGACTTGCCCCATGAAAATCCGACTGTCATTCCATCTTCAATCAAATTACGAAGCATGACCGCACTTGCTTGCGCCAGTCGCTTTTCAAGGCTTTCTCGAGGTTCATCAACTAGATTCGGTATAATCTCGATAGCTTTTAAGCCATATTTTTGTTTGATATAATTTTCTAAATGGAAGAGGCGAGTATCAAAGTTTTCGATTTCAATTTTTACTACGCCCTCTTTCTTGGCCTCTGCTAGCATTCTGCTGACAGTTGTACGGTAGATTCCAGTTTCTGCTGCGATTTGCGATTGACTTTTGTCTTCAACATAGTATAGATAGGCTAATTTAGCAAGTAACTTTTTCCGTTCATCTTTCAATTGGCTTCTCCTTCTTATACTAAAGTTAAAATTGTTTGTGAATCCTCAAGTTTTTCTTTCGCTTCTTGAGATATATTCTTATCTGTTATGACTCTCGAAACTTGTGAAAGTGCAAATCGTCTGACAGTTCCACATTTCCCAAATTTACTTGAATCTGTTAAGACAATCACTTCTTTAGAAACATCGGACATAGCTTGAACAACTTCACTTCTCATCATATCTTTCCCAGTAAAGCCAAGTTCGTCATCATATCCGTCTACCCCTACAAAAGCAAAGGGAACTCTAAACGAGCGGATTAATTCTTTCAAAAGCGGACCTACAGTCACTCTCGATTCTTTTTGAAATTCACCACCAAGTAGGATGATTTTACAAGAATCATATTCCTGAATATAATCTGCAATAAAGTAAGAATTTGTCACAATCTTGACATTCTTTTTTGTTTGGCAAATTTCTTCCGCTAGCAAGGCACATGTAGAGCCCGATTCAATCAAAACCGTGTCGTTATCCTTAATTAATTTAGCAGCTTCCCTGGCTATTCTTTTCTTGGTATCATATTGAAAGGACAGTCGAACATTGATATCATCTCCACTATTTAAAACAGCATAGCCGTGTTCTCTATGCAATAATCCTTTGGATTCTAGCTTGTCCAAATCCTTTCGAATGGTCACTTTAGAGACTTGTAATTTCTCAGACAAACTATTAACATCAATCTTTTCAAATTCCGATACTAATTTCAATATTTCATCTAAACGTTGCATTGTTTTTACCTCTTCTCTATTTTAGCAAATTTTCGAGTGAATTCAAAACAAAATAAACTTTCGTTCGTAATTGAATTAGTTTCTTAAATAATGTATAATGGACTTACTAGATTGATAGGAGAGCAAAAATATGGAACAAAATCGCGGCATAATCTTTAATATCCAACACTTTAGTATCCATGATGGCCCTGGAATCCGAACTACTGTATTTTTAAAAGGATGTCCCCTACGTTGTCCATGGTGCTCCAATCCTGAATCCCAGCGTGCAAATCCTGAAAAAATGTTGGATGCTGTTACTAAAAAGGAAACCATCACAGGAGAAGAAAAAACAGTTACCGAGATCATAGATGATGTCTTAAAAGACGTTGACTTCTACGAAGAATCTGGTGGTGGCCTTACCCTGTCTGGTGGAGAAATCTTCGCTCAATTTGAATTTGCCAAAGCTATCTTAAAAGCTGCGAAAGAAGTTGGACTTCATACTGCAATCGAAACGACAGCTTTTGTTGAACATGAGAAATTTGTCGATCTCATTCAGTATGTTGATTTTATTTATACAGACCTTAAACATTACAATACACTTAAACATAAGAAGGTTGTCGGAGTCAACAATCATCTGATTATTAAAAATATTCATTATGCCTTTGCTCAAAACAAAACAATCGTTTTACGTATTCCAGTCATTCCTAATTTCAATGACTCTTTAACTGATGCTGAAGAATTTGCTTCCCTTTTTAATTCTCTCAACATCGATGAAGTACAACTTCTCCCATTTCACCAGTTTGGAGAAAACAAATACAAGCTTTTAGGACGTCGCTATGAAATGGAAGGAATAAAAGCTCTGCATCCAGAAGATTTATATGACTACCAGCAAGTTTTTTTAGATCATGACATTCACTGTTATTTCTAATCCACTCAAAAATCCCCAAAACTAGTTTCAGTAGATTGAAACTTGGCTTTGGGGATTTTTATTTTTTTTACGACCGTCGAGAAAAAGAGAGATTGACTGGTGGGCTGGCCCACATGGTCAAGAAAATCAATCAATTGCTTAACTGAAGTCGAGACTACTTCCTTTGGAAAAAAGATAAATCAATTGGCATTCAGGGAATGCGGCATTGATTTCCTATTTTTCTGCAGGAAGTTTCGGTAAACCGAATCGTCTCTCCTATCTTATTTTACCAAATAATCACACGATCTTCTGGTGCGCGCCACATGCCGTCGCCTTCTTTGACATCAAAAGTTTCAAAGAATTCGTCAAAGTTTGGTAATTGGACATTGGTACGGAGTTTTCCTGGTGCGTGGACATCGACACTTGCGAGGAGTTGCATGTACTCAGTCCGAGCTTTCATGCGCCAGATGCGAGCAAAATTGGTGAAGAATTCTTCCGCTGAGAAATCTTTCTCTTTCTTCGCTGCTTCAAGGGCTGCAGCGATACCGCCGAGGTCTGCCACGTTTTCAGAAACGGTCAATTTCCCGTTGATCTTGGCACCGTAAGAGTCTTGCCCTTCAAACTGATCGATGACTTTTTGCGTGCGAGCGGTAAAGGCTTCGTAATCTTCTGGCTTCCACCAGTCTTTCAAGCTACCGTGCTCATCAAAGGAAGCACCATTGGTGTCAAAGGCGTGGGAGATTTCATGGGCAATGACTGCACCGATTCCGCCGTAGTTGGCTGATGATGATTGGTGAAGGTCATAGAAAGGTGCTTGTAAAATCGCTGCTGGGAAGACGATTTGGTTCTGTTGCGGATCATAGTAAGCATTGACCAGATGGGCTGGCATGTGCCATTCGCTTCGATCAACCGGTTGGTTCCACTTGCTCCAAGTATGGGCAATGGAAATTTCGTAAAGGGCTTGAGCATTTTCAACCAAGGTCTTGCTTTCGTCGATGATCTTTTTGGCGTATGTTTCTGGTAATTTTTCAGGGTAACCGATATGTGGTGTGATGACATTGAGTTTGACAATGGCTTTTTCACGAGTTTCAGGAGCGAGCCAATCTGCTTTTTCTAAGCGCTCCTTATAGACGTCAATCATGGTCGCTACTTTATGCTCTACATCTGCTTTTGCTTCTGGTGAGAATTTTTCGTCCGCATACCAGAGTCCAAGTGCTTGGCTATAAGGTCCTTCTGCCAAGGCCAGAGCTGCTTTTTCTTTTGGACGAGGTTCTGGAATCCCCGTGATGATCCGTCCATATTCACCAGACAAGACACGGATTTCTTCCGTCAAGAAAGACGTCCAATCTAAAGCTGCACCAAGTTTCAATTTGGCATGAATGGTTTCCCAGTTGGCTGCCGAGTAGTATTTTGGTGCGAATTCCTTCCAGAAACGCTCTTCTGGAACGATGATTTTATCTGGTGTTTGTCCGATCACTTCAGTAAAGAAGGCATCGAGTGGCAATTCTGGGACCAAGGCCTTGAAATCTGCCCATTCATAAGGATGGTAGAGTTTGTTGTACTCTGATTTTTCTTCGTTTGACAAGACATATTTGGCCAATTCTGCATCAGCCGCAATGACCTTATCCAGGATGTCTTTGATTTCTTCCTCTGAGAAATCGAATTTTGCCAAGAGTTTTTCAACCATTTGACGCCAAACAGCTAATAACTCTGGTCCTTTTTCATTGTCTTCTTCATAGTAGGTTGTATCAGGCAAAATCAAACCGAGTGCTTCTCCCCACAAGACATTCATTTGGGCATTCATAAAGTCTGGTGACACGCTAAATGGCAAGAGATTTGGTTTGCCAGCTAGCTCATAGGTGCCCAACTTGCTGGTATAGTCTTCAAAGGAAGATAAGGCCTTGATTTCGTTGATCAAGGGCATAGCTGGAGCCACACCAGCTGCTTCCCGTGCATCAAAATCTGCCACCATTTTGTGGTATTTGACAAAGTTTTGCAGAATGCTATCTTCAGGCAATTCTTCTCCTCTTTGCCATTTTCCGGTAATATCCAACATCAAGTTTTCGATATCTTGGATCAAGTCCATAAAACCACCGGTTGACGGTTTGTCATCTGGAATCACAGCTGTCTCAGCCCATGCCCCATTGACGTAATCATAAAAATCATCTTGTAAACGTACCATGATCTTCTCGCTTTCATTCTTTTGTAATAACCTTATCAAAAATAGGAACTTTTTTCAATGATTTCAAGAGATTTAAGTTGAATTATTTTAAAAATTAACTTGACTTAACTTTTTATTCATGTATAATTATTTTAAAAATTAACTTGACTTAATTTTTTTATTCATGTATATTAATGGTAAAGGAGCAAAATCATGATTCAAATTGAACATCTAAGTGTTGCTTATCAGCAAACACTGGCCTTGGAGGATCTTTCCCTCACCATCCAGGGTCCAACCATCCTAGGAATTCTTGGACCCAATGGAGCAGGAAAATCAACCCTGATCAAGGCCATGCTAGGACTTCTCCCTCATTCGGGAAAAGTCCAGCTCAATCAAAAAGATCTCAGCCAAGTTCTTCAACGGGTGGCCTACGTCGAACAAAAGACAGCTATTGATTTCCACTTCCCCATCACGGTGCGGGAGTGTGTCTCACTGGGACTCTATCCCCATCTTTCGATCTTAAAGAGAAAAAGCAAAGAGGATCGCCAAAAAGTGGAAGATGCCTTGAAACTTGTCAATCTTCTTGATCTAGCGGATCGCCAGATTGGCCAACTTTCAGGAGGGCAATTCCAACGGGTGCTGATCGCCCGCTGCTTGGTCCAAGAAGCGGATGTCATTTTTTTGGATGAGCCCTTCGCAGGGATTGACTCTGTCAGCGAAGACATCATCATGCAGACCCTCCAGACCTTGAAACAAGAAGGCAAGACCATTCTGATCGTCCATCACGACCTCAGCAAGGTCCCAGCTTACTTTGACCAAGTCCTCCTCCTTCATCGCAAGCTAATTGCTTTTGGAAAAACAGAGGAGACCTTTACCAAGGAGAATCTGCACGCCACCTACGGCCATGAACTCTTTATAGGAGGTGGAGTTGGATGATTACAGAATTTATCGATGGATTACAACAATTTCATTTCCTACAAAACGCCTTTATTACTGCTATCGCCATCGGAATTGTTGCTGGTGCGGTCGGATGTTTCATTATTTTACGAGGCATGTCTCTCATGGGAGATGCCATCTCACACGCGGTCCTTCCAGGGGTGGCTTTGTCCTTTATCCTGGGTATCAATTTCTTTATTGGCGCCATTGTCTTTGGTCTTTTAGCTTCTGTCCTCATCACCTATATCAAGAGCAACTCCATCATCAAGAGCGACACTGCGATTGGGATTACCTTTTCTTCTTTCCTCGCCTTAGGGGTCATCTTGATTGGAGTCGCTAAAAGTTCCACCGACCTTTTCCACATCCTCTTTGGAAATATCTTGGCCGTGCAAGACCAGGATATGTGGATGACCATTGGTATTGGTGTGGCGGTCTTACTGGTGATTGTTCTGCTCTTTCGTCCCTTGCTGCTCACATCTTTTGATCCCGTTCTAGCCCAATCCATGGGTGTTCGGGTCAAGGCCTATCACTACCTCCTCATGGTACTCTTGACCTTGGTTTCTGTCACGGCTATGCAGAGTGTCGGGACCATTCTCATCGTCGCCATGCTCATCACACCCGCTGCGACAGCCTATCTCTACACCAATAGCCTCTGGTCCATGATGCTCCTTTCATCCGGATTAGGTGCTCTTGCATCCATCCTGGGACTCTTTATTGGCTATAGCTTAAACATCGCCGTCGGGTCTTGTATTGTCCTCACTTCTGCTGTCTTCTTTCTCATCAGCTTCTTTATCGCTCCTAAGCAGAGAAAGAATAAGCACGCTCTTTCATCTCATTAAAGGAGAAACACATGAAAAAAACCGCTTCTATCCTCGCCCTCTTTGTGGCGCTCTTATTTGGTCTGTTGGCCTGTAGCAAAGGCTCTTCTTCTGGAGCTTCTGGTAAATTGAAAGTGGTCACCACCAATTCAATCCTTGCAGATATCACTAAAAATATTGCTGAGGATAAGATCGATCTGCACAGTATCGTTCCTGTCGGCAAAGATCCTCACGAGTACGAACCGCTTCCAGAAGATGTCAAAAAGACTTCGCAAGCAGACCTCATCTTCTACAACGGGATCAACCTCGAAACCGGTGGCAATGCTTGGTTTACTAAATTGGTCAAAAATGCCAATAAAGTTGAAAACAAAGACTATTTCGCAGCTAGCGAGGGAGTCGACGTCATCTACTTGGAAGGCCAAAACCAAGCTGGAAAAGAAGACCCTCACGCTTGGCTCAATCTCGAAAACGGGATCCTCTACGCTAAAAACATTGCCAAACAATTGATCGCAAAAGATCCCAAAAACAAGGACTTCTACGAAAAAAATCTAGCTGCCTATACTGAAAAACTCAGCAAGCTCGACCAAGAAGCCAAACAAAAATTCAACAATATCCCAGAAGAGAAGAAGATGATTGTAACCAGCGAAGGCTGCTTCAAATACTTCTCCAAAGCCTACGGCGTCCCATCCGCCTATATCTGGGAAATCAATACGGAAGAAGAAGGCACACCTGACCAAATCAAAACGCTGGTAGAAAAGCTCCGGCAAACCAAGGTGCCTGCCCTCTTTGTTGAATCTAGCGTCGATGAACGTCCTATGAAAACTGTGTCTAAAGATACCAATATCCCGATCTATGCAAAGATCTTCACTGATTCCATTGCCAAAGAGGGAGAAAAAGGTGATAGCTACTACAGCATGATGAAATGGAACTTAGACAAGATCGCAGAAGGTTTGAACAAATAAGATTCCAAACTGATTAGATTCTCAAACAAATCAGTGGCTCTTCCCCCTTCATTGATGTACAATGAAAAGAAAAAAGGAGTCTTTGCTATGACAACATTTTTAGGAAACCCTGTTACCTTTACTGGATCTCAACTTCAAGTTGGCGATACTGCTCATGACTTTTCATTGATCACTCCAGCTCTTGAGAAGAAATCTTTAGCTGATTTTGCTGGCAAGAAAAAAGTCCTCAGCATTATCCCATCCATCGACACAGGTATCTGTTCGATGCAAACACGTCACTTCAATCAAACCTTATCGGATATGGAAGACACTGTCGTCTTGACGGTCTCTGTCGACCTTCCTTTTGCTCAAGGTAAATGGTGCGCTGCTGAAGGGCTCGACAATGCCATCATGCTCTCAGACTACTACGACCATTCCTTCGGGAAAGCATACGGCCTCTTGATCAATGAATGGCACCTACTCGCACGCGCTGTCTTGGTCTTAGATGCGGATAACAAGGTTACTTACGTTGAATACCTAGACAATATCAACAGCGAACCAAATTACGACGCTGCAATCGAAGCCGTCAATGCGCTTGGATAAATGAAAAAAGAGGTCTGCGACCTCTTTTCCATTGCTATAAAATCCGATGAAGTCCATTCTGTAGGAGGACGCGCCAGCGTAAGCGAGGGATGCCTCTGAGGAAACTCCGCACGCGCTGTGCCACTTGTTGCTTGTAGCTCTTGCCTCCTTGTGCAAAGACTCCTTTTCGACTCCAGTAGCCTTCGACACTGCGATCATTTTTAGGGGCTAGATAGCGAACATCTTGCTGATAGAGGACATGCTTGCGAAAGGCTGGATCCCAAGCTTTGACGGGGTCAATATCTAAGTCCTTATGGGTCCGTCCCCTAGCCAGCCCGTAGTTAAAACTAGCCCCATTGACAATGCCATTTTCAGAAACTTCTACTGGATCGACTTCATTGAGAAAACGCCCGGCTTGATCGAGAATATACTCCGTATGAAAATTTAACAAGACCTTGAAATTGACTTGTTGGGAGGCCCCTGATGGATAATGAAGGTGACCATCTGGCCCTAGGGAGACCTTATTGTGAAGGCGGGCAGCCGCATAAGCATCCACCGTGACCGCTCTAGCCTCCTGTAAGTAAGCTTGTAAGGCCTCCTCGTCAGTCTGTCCAGCTCTGGCCTCATGCGTCCGAATCCACTGGGCTTGGTAACTTGAAAGTAGGTAGCGCAACTGGTGAACCTGGCGTTTCAAGAGCTGATCTCCCGACTGATCTGCTAAGGGATCCTTTTCAAAGGCGATTTGCACGACGTGTGAAAAAACCTTCCAAAAATCGGAACCTGGCGGACAATCTGGAGCCATCCTACTCAGAAGAAAGGCTGTTTCTTCACAAGTTCCGGACAGGTCACTTGGCATAAGAAGAATTTTCATGACTCCCCTCAGCAAGTCTTGGGCAGCCGTTTCCGTTAGATCCTTGATCTCTTGAAACCACATATTTTGAAACAGAGGACTGGCAAAGAAAAAGACAGACTGGTATTGTTCTTGGTAGGCTTGTGGATCTTTCAATCCCTGCAAGTGCTTCTCTAGATAGGCTAAACTATTTTCTCTCCAGCCTAGTCTCGCTAATTCCCGTCTGTTCATGATGACGTCCTTTCTATTCTACTATACTACCATCTTTTGGAGCTTGAGACAATTCTCATTACTCCACTAGCGTTTTTGAGGATTTTTTTGATATACTAGAAGTGAGCGAAGAAAAGAGGAAAGCATGACACCAAACAAAGAAGATTACCTCAAGTGCATTTATGAAATTGGCACAGAAGTAGAAAAAATCAGTAATAAGGAAATCGCTAGTCGCATGCAGGTCTCTCCACCCGCTGTGACCGAGATGATTAAGCGCATGATCTCTGAGGGCCTCTTGGTGAAAGATAAGACCCATGGCTATCTACTAACGGATCTGGGCTCGCAATTGGTCTCTGATCTCTACCGCAAGCACCGCTTGATCGAAGTATTTCTGCTGAAAAATCTTGGCTACACAACTGAAGAAGTCCATGAAGAGGCAGAAGTTCTCGAGCATACCGTTTCTGAACATTTCATCGACCGGCTGGATCACATGCTTGGAAATCCTAAGACCTGCCCTCATGGTGGGACAATTCCAAAGAAAGGCGAAAGGCTTGTCGAAGCCTACCAAGACCGTCTCAGTGAAACGACCCAACCTAGTCTGTATATTCTGCAAAGAGTCTATGACACCTATGAATTGTTAAAATTCTTAGACCAGATCCATCTCCAGATTGGGGATACTATCGAGTTTCAACGATATGATGACTACACAGGCCTCTATCACTTAGTCATCCAAGGACAAGAAATTTCTATCAACCAAGTGATCGCCCAACAACTCTATATCGAAAAATATGCAGTCTAAACCGACTGCATGTTTTCTTACTTATGGATTTTTTGTATCTAACAAAATCGTCACTGGACCATCATTGATCAATTCAATCGCCATATCAGCCCCAAAGATCCCTCGTTTGACAGGGACTTCTTTTTCTAATTGATCATTAAAGGCATCATATAACTGACTGGCCATATCTGGCTTGGCAGCTCCTGTAAAAGCAGGACGGTTGCCTTTTTTTGTCTCCGCAAAGAGGGTAAATTGAGAGATCGATAAGATTTCCCCTTGGATATCTTTGACCGAAAGATTCATCTTATCTTCCTCATCTGAGAAAATACGCATCTGCGATACCTTGCGGACTGCATACTCCAAATCCTTCTGGTCATCCTCAGGCCCTACTCCCACTAAGAGCAGCAAGCCTTGCTGGATCGCATTGTAAACTTGGCCATCAATGGAAACCGAGGCACTCTTGACCCGTTGAATTACTAATTTCATTTTATTATCCTATTTTATAAATCTATTGAGCATTCACTGCTGACCTTAAAAGAAAATCGACATCAGACAAGGCAGTGAGACGCAGGCACACTATCTGAAAAGTAAAGGCTGTTCAGTTGCTTTTAGTGCGAGGCAGCGAGACGAAGACAGTACTTAAGTACGGCAAGGCGAGCTAACGAAGCAATAAAAGATAACTGAGCAGCCGACTAGCCGTTGGTACGCTTAACAGAGTACACCTCCGGCACACTCTTAATCTTATCCACAACTGTTGTCAACATAGACAGGTTTGGAATCCCAAAGGAAATGTGGATATTGGCAAATTTCATATCTTTGGTTGGTTGGGCATTGACGGTTGAGACCATCTTAGCTGTATTGGAGAGGACTTGGAGCACATCGTTCAGAAGTCCGGCACGGTTGAGTCCGTATATATCGATGTGGGCGATGTAGTCCTTGGTCGTGTTGTTATCTTCCCATTCTACATCGATCAAGCGTTGCTCGTAGTTGTCTTGGGCACGTAGGTTCATACAGTCCTGACGGTGAATCGCAACACCGCGTCCTTTGGTGATGTAGCCGACGATTTCATCACCTGGAACTGGGTTACAGCACTTCGCAATCCGAATCAAGAGCCCAGAAGCGCCTTGGATGACCACGCCACCTTCGTGACGGACCTTCAAGGTGTCTTTTTTATTTTCAACCTTGACCTCGCCACCTTTGACTAGCTCTTCTGCTTCTGCGCGTGCCTTAGCCCGCTCTTCTTCCCGGCGTTCATCCTCCGTCAAGCGGTTAAAGATGGTAATAGCCCCAATCTCTCCAAAACCAATCGCCGCAAACAAGGCTTCTTCTGTCTTATAGCTTGATTTTTGTAGCACTTTGTCCATGTGCTTTTTGTTCATGAACTTATTGGCTACCAAGTCATGCTCGTGGAATTGGGCCATCAAGAGGTCCCGACCACGGTTAATCGACAATTCCTTGTCTTGATTTTTAAAGAACTGACGAATCTTGTTGCGCGCCTTGCTAGTTTTAACAAGTGTCAGCCAGTCACGGCTCGGACCAAAGGAGTTGGCGTTGGTGATAATCTCCACCTGGTCTCCCGTCCGAAGTTTGGTATTGAGGGGCACCATCCGGCCGTTGACCTTGGCACCAATCGCTTTTTCCCCAACCTTGGTGTGGATTTCATAAGCAAAATCGATCGGTCCAGAATCTTTCGGAAGCGAGCGCACGGTTCCATCTGGTGTGAAGACGTAAATCTCTTCTGCCAAGATGTCTTCTTTTACATTTTCAACAAATTCTTTAGCATCGCCTGACTGGTCTTGGAGTTCCATCATCTCCTTAATCCAGTTCATCCCAATAGCCGATTCCTTGCTGTTGACTTGACCCTTGATTCCTTTTTTATAGGCCCAGTGAGCCGCAACCCCGTACTCAGCAACCTCATGCATTTCCTTGGTTCGGATCTGGAACTCAATCGGTCCTTTAGGGCCGTATACAGTCGTATGGATGGACTGATAGCCATTGGCCTTCCGGTTGGCAATATAGTCCTTAAATCGACCCGGCATTGGCTTCCAGAGCTCATGGATATAGCCCAGCATGGCATAAACATCACTTGGAGTGTCCAGGATGCAGCGGATGGCAATCAAGTCATAGATTTCATCGAAGCGTTTCTTCTTATCCTGCATTTTGCGATAGATCGAATAGATATGCTTTGGTCGACCATAAATTTTCCCATGCAGATGGCGTTCCCCAGCATAGGTCTCGATCTTGTGGACAACCTCTTCGACCAACTCTTCTCGCTCGCGACGTTTTTCCTTCATCATATGCGAAATCTTGTAGAATTCAACTTCATTCAGATAACGGAAGGACAAATCCTCAAGCTCCCACTTGACGCTGGAAATCCCGAGACGGTGGGCGAGTGGCGCATAGATCTCCATGGTCTCACGCGAAATGCGCTCTTGCTTATCCTTGCGCAAATGCTTGAGGGTACGCATATTATGCAAGCGGTCAGCCAATTTAACCAAAATCACGCGGATATCTTGAGACATGGCCATGAGCATCTTGCGATGGTTTTCCGCCAACTGCTCTTCATGGGACTTGTACTTGACCTTCCCGAGCTTGGTCACCCCATCGACAATCACGCGCACATCATGACCAAATTCGCGCTCTAAATCATCTAAAGTCGCATCCGTATCTTCCACGACATCATGCAAAAAGCCGCAGGCGACCGTCACAGCATCCAGTTTCAGCTTGGCAAGGATCCCTGCTACTTGAATTGGGTGGATGATATAAGGCTCGCCAGACTGACGGAATTGCCCATTATGGCAATCAACCGCATAGACCAAAGCCTTTTGTACAAAAGCAACATCTTCAGGTGATAAATATTTTTTTGTAAGGGCAACGACTTGGTCCCCTGTTAAATTCTCTTCTTTCGGCATGTATTTTCTCCAGTTTCTTGGATACTATTTTAACACTTTTAGAAGCAGATGGGAACCAATGAAGCTACTTTAATATACGGATACTTCTCGAAGATCATTCTGGGATCCACCTTGCTTTCATCATTCTTGTAAAAAAACTAACGAAGCGATTCCTTCACTTCGTTAGTTCATTAATTCTGTGACAACACTCACGGCGCTGAGGGCGTAGAGTGGCGCTGTTTCTGCTCGCAGGATGCGAGGACCAAGTCCTGCAAGAATGGCTCCTTTAACTGTAAAACTTTCAATTTCTGCAGGGGAGAGGCCTCCCTCTGGCCCAAAGATAAAGAGCAATTTGCTTCCAGCTTCCAATCCGGTCAGAGACTGAAGTAAAGCTGCTGCCTCTCCTTCTTTAGCCGACTCTTCATAAGCCACCACGATCCGATCAAACTGTTCTAACTGAGCCAGAAAGTCTGCCTTTTTCTCAAAAAGGGTAATGCTTGGGACCAAATTCCGCTTGCTTTGCTCGGCTGCTCCAAGGGCAATTTTTTCTAGTTTTTCGACCTTTTTACCCAACTTCTTGCCGTCCCACTTGGCAACGGACCAGTCTGCAGGAAAGGCCCAGATTTGGCTAGCACCCAGTTCTGTTACTTTCTGAGTGATGAACTCCAGCTTGTCTCCCTTGGGAAAGCCTGATGCGATGGTCACTTGGACTGGCAGTTCCACATTGTCAGCTAATTCCTCAACCAGCTCCAACTGACGGGCTTCTACATTGACCACGCGCGCCAAGCGCTTGATCCCATCATCAAAGACTAAAGTCACCTCATCATCTTCTTTTAAGCGCATGACCTGAAACATGTGCTTGCTGGTTTCCTTGTCCTCAATGGCGACAGGTGAGCTAGCCAAACCTTTTACAAAATACTGCTGCATGCTAGCCTCCAATCACACCGGAGACATCCTTGGTCTTCTTGAAGACGCAGGCATTCCATTCCCCTTGGATCATGTGGGTTTCAAGGAAGAATCCTGCTGACTCAGCCGACTCGCGCACCATGTCCCACTTGTCCTTGATAATGCCACTCATGATGAGATAACCTTCATCCTTGACCAAGCGATAAGCATCATCTGTCAGATGGATAAGGATATCCGCCAGGATGTTGGCCACGATGACATCTGCCTCAATCTCCACGCCTTTCAGCAAATCGCCTGGGGCTACATGGATGTTTTCCATGCCTGGGTTGAGTTCAATATTTTCCTGAGCGACGCGAACCGCTACGTCATCCAAGTCATAGGCAAAGATTTCCTTGGCACCAAGAAGGGAGCTAGCAATGGAAAGGACACCTGAACCAGTTCCTACATCTAGCACCGTTTCGCCACCACGGAGAACCTGCTCTAAGGCAAAGAGGCTCATCTTGGTTGTCGGGTGGGTTCCTGTTCCGAAGGCCATACCAGGATCCAGCTTGATAATCTTTTCTCCCGCTGTCACCTCATAGTCCGTCCATGACGGCACGATGGTCAAGTCATGAGTGATACGAGCTGGTTCATAGTATTTCTTCCAGTTGTCTGCCCAGTCTTCCTCAGCCAAGGCAGTCGTACCCATCTTGACCTCTCCTAGATCCATAAAATCCGTCAATTCTGCTAAGCGAGCCTGCAAGTCCGCTTCAACCGCTGCTACATCAACCGTTTCCGGGTAGTAGGCCGTCACCACGATTTCTTCTTGCTGCTCGACATCAGGAAAAATCTCACCAAAGCGGTCGACATTTCCCACATAATCCATGCTGTCTTCGATTGCTACCCCTTGGGCGCCTAACTCGATCAAGAGGTTGGAGACTAGTTCCTCACCCTCACGCTTCACTGTAACTTTTAACTCTTGCCATGTTTCCATTTGATTCTCCTTAACAATCCATTGTTTCTTCTAATTCTTTTAAAGTCTTACCGTCCTTATTTTTCCAATCCGTTCGACCATTCGTATTCATGCCTAGTACAAAAGCGGCTGCGTAAGATGGACTGGAGAACAGTTGTTTTTCTTGTAAAACACCATCTTTAATCATATTTGTTTTGATTAACTCTTTACGCAATTCTTTTAGGCTTGCTGGTATTGCGGATGAATCAACCACATCCACTTGACTTCCTTCTAAAACAACAAAGCCTTCTGAAGTCTGTTCACAGATTGCTTCGATCGTTCTATTTGATTTCTTGGTTTTTCGCTTTAGATAGAGATAAGTTGAATTTTCATCAGAAACATTCTGACCTGTTTTCTTGGTCATAGGAACAAACACTCGGTACCCTAAGGTTCCTACAATCATCAAAGTATTTTCTACAACCTCATCCAACTCGGATTGCTTTTCTTCTGTTACATTCCCAGAATTGGGCTCATTCCCATTTTTTACAATGAAGCGCCCCGCGTCCTTTGCTAGTTGTGTAAATTTATTTTCCAAGTAACTAATTTCCGTGGGTCCAAAGGAGTTATTCTGCGTCGTCAAAATAATGACATCATTAAAATAATCTGTATGATTGTCACGAGTATGTTCCTGAACACGTAAAAGGACACCTTCACCATTTTTGCGATTCGTCGCCTGCCCGATGTAGGTAACATCCTTTTGCTTATCCTCATTACGACCAAATAGGAAATAAATGCCACTTTGCTTCATTTCATCACGTGATTTTAAATCTGCCAATTGAATTCGAGGAATTTTATAGATCACCCCTGTCCAATTGGACAAGGTACATTTGATTATACCAGTAACTTCTCCATTAATGAGAAACATATTGATATTCTTACTACGATTTGGCATCTACCTTACTTTCCTCCAAATAATCCCTCAATCTCCCCTGTAGCTGAGGCACTGCTTGTTTAGAATTGAGAAATTCCTCAATAGACATCAGTTTATAGGCCTGTCCTTCATCCCCAAAGGTGATACTGTCAAACTGATCCTGACTTAACTGACCGACCATAAAGACAGACTGCCGACCTTCAAAGAGCACGCTGGGATAGACCTTGCTCCAAAGCAGACAGTCTTCACCTAAATGAATTCCCAGTTCCTCATAAACTTCACGCGCCGCGCACTCGAAAGGACTTTCGTTTCCTTCACGACCACCACCTGGCAACTCCCACATGTTGGGACAAGGGATATCGTCCTTGTCATCACGTAAGATAGTCAAGACCTTATCCCCACAAATCAAGGCAATCTTAGAGCCCGTAAAATCAAACTTTTTATCAATACAATCCAAATTCATAATCATTTCTTCCTAATATCTTGGATAAGGGTAAAATTCTCCTTCTTCCAATCCAACTTTTCCTTCTTCAAAGACCTCTTGGTTCCATTCCATGACGAATTCTTCTGCTTCTGGGTCTTCCAAAAAGTCCATGAGGGCGTCTAGTCCAACCTCTGCAGTATCTTTGAAAAATAGCGCAAAATAAGCTAAGAATTCACGAGAGAAACCTTTTTTAGGTAGATACGGAATAACAGTTAAATAGTCTTCTGCATTAACTGTTGACTTGGCAGGGTTGTAAAAAAGTACCGCTTCTTCAAAAAGGATATCATCTGACGAAACTTCTCCGTCTTCATCTAACATCTCCACTCCTGCAGGATTTTGCGCCTCAAGCAGAAAACTCACTTCAACCGCATGATTGCGCTTGTCCCAGCTAATCTCATAATCAAAAGGAAAGTTCTTGTCCAACTCTTCTTGTAAAACATCTAAAAATCCGTATTTAGACATAGCGTCCTCTTTCTAATTTCCCACTCTTAGAGCGGAATATGATACAATAGTTACTACAATCTTACCATAAAAACCGTCTCTTTGAAAGGAGACAAAGCTAGAAAGGAGAAGGAAATGCCCGACAATCTCGCACTCCGTATGCGACCACGAACGATCGATCAAGTCATCGGTCAACAGCACCTGGTTGGAGAAGGCAAAATCATTCGTCGCATGGTCGAGGCCAATCGTCTGTCCTCTATGATTCTCTATGGACCTCCGGGGATCGGAAAGACCAGTATTGCTTCTGCGATCGCAGGAACGACCAAGTATGCTTTTCGGACCTTTAATGCAACAGTTGACAGTAAAAAACGCCTACAAGAAATCGCAGAGGAGGCCAAATTTTCTGGTGGCTTGGTCCTGCTCTTGGACGAGATCCATCGCCTCGATAAAACTAAACAAGATTTTCTCCTGCCTTTGCTCGAAAGTGGTCTGGTCATCATGATCGGTGCAACGACTGAAAATCCCTTTTTCTCTGTCACACCCGCTATTCGTAGCCGCGTACAAATCTTTGAGCTGGAACCGTTGACGACGGAGGAGGTCAAGCAAGCTCTAAAAACGGCGCTGGACGATCCCGACCGTGGCTTTGATTTTCCAGTCGTGCTCGATGAGGACGCTTTGGATTTCATCGCTACCTCAACCAATGGAGATCTTCGCTCTGCCTTTAATTCTCTCGATCTGGCGGTGCTGTCGACCTCTGAAAATGCAGAAGGAATTCGCCATATTACGCTAGAGATCATGGAAAACAGTCTCCAGCGCAGCTACATCACCATGGACAAAGATGGAGACGGCCACTACGACGTGCTCTCTGCTCTGCAAAAATCTATCCGTGGTTCGGATGTCGATGCTAGTCTCCACTATGCAGCTCGTTTGATCGAAGCCGGAGATCTACCCAGCCTAGCTCGTCGCTTGACTGTCATCGCTTATGAGGATATCGGTCTGGCCAATCCAGATGCGCAGATTCATACCGTGACAGCGTTACAAGCAGCTGAGCGCATCGGCTTTCCTGAGGCCCGCATTCTCATCGCCAACATCGTCATCGATCTAGCCCTTTCGCCGAAATCCAACTCAGCCTACGTTGCCATGGACAAGGCGCTGGCTGATCTTAGAAGTTCTGGCAACCTTCCTATTCCTCGCCACCTCCGCGATGGTCATTATGCTGGAAGCAAGGAACTGGGAAATGCGCAAAACTATAAATACCCTCACAACTACCCTGGCAACTGGGTCAATCAGGACTACTTGCCAGACAAGCTCAAACACGCTTCCTACTTTATTCCCAATGAAAATGGCAAGTACGAGCGTGCTCTCGGAGCCACCAAGGAGAAGATTGATCAATTTAAGAAAAAGTGACATCGGTTTCAAAAAATTGAGATTTTTCCTTGAAATATTTTCAAAATGTGGTATCATATACATATAGAAACGCTGTGGTGTACGACTTCACACTTAAGTGTTGACCGACTATTTTTTGTATTATTAGGGAAACAAAAGACTTCTGGCAGTATGCAGGCCGTTTCACGCGGAAGCAGCTAAGTCAGAGCGAGTTGCCCACCTGCTTAATTGCGCGGGTTCAATACAAATCGTGAAGTATCGGCACCAATACAGCTTTTTATATTTGCCTCCTTAGCTCAGTTGGTAGAGCAGTAGACTCTTAATCTATGGGTCACAGGTTCGAGCCCTGTAGGGGGCATCTACATACAACAGGAAAAAGCCTTGATTTACAAGGCTTTTTTGTTTGTCTATAACTGATTTGCCCCATCATTTGCCCCACATTTTTTTATGAGCAATCTTTCCAGACATCTCTGACTACGAAAAACAAAAAAGCTATCCTACCTTTGCAAATTTAGATAAGATAGCAGAATATTTTAATGCAACTCCAACTCAACTTTTTGGAACAAGTAAGGAGATTGAATTAGAAAAGAGTGTTCTTGAATCGAATGAATACTCTGATAAAGTAAGTGAGATCTTAAAGGCTGTCAAATACATCGAACATTTTCTAGAAACTGATGGACAGTACTTAGAGGATTTACTTTACTTAACAAGAGGCAACCAACTATACACAGAAGATGGAGATGAGTTGTATATTGATCCAACTTCTCAGAAAAGAACATTTCATAACCAATATGAACCTGGTTTTATTGTAGCAAGAGATAAATCCCCACTAGAACTCTTAATTGAAAATAAGGACCTATTAGATTAAAAAAGCGAGGATATGTACTGATCCCAAAAGTTAGACAGAAAAAAATCTAACTTTTGGGATCAGTACATTTTCAACTCTCTTATTTATTTTCTTATCTCACATAATTACTTCACATGTCCAGGCTCATCAAATTCATTTTTTTCAATAACATATGCCACATTTGCATCCTTATTGATCAAAGAACATATATCTATTATATTACAAAAAGCTCTCTGACCGCAAAATTCCGTTAATTTACTACCTTATTCCTACTTTCTATTTTCTATTTTACTTTTCTGATAAATAAGATTATAATAAGGGGTATTTATTTTCGGAGGTTTTTATGTCATTTCTATCAAAAAATTGGGCAGGACTGTTAGCCTGTCTGATCATTTCTATCATCTCTTGGGTTTTAGGAGGCTTTCTGCCTGTTGTGGGAGCACCTGTTTTCGCCATTTTTATCGGAATGATTCTCTACCCCTTTCTCACTCCCTATAAACAACTGGATGCTGGTTTGACTTATAGCTCCAAAAAATTGCTTCAGTATGCTGTTATCTTACTTGGTTTTGGACTCAATATCTCTCAAGTTTTCGCAGTTGGAAAATCTTCCCTTCCTGTCATCCTTTCGACTATTTCTATCGCTTTAATTATTGCTTTCTTTTTCCAACGATTTTTTAACATGGATACAAAGCTAGCTACCTTGATTGGGGTAGGCTCTTCTATCTGTGGCGGTTCTGCCATTGCAGCGACTGCTCCTGTTATTCACGCCAAGGAAAAAGAAGTAGCCCAAGCCATTTCTGTTATCTTTTTCTTCAATGTCTTGGCAGCTCTTATCTTTCCAACTCTAGGTTCTTGGCTCCATCTCTCCAACGAAGGTTTTGCTCTCTTTGCGGGTACTGCGGTCAACGATACTTCCTCTGTAACAGCCACAGCTAGCGCCTGGGATAGTCTGTATCATACCAATACTCTAGAATCTGCAACCATTGTCAAACTGACTCGTACCTTAGCTATTATCCCTATTACTCTCTTCCTCTCCTATTGGCAAAGCCGTCAACAAGACAACAACCAAGGAGTAAAGCTTAAAAAAATCTTCCCCGTTTTCATTCTCTACTTCATCCTAGCTTCTCTGCTAACTACCGTCCTTACTTCTTTTGGTGTTAGCAATAGCTTCTTTTCACCTCTCAAACAGCTCTCCAAATTCCTCATCATCATGGCTATGAGTGCTATTGGTCTCAAAACTAACCTCGTTGCTATGATCAAATCCAGTGGAAAATCCATTCTTCTTGGAGCCCTTTGCTGGATTGCTATCATCCTGACTAGTCTTGGCATGCAATTACTCATCGGTATTTTCTAAGAAAAAAGGGAGCCTAAAGGCTACCTCAGAACGTAGACAGACGTCATTTTTGGCGTTTGTCTTTTTGTATGTTCAAAGATATTTTGTCTTATCATCTACTATTCCATCCAAAAATCTGATTTAAAGCAAAATAAAAAGGGATATTCCCTATCCATTTCGATAATTTTTTCATTAATTTGTTTTTCCATTTTATCCTCCGATTAGTCTCGCACTGATATTTATTGATAACAACACTATATTTCTAGTATAGCATAATCATTAGATATTATAGGTTTTCAAACCAAATGAGAGTCATTCGTTTTTGCCCCATTTTTAAATCATGACATTGGAAATACCTAAAAGTACTTCCCTAAAATCACTTATATTTCAATATTTTTAATTACTCTCAATATGAAAATCCTTTCCAAATCCATGCAGGGGGCATCTAAATCAACAGGAAAAAGCCTTGATTTATAAGGCTTTTTTGTTTGTCTATAACTGATTTGCCCCATCATTTGCCCCACATTTTTTTATGAGCAATCTTTCCAGACATCTCTGACTACGAAAAACAAAAAAGCTATCCTACCTTTGCAAATTTAGATAAGATAGCAGAATATTTTAATGCAACTCCAACCCAACTATTTGGAACTAGTAAAGAGATTGAATTAGAAAAGAGTGTTCTTGAATCGAATGAATACTCTGATAAAGTAAGTGAGATCTTAAAGGCTGTCAAATACATCGAACATTTTCTAGAAACTGATGGACAGTACTTAGAGGATTTACTTTACTTAACAAGAGGCAACCAACTATACACAGAAGATGGAGATGAGTTGTATATTGATCCAACTTCTCAGAAAAGAACACTTCATAACCAATATGAACCTGGTTTTATTGAAGCAAGGGATAAATCTCCACTAGAACTCTTAATTGAAAATAAGGAATTGTTTGATAAATAGAAAAAGCGAGGATAACCTCGCTTCAGATTGAAGTTAAAATCTTTAGAAGACACTTTTATAAGGACTTTGTCTTCAATCTGTGAAAAGGAGTGAAAACTCCTTTTCTTTTTGTAAGTCAGACTGAAACTTCCAAATTGTTTATATATTTTATTGACATTTTCTATAAAAATAAGTACAATAGTTTTATTAGCAAACTATACTATATAGGGGGTATTGAAATGAAATTTTCTAATCGTTTACTGCTATTCCTTGCAGGAGTTGTTTTTGTCCTTTTAGGACTTTTCCTATTTACAAACCCAGTAGCTAATCTTGTTGCTTACAGCTGGTGGATTTCATTTGGTTTACTGGTTTCTTCTATAGCAGCTATTTTAGGCTATTTCTCTGCACCAAAAGAGCTTCGCTCACCTGTTTATCTTTTCCAAGGATTTGTTAGTCTTCTCTTAGCTCTTTACCTCGTTGCTTATGGCTTTGTGACCCTGCCGGTCGTCATTCCGACCATTGTAGGAATTTGGTTAATTGTAGAAGCCATTATTGCTTTCTTTAAAGGCAATCGTCTAAGATTGATTTTCCCTATTATTGGTAGCAATATCATGTGGGTAGCCTTGCTTGAATTTTTACTAGGTCTAGTGATTCTGTTCAATCCAGTGGCTACAGGTGTCTTTGTCGTTTATGTCATTGCCTTTTCATTTTTAGTTACTGGCTTCACCTACATTATTGAGGCCTTTCGTAAATAGTCTAGTTGCTATTTCTATCGCATTCAAAAAAGCTGGGAAATCATATTCTCAGCTTTTTCGTCTCTTTAATTATCACTTTTTCGCATTCCATTCTACGTAGAAATTTGTTTTTCCATTTTATTCTCCAATTTGATCTCGCACTGACATTTATTTATAACAAAACTATATATCTAGAATAGCATAATCATTAGGTATTATAGGTTTTCAAACAAAATACGAGTCATTCGTTTTTGCCCCGCTTTTGCCCCATTTTTAAATCCTGACATTGAAAATACCTAAAAGTATTTCCCTAAAATCAGCTATATTTCAACATTTTTGTTTATTTTCAATATGAAAAGTTCTTACAAATCCATGTAGGGGGCATCTAAATCAACAGGAAAAAGCCTTGAGTTCCAAGGCTTTTTTGCTTGTCATTTTGTTTTTTATACCAAATTTTGTACCAAAAAGTTTATATTCACAAAATAAACGAGTCTCATCCAAAGACTCGTTATTTATCTCACACTCGTTTTCGTCGAAAAAACCACCTCGAAGGTGGTTCATTTCTATCAATCGTCCATCACTCCGCCTGTGAGTTGGTACATGAGATAAATGTGCTCCAGGACTTTGACTTTATCCGTATGTTCCACATGTCAATCAAATCCTCTTGGCTCCAGGTTGTGACCAAGAAGACTTAGTTGCCTATTGCCAAGAGCGCGATATCCTTATTGAAGCCTATAGTCCACTAGGTACAGGTGGTATTTTTGGAAATGAAGATGTTGAAGCAGTGGCTGAACGTAACGGTAAATCTGTGGCACAAGTTGCTCTGCGTTGGAGCCTTCAAAAAGGTTTCTTGCCACTACCTAAGTCTGTGACACCTAAAAATATAAAAGCTAACTTGGATATCTTCGGCTTCGACTTATCAGAGGAAGATATGGCGGTCTTGGATAAGATTCAAGGCATCAAAACTCAGGATGATCCTGACAAAGTTAATTTTTAATAGGATTTTAATCAACTCGTCAGGGTTGCTTTTTCAAGTAAATGACAAAAGAAGTCAAGATTTTTACAATTCGCGCCACATGAAATTATTTAAGCATATCCTTTTCTTTCATTACCATTTTCTGTTATAATGTATTGTATTTCTAAAGTAGAAAGATATTAATATGACAACTCTTATTAAGCATAAACGTGTAGAATTTTCAGAACTATTTTATGACCTAGTGTTTGTTTTTGCAATTTCAAAAGCAACTGCTTTAATTCACCCTTTTCATAGCGGTGTTGTGGCTTGGGATTCTTTACTTGATTTCTTCATCTCTGTCATGGTTATCATCAATTCCTGGATGATTCAAACCATTTATACCAATCGCTATGGAACAAACTCGTTATTTAACATGGTAATCATGTTTATCAACATGGGACTTATGCTCTTTATGTCCAATATGATTGGATACAATTGGCAACAATGGTTCTATTATACCTGTTGGGCTGTTGGTACATTGACCCTTACCTTATTTTTTCAATATTTGGTTGAATTTTTTAGAAAATCAACCAATAATACTGATCGGGAAAGTATCAAAGGTTTTCTATGGTTAACAGGTCTAGGAAGTTTAGGAGTCTATCTGGCAGCTCTTTTTCCTATTTACGTTGGAGTCTATATCTTTATTGCTAGTATTCTGCTAACATTTATTGTGCCAATTTTCTTGATTACTAAAGATGAGCATTTCCAGGTAAATCTTCCCCATTTAATCGAGCGCGTCTCCCTTCTTGTGATTATTACGTTTGGAGAGATGGTTGTTGGGCTAGCTAGCTTCTTTACAGTCGAGAATTTCTCGATTTATTCGGTTCTCAATTTCGTTATCATGCTTTCCCTGTTCTTGTTTTATTTTGGCGAATTTGACCATGCTATTGATGAAGGATCTAGTCAAAAGGGATTATTTGTAATTTATAGTCACTATCCTATTTTCATCGGGCTTATGTTGATGACAGTTTCGATGGGTTATCTCCTGAATCCCGAGGCTAATCTTCTCGTTGCAATCAGCTTCTTTTATATCGGAATTGGCCTCTTCCAAGCTGCTGTCCTAGCAAATGGGCCCTATAACAAAAACTATCTTCGCTATCCGAGAAGTTACTACTGTGCTCAAGCGACACTCTATCTGGCTGCCTTGATTCTCTCTTTGCTTTTCGCTTCTAATCCTATAACAGTGTTGAGTATTGCAACCATTTTTACTCTAGCTATAGCCATTCATTTTATTTATTTTTATGTGACACAGAATAAAAAATATTCCAAATCTAACTGGGGGTTCTTTTAATGAGTTTATAACATAAAAAAGCTTTGGGAACCAAGGCTTTATATGATATCAATCACCGACCACGAAAATGTTTAGCTTACAGAACTGCTAGTGAAGCTCTAGAGGATGAGTTCGAGTAAATGTTGCACTTATTCTTGCAATTTATCATTTACTTGATGCACGAACTCGATATTTTTTTCGTTAATTTGTTTTTGCCCCACTTTTGCCCCATTTTTAAATCCTGACATTGAAAATACCTAAAAGTATTTCCCTAAAATCAGCTATATTTCAACATTTTTGTTTATTTTCAATATGAAAAGTTCTTAAAAATTCATGTAGGGGGCATTTTTTATGCACAAAAGGCCTTGAAAACAAAGGCTTTTTTGCTTGTCTTAAGAGTATTTAGCTCACTTTTTTAGATACTATAATGTAGCCTACGAAGTTAAATCATTCTGCACCATTGTTATTCCATTTAAAATAAAAACCACCTTTGAACCCTACCAAACATTTGACAGCTCTTCACCGAATCCGCTATGATAAGGGTACTTGAAATTCCGAGTTTTCATAGCATTTAAAATGTAAGGAGTCAAAAATGAAAA
The DNA here is from genome assembly GCF_001837905.1 of Streptococcus sp. HMSC076C09. Lineage (NCBI taxonomy): Bacteria > Bacillati > Bacillota > Bacilli > Lactobacillales > Streptococcaceae > Streptococcus > Streptococcus sp. HMSC076C09. The sequence goes on from NZ_KV834640.1 coordinate 217,858, forward strand.
TCTATTATTCAAAATATGTCGGTGGGGGCTATCTACTCTTTGCATCGGCTATATTCATTCAAATTTTCTTTCTTCTCTTACATGGATTGATCGACTTTTCTCAACTAAATCTTCTCACTGTGATTCCAACCGTCCTCTTTTTCGCTGCTATCTACGCAACAATTGCAGGCATCAAAAGACTGACTAGCCACAGAGTCTCCTTTGAATTCACCTTTGAAGGTATTGAGGTCTATCCCGGACTCTTCTTCTCAAAAGAAATCTTCATTCCCAAAGAAGAATTGTTGCGAGCATCGTATGTTGAAGTGGACGTCAGCGACCCTGATCATGTCAACAGCAAGGCTTGCTATTTAGATTTTAACCTCAGAGAAGTCACCCAGCTAGAAGATATTTCTAAGTCAAACATCATCATCAATACAAGCACCTTGAAATTGCGTCTCGCCCTTAGCCTCTGTCGATTTAGAGAGGAAGAAAAAGCCGAGTTAGCGACCTATCTAAAAGAAAACTACGGCATTGATTTTTTCTATTAGCATGTAATAAAAAAGCCCTCCATTAGAACTTTAGAATAGCAAGATCTTTCCAAGCACTTGAAGGAAGAGTACAGAAGAACCATTTTATAGCAAAGAAAAAGCCTTGAGTTGTTCTCAAGGCTTTTTTATCTGTTCTTAATTCCCCATTTTTCCTTTGGGTACGAGCAGATAGATAAATAGCAAATTCAATCCAAATACGGCAACAAAGAGCGCTATTTGGGTGGCATCAATCGTTTGTTTCTCAGTCAAATCTTGGATCAGCTTTGTATAATAATAGCCTGGGAAAACCCGTTGTAGCTTGCCAACCAAGTCCATAAATCCTCCACTTGCGCCAAGCGTATCAAAGGGAATAATGGTCATGGCGGCCAAAATAATAACAGGAAAGCCAATGGTATCAATCGTCTTGGCATCTACCCTCACCCCAAGTACAAAGCCAATCACACTAAAGTAGATCCCCATCAAGGATAAGAGGAAAAATTGTACCAACAGGTTAGTCGTCACTGGAAAGTGAAAACCTAGGACAGCAACTACTAGCACTGCTAAAAAGATCAAACTGTTCAGAATCAGTTGTACAATCGATTGATCCCATAAATAGTTCTTGACACTATAGTTTGTAAAGTGGGATTCAAAAGAATAAAAACCGATATCTGAGGCGATTCGCTTACTAAAAGTTGCAAGGCTATTGCCAATGACCCCGATAAATACGGCAATGCCTAATAAAATACTTGGTGAAATCCCTTTTTGAAGCTGATAAAAGAAGATATACCAGCCTATGGGTAAAATAATGGTGAATAATACGAAGCGCTTATTTCGTAAAACTTGTTTTAATTGAATCTTTCTCATGCTTGTTCCCCTCCTTTATTCATCTCTTCTCGGAAATACTGCTCAATAGTTTGACCAGCCTGGTGAATATCCTCAACAGCCTTTGTTGCAGCAATTCGACCCTCTTTTAAAATCAGGACTTTTGTAAAAAAGGCATCAATTTGGTTAAAATCATGGGTCACCACAACAGATGTAAACTCTTGCTGCTCCAGCAATTTCCAAAAATTATCAACTGCTTCCAAGTCCATGCCAGTCGTCGGCTCATCTAAAAAAATCAACTTTGGATGATTCAAAATAGTTAACAACAAGGACAAGCGTCTCTTTTGACCACCAGAAAGACTTCCCACCATCTGCTCTCTTGATTCTCTCAATTCAACCATTTCTAAGAGTCCATTGATATCAGCCTGCTTCTGCTGATTCATCCGGCTTTTTAATTCGACGAATTCAGCAACGGTTAGATCCTCGATGAGCAGATCTCCCTGAGGCATCATCCCAATTTCTCTTTGAAAATCAAGAGAAGTCTTTATCGTTCCCGAATCAGCCTGGAGCTGCCCTGCGATAATGTTAAACAGGGTGCTTTTACCTGCCCCATTATTTCCCAGCAAGGCAATTTTGTCTCCTTCTTCTATCGAAAAAGACACCCCCTTTAATACAGCTTTCTCCTTAAATGATTTTGTAATAGATGCTACCTGAAACATAGGATCCCTCTTTTCTTATTGATCTTGTGTCCATTATACTTCAAGGGGAAAACCTTGGAAGCTCTCTGTCAGAATCGGTCAAAAAATCGTCGTGAACAGTCAAAAAAGAGGCTGGGACAAAAGTCCTAGCCTCT
>NZ_KV834640.1:220138-265509 GCF_001837905.1 Streptococcus sp. HMSC076C09
TAACGAATGACCGATTTCTGTCCCACTCTCTCTTCCATTATTCCTTCCAAAAGGTCAAGCTCTGAGTAAATCGGTAGTTTGAACTCTTGGTAGACACTGTCGTTTTGGGATATTTTTCCAGTAATTGTTGGATCTTGTACAAGCCAAGACCGCGGCCATCTCCTTTACTTGAGTAGTCCTTTTCAAAAATTCTCGCCAGATCTATTTTTTCAGCTTTTGTACTATTTTCAACTATTAAGGTGAGGGAGTTTTCCTCCTGGAGCATGACAAGAGTCAGCTGTGGGTCATCTGATTCAAGACTCGCTTCAATAGCATTGTCACAAAGAATGGATAAGAAGGTGATGAAATCTAAAACCTCGATGAATAAATCACGAACAGGTTCATCGATCTCGACAGAGATCCCAATCCCTTTATTTTGGGCTTCCAACAATTTTGCAGACAGAACACTTTTTACAGCTGGATTTTCGATGTGACTGAGTTTGGCAATATCAAACTTGCTATCGTAAAATTGTTGGCCACTCTCTCGAAGAACATTCTCATAGACTTCCCTGATCGCATTGAGATCTTCATGCTCAATACTTAACTTGAGACTGGTTAAAATATTCAGGTAATCATGACGAAAGGCACGAATCTCCCCATAGAGCATTTCGACGTGTTGACTATAGGTGGCTAACTCCTGCAGTTGCCTATCTTTTTGCTCTAGAATCTCTTGTTTCAATCGTTCTTTGGACACTGCATTGAAATACAAGAGCATCACAAAAAACAAAATCAAATAAATACTATTTAACTGTTCCCGTAAAGCATCTGCATGCGGAATAATATCCTCAAAAACCACCAGACCTACAACACTGAGCAAATACACAAACATGGAAAGATTCATTGGGAGTAAGAAACGATTAAAATACTGCCGTTGAAACCCTACTTTTAAATCTGTAAAATCTAGTTTTAACAATTTAGTGATTCCTATATAAACAGGAAAGACCAACAATTCAAGTAGAGCATCATACCAGCTGACAGATGCCTCATGAACAAGTACAATCCCGAGCATCGGAAAGACATAAAAGGCTAGGAGGCGCCCAATGAGACTCTCCACGACAACCGGGTAGAGCCCATAAAAAATGTTCAAGAGGTGTCGTATGTTACGATTTCGATAGAAACTATAGGCAATAAATACTAAGAAATAGCCAAAAAAGCCTACCGGTGGCACAAGGGTAAAGACGACTGCAAAGAAGAAAGGGCACAAAAAGAGCCAGCGCCAAGCGAACTCTTGTCTACTGATATGACGATAGATCAGCATGCTGACGAAGAACTTTAGGTAAGACATTAGAATATCTAACAGCAATTCTTTCTCCCTTCTATTTTTTCAAAGCTTCCAGTAAGCCTCTATACTTGGTCCGTGAGATCAAGCAATTGTCCCCATTTTCAAAAAAAGCTTTCTTGGCTTCTTTATCAATCTTCGTAATATTTTGTGGATTCACCACAAAGGAGCGGTGGCACCGATACAAGCGGGGATCTGCTTTTTCGATATCGGCAATACTAGCGTAAAATTCCAAGCGCTCATCCTGAGTGTGTAAAATGACCTTGTGAATAGTTGGAGACGTTTCAACATACAAAATCTTATTAAAGGGAACTTGTACACGCGCCATCGCACTCTCAAATGTAAAAGCATCTTGCGCAATCGTGGTCCCAGCTTGCTCCAAGGTATAATCGATGGCTGAGCTGATTCTCTCTCTGAACTCTTCCTCACCCAGCGTTTTATCGATAAAATCCAAGGCAGCTACTTTGTACTGAAAGGTAATGGGCATGAATTCAGAGTGAGTGGTGACAAAGACAATGGTCGCATGGGGGTCTTTCTTACGAATCTCTTTTGCGATCTCTAGACCCTTTTTCTCCTCACCTTTAATCTCGATATCTAAAAAAAATAGGTGATGGGCGCCTCTCTCTGTGACAGCATCCAGCAACTGGCTTGACTTCCCAAACACTTCTGGCGCTTTGCACTGCAGGGATTTTTGACGGATGAGATCCTGCAAGACCGCTTCGATACGCGATTGTTGGATCCATTCATCTTCTAACACAAAAATCTTCAACAAAGTCCTCACTCCTTCCCCTCTACGAATATGTTCTATTTTACCATAAATGATGCCTACTGAGCCACTCTTTCAAAAGAGACTTGATAGGCCTTCTACCTTTTCTCCTAAACAAAAAACTCTCCCGGAGGAATCCGGAAGAGCTTGCGCAAGGGGAATTTGAAAAATATTTTTTAATATGAAAAAGGTCGATAAAATCTATGCTATGTTCAAACTCTCATTTTACTAACAGCGATATTACGATCAAGTTTTATTGTCAATAGACATGTATGTGGGAAGTTCTCCCCTTGCAACAATGTAGACCTGTGATCTACTCTTACTAGTATACACTAGAATTATTACAAAATCAGTTAATTTGTATTGCAATTTGTTGGCAAATATTCCTCCGCCTGAAAACACCACAAACGCTTGATTCCCAAGCATCTACGCAAGTCCTCTTTAATTAGTATTTATCATTTCTGTTACAAAATTTAAAATAAAAATATTATTCCACAACACATGAAAATTCCAAAGCACGATAAAAAAGGAGGAACGATATTTTCCTCCCTTTGAGCTAGTAAGACACTTCGGCAAGGCACCATGGTGCTTGCCATAACAATAAATGCACCTGATAAATTAACCAAGGGGTTACGACGTGAAAAGGGAGGAACGATATTTTCCTCCCTTTGAGCTAGTAAGATGATTAGGTAGGCCGCAACATAGCGGCTACCGTCCAATGATTCGGTGCTTTAGCACCAATCATTGGTATCAGGTTACATCATCCCACCCATCATGCTTGGATCCATTCCTGGTCCTGCTGGGGCTGCTGGTTCTGGTTTGTTGGCTACGACTGCTTCGGTCGTCAAGATCAGACTCGCTACGGAAGCGGCGTTTTGAAGGGCTGAACGGCTCACTTTAACTGGGTCGATGATTCCTGCATCAATCATATTCACCCATTCACCTGTTGCAGCATTGAAACCTGTTCCGACTTCGGCATTTTTCAAGCGATCAATCACAATAGATCCTTCGTAACCGGCATTGTGGGCAATTTGGCGCACCGGCTCTTCCAAGGCACGAAGAACGATATTGCGTCCGGTCGCTTCATCTCCTTCTAATTCAAGGGCTGCGACTGCAGAGATGACATTGACAAGAGCTGTACCACCTCCGGCAACGATCCCTTCTTCAACGGCTGCGCGAGTCGCATTAAGGGCATCTTCGATACGGAGTTTCATTTCTTTCAATTCTGTTTCTGTTGCAGCACCGACCTTGATTACGGCAACACCACCAGACAATTTAGCCAAACGTTCTTGTAATTTTTCACGGTCAAATTCAGAGGTTGTGGTTTCGATTTGTGACTTGATAACCGCAACACGGTTAGCGATCGCTTCTGGGTTACCAGAACCTTCGACAATGACAGTACTGTCTTTATCGACTGACACTTTAGCTGCTTGACCAAGTGCTTCAATGGTTGCATCTTTCAATTCCAAACCAAGATCGTCTGTAATGACTGTACCACCAGTCAAGATGGCAATGTCTTCTAGCATGGCTTTGCGGCGATCACCAAATCCTGGTGCCTTGACAGCTACGACATTAAAGGTACCGCGGATCTTGTTCAAGACAAGTGTTGGAAGAGCTTCGCCATCGACATCATCTGCGATGATCAAGAGTGGACGGTTGCTTTGAAGAATGCTTTCCAACAATGGCAAGATTTCTTGGATATTTGAAATCTTCTTATCAGTGATCAAAATGTATGGATTTTCAAGGTCTGCCACCATTTTTTCATTATCTGTGACCATGTATTGTGAGAGGTAACCACGGTCAAACTGCATACCTTCAACGACTTCCAGTTCTGTTTCCATTCCACGAGACTCTTCAATCGTGATGACCCCATCTTTACCAACTTTTTCCATGGCTTCAGAGATGTACTCACCGACTTTTTCAGAACGAGAAGACACAGCAGCTACTTGAGCAATGGCTTCCTTGCTTGATACTGGGATCGCATTGTTTTTCAAAGATTCTACTGCTGTTGCAACAGCGGTCTCGATCCCACGGCGGATGCCAATTGGGTTAGCACCTGCAGTGACGTTTTTGATCCCTTCACGGACGATGGCCTGAGTCAAGACCGTTGCGGTCGTTGTACCGTCACCTGCGATATCATTGGTCTTAGAAGCCACTTCTGACACCAATTTGGCACCCATATTTTCAAAATGGTCTTCCAATTCGATTTCTTTTGCGATGGTCACCCCATCATTTGTGATCAAAGGTGAACCAAATGATTTTTCAAGAACCACATTGCGACCTTTAGGGCCCAACGTAACTTTCACTGTATCTGCTAAGACATCGACACCACGGACCATTGCAGAACGTGCATCAGATGAAAATTTAATATCTTTTGCCATTTCTCTTACCTCTTTCCTCTCTTACTCTACAATTGCAAGAATGTTTGCTGTTCCAACGATGGTGTAGGTTTCTTCCCCATCTTTCACTTCAATTCCTGCATGGCTTTCAACCAAAACATGGTCTCCTGCTTTTACAGCTGGAGCGATGAGTTCACCACTTAGGGTACGCACACCTTCACCAACGGCCACTACTTCAGCTGTTTTTGTATCAGCCTTGCTCGCACTTGCGAGGACAAAACCTCCAACAGTCTGTTCTTTTTCTTCGACTTTTAAGACCACACGGTCTCCTAATGGTTTTAACATGTTCATTCCTCCATACGTGTTTTTAGCACTCTCTATACGTAAGTGCTAACTTATGTTTCTATTGTATCACTTGGTCAGAAATAGTCAAGAAAAAAACACCTCAAAAATAGATGAGATGTTTCTAAAATATCAATTTAAAATTGTCAATTTTTGATTGAAATCGTCGATCACTTTTTGAAGATTGATCCGCCCGCGGTAGATGCCATATCCAAAAACAATCATGCCTAAAATTCCAACCAAGGCTAGTAAAATCCCGAGGATCAAGAGTGGGAGGAAACTTTTGTGAAAGAGATAGATCAATACCACACCAATACTGGCAATGATAAAGAGTAAGCTGAACCAACGACCAAGGTTTTCAAGCATGTGGCGTTGGTACTTGATTTCTGTTTCATATCCATTGACAAGTTCTTGTTTTGTAACCATGGGATTCCTCCTGATAAAAATTGAGAATGAAGTGCAAGTAAAGGAGGTCCATTCACTTCATTCTCAAAAACTCCTACTAGCAAATTCGTTTTTTTACCTTAGTATTTAAGATGTGGGTCAAAGATACCAAGGGCAACACCGATCAAAGCAACTACAACGAGAAGTAACATAACTTTGTTTGGTGAAATTTTTTTCTTAGACATCAACCACCAGCAAAGAGTGATGAAGGCTGCTGTCAAGAGACCTGGATAAACACCATCGATCTTTTCTTGGATGTTCAAGAAGACTTTTCCTTCAGAATTCTTGAATTGAAGGGCTGTTGTAACAGATACCCAAGTAGCTGCTACGGCACCGATAACCATACCACCGACGACGCTGATCGCTTTACGAAGAGCTTGTCCTTTTGGTCCTACAAGGAATTCAACGGCTTTATCCCCTAATTGGTAACCTTTGAAGAAGGCAAAGCGCATACCAAAGTAGACTAAGAGGTTCCATACGACGATGTAGAAGAGGGCACCAGCGACGTTACCACCTTTAGAAAGTCCAAGGGCAATCCCCAAGAGAACTGGGATCAAGGTACCAACAACCAATGAGTCACCAATACCAGCGATTGGTCCCATCAAACCGGCACGCATACCGTTGATGGTTTCGCCATCCACTGCATCTCCGTTTGCACGCGCTTCTTCCAAACCAGCTGTGATCCCTACAACAAGAGATCCAAGTTGTGGTTCAGTGTTGAAGAAGGCCGTATAGGTTTGCATAGCATCCTTTTGTTCTTCTTTTGTGTCATACATTTCTTCTACGATTGGAAGCATAGAAGTCAAGTACCCGAAGGTTTGCATATGTTCTTGAGAGAAACAAGTCAAATGACCATAATACCAATGATGGAATGCTTTTGCTAATGTTTTCTTTGAAATTTTCTTTCTATCAGCCATTTTAAATATCCTCCTCATCATCGTCTAGGTCCACCACTCCGGCTGGAGCAGCTTTCATCGATTTGATCACTTCAAGTTCATAGTAGATTACTGCAAAGATTAATGAAACAACAGCACTGGATACCAAGTTCAATCCGAGAGATTTTGCCAAGGTAAATCCAACAAAGAATGGAATGAAGTCAGTTGCTTCTGTAACAATTTGTTTCAACAAGATGGCAATACCGACACATGGGAGAAGAGCACCGACTGTAAAGAGGGCTTTCATCCAGTAACCATCCATAGGAAGGTATTGTTTCATCAAATCAACCATGTTTTCACCGTATTTGGTGATAATCATTGTTGGAAGGAAAGAGAAGAGGAAGTGAGAGATCCAAGGGTAAACCCAGTCAACTGCGTAGAGTTTTTTGAAGTTTCCTTCTTCAACGGCTTTCCAACCAATGTGTTGCCATACCAAGTTCATAGTAGCGGTACCGTAGAAAAGAACTGTACCGATTGTCCCAACGGCTGCACCGATTGGAGCTGCAGCTGCGGCGATTCCTGCTTCATCTGTGATGTTATTGGCATGCACAAACAAGATAGCAAGAGGAACACCAATGTAAGAGATGGCACGCACATCGGCAGATACGGTACCACCAGGTGTTACCAAGGCGATATAAACGACTTGAAGGGCAACCCCGACCATAATACCAGTTGTCACATCTCCAAGAATTAAACCTGAAATCAACCCACCGATCAAAGGACGACCGAGTGTATAGTTCCCGATACTGGAACCCCCCATACCAGGCATTGAAGACAAGCTGGCGAAAATACCAAGCAAGATTGCTTGAATCCATGAAATTGTCATAACAAACGCTCCTTTTGTTTGTAAATATATTTACCTAACAGATAGGACTGTTAGTTTTAAAAACCAAATTTTGATTTGAAATCATCCCAATACCCGATGGAAACATCTGGCAACAATTGGAATTTCACCTTGTAGCCTGCTGCTTGAATGGCTTGGAAGGCTTCTGCTTCTTCCTGAGTGATGGATTGGTTATTTCCCAATTTCACAGCTCCAGGACGATCATTTGCAGGGCCAACAATGATTTCTTTAACATCACCTGGGACAAACCCTTGGTCGACCAAAATTTCCTTCATATCGATTGGATTTTTGGTGATCAAGAAGTAACGACTATCTGATTCTGTTACTTTTGCTGATTTTTCCTTAAAGGCTTCCTTTGTCCATACAAAGGTTTTCTTGTCTGATGCGCCTTTGTAAGCTTGGATCAAAACCTTGTTTGATGCTGCTGCATCGTTTACGGCAATCAAACCATCACATGGTTTTTCCTTTGCCCAGCGTGTGACTGTCTGACCGTGAATCATGCGGTCATCAATCCGTACAAATGTTACTACCATAAGGTACCTCCCTATTAAATATCGTCATCATCTTCTTCAGCACCAGTGGCTGAAACTTCAAAAGGCTGTAGTGCAGATCGTGCTTCTGATAAGATGGTGGCTGACAATTCGTCTCCATCCAACACATCCTTCATCACAACTGCCGTCAAGGCCATGGTGAGGTTCATCCCACCAAGGATCAAGGCTCCATCGAGCTTTCCAGCTTCTTCTAGAACCGTGGCTGCAGTGGTTAATGGACTACCACCTACGATATCTGCCAAGACCAAAACAGAATCATCAGCTGTCAATCCTGAAATGCTCTCTCTGAAATCAACTGCGAAGTCATCGACCGATTTTCCTTCTTTGAGTCCAACTGCGATGACCTGATCCAACTTGTCACCAGCAAACATGGCTAGTGATGTTTTTAGACCTTCTGCCAGTCCACCATGACTGACCAAAATGAGGTATTTCATTTTGCTACGCCTCCTTTATTTGACTCTATTGTAGACTATTTGAAAGCGCTTTTACATTGTCAAATGTCACATTCCCAATATGACATTTAGCAATAAAAAAATGACATCTGTCACTTGACAAAATGCCATCTTATTTTACTCTAAACTCCTACCTGTAGACTACTTTCAATCTCCCTCTGAATTTGAGGCAAGCGGTTCTCAACATCTTGATCGCGCAAGGCATTGCCAATCAAGTAATCTAACTTTTCTAACAGCTCTTTTGAGACATTTTTCGGGCTACTTTCAACAGCTTGTTCCATGATGCGGTTCAAGGTCTGATTGGTCAAGGAATCCGTCCCAAAATCATCTACCTGCAGGAGGTCTTTACTAGAGCGACTCTTGACGACCTGTGGCATGACGGAGATCCCTTGGGATTGGGCAAAGAGGGTTTGTTGAATGTCTGGATCCTCTGTCAAAACTTGCATCAGTTCCCAAGCCAACTTGGAATGAGAACTTCGAGCTGACATAGCAAAAGAAGTCGTTGTGACCAAGGTTGCCTTGGTCGTTTTTGACTTAGCAGGCATCGGGATACAGGTCCAGGTGAAGTTTGAATATTTAGAAACGTGGTAAGGATAAGGTTTATAGGTCCGATATTGGGCCAAGGTCATGGGATAGAAGGCGACTTTCCCCTGGTCAAAATCTTTAGAGCTCACCTTGTAATTTTTATTTAGATCTTCCAATTTTTGCAGAAAAGTCAAAGATTCTTTGACTTCTGGAGCTGTCAGCTTGAGCATGCCTCCTTGGAAGAGATGACCTCCATTTGCCGCCAAGGCTTCTTTCCAGGTGTATTCTGTACTCCCAAATTGGTCCAATTGCCCATCCCCATTGGTATCTTTGGTTAGTTTCTTGCAAATCGTATAGAACTCTTCAAGGGTCCAGCCTTCTTTGGGAACCGCGATACCTTCTTTATCCAAGAGATCTTTATTGACACACATCAAAATCGGATTGCTTTCATAAGGTAAGGCATAGGTTTGCCCCTGATAGACACCGGATTCAAAGGCAACGGGATAAAAGGCAGCTTGATCTTTTCGATCCATATAGCCGTTTAACTTTTCTAATACGCCTCGCGCTGCTAATAAGGAAAGATCTTGCTCAGAGACCATAAACACATCTGGCGTCTTTCCTGAGACAATCTTTTCGGAAAGCCAGTCAGAATAATCCGACTGAGGAATCCCATTTTCATACTCTACACGAACGTGGGGATGGGATTTTTCAAATTTTTGAATCGCACGATCCAAGGCATGGGAACGTTGACTGGTCGGCACATCCCAGCTAGAACCTGCATAAACGCCGATATGGAGGACGGTCGGTTGCTGTTTCCACCAATAAAAACCCGCGCTCGCACAGAGCACAACAAGGAGGCCGATCCCCCAACAAAGATGCTTTCGCTTCAATTTCATTCTGTATTTCCTTTAGAAAAATCACGTCTCGTCACTCCTGTTTGGACTGACCAGATCGCTAATTGCGTTCGATCTCGTAGGTTTAATTTCGCCAAAATTGTTGATAAGTAATTGCGCACGGTTCCTTCTGATAAGAAAAGTTTAGCCGCAATTTCTTTATTAGACTCCCCATAGCCGACTTCTTGGATAATGCGCCATTCCGTCGTGCTCAAATCCTTGACATTGTCCTCATCCACAGCAATAGAGAAGTTGGTCTTGGCCATTTGTGAGAAAATTTGAAAGACTTTACTAGCGATATTCGGGTTGATCATGGCTCCGCCTTGATACACCACCTTAATCGCTTCATAGAGTTCCTCTGTCGAGGCTCCCTTTAAAAGATAACCTGAAGCACCATACTTGAGTGCACTATAGATAAATTCATCATCATCAAAGGTCGTTAAAATAATAATTTTGATATCCGGATAGTGCTCTTTGACTTCTTTTGTCGCCAAGACCCCATCCATGCCTGGCATCCGAATATCCATTAAGATCAGGTCAGGATGTGTCTGTGGAATGCTCGACAAGACGTGATTCCCATCTTCCACTGTGGCCACCACTTCAATATCGGGGTGGGCTGACAAAATAATTTTCAGAGATTCTCGAATCAAGGCCTGGTCATCTGCTACCATTACTTTTATCACCATCTCTATCTCCCTTCTTTATATTTCGGTAAACTGACGCGCGTGAAAAATCCATCGCGACTTTCAAATTGAAGCTGTCCTCCTAGGATGGAAATACGCTCCATCATCTGCTTGAGCCCATAGCCATAGGTCAAGGTTTCAAATCCAACCCCATTGTCCTGCAACTCAATCAGGTAATTTTCTTTATCCTCAAAAAAATGAAGGCTCATCTGACTGGCATGACCGTGGCGAACCGCATTGGTCATAGACTCTTGGATCACACGAAAGATCGTATCTTCAATCATGACGTCCATATCGACATCGACCCATTCATAGCGTAAATCAACCTGCAAGTTGGAGAGCGTCTGGTACTCGCGGATCATCTTTTCTAAAGCATCTTTGAGGGTTCGTCCCTCAAGGGCACCTGGACGGAGGCGGTTGAGAGAGCCTCTCACATCCTGGATTCCTTCACGAACCACTTCTGAAACACTTTTCACCTGCTCTTTTGCCCGATTGGGATCGATATCAATCAAGACTCCGACAGCATCTAAACCTGCTGAGATCCCTGTTAGCGCGTGTCCCAAGGTATCGTGAATTTCCCGAGCAATCCGCTTGCGCTCCCGATCCTCTGCAATCTTCTCAGACAAGGCCATATAGTTGTTCAACTCCGTATTGACCTTCGAAACCATGGCCAACTCTTCTTCTACTTCGTGGTTTTCCGCAAGAACATTCATAATATAGAACAAAAGCGAAATAATGAAGAGCACCATATTCAAGGCATAGAGGGAATTCTTCAAGAAAAAGGCCAGAATCCGAATGGAGGCAGGATAAAAATGAATATAGACATCCAGAGAAGGAATCGGAAAGAAAAGCGAAAAGACGTCTGAATTGGTCACAAGAAGCATCAAGAAACTTACTAGGATAAAAGCAAACCAATACTTGCGGTCTCGCTTGGTATTCAACTCTTTGGAACCATAGAAGATATCCGCAAAAACCAAGAGAATGAGCCCGTTATAAGCTACATTTTGGACCCACATCAAGAGCAACATCAGGAGGATCTCCAGAATGTTCCACTTATCAAAAATGGACCATCGACTCGTTTGAGACCGATAACGACTCATGGAAATCAAGGCAATCCCAGCAAATAAGAGTGCAGACAACCAAAAAGTTGTAGAGGGCGCAAAAGGAATGCGCTCTAAGCGTTCTACTAATAGGGAAGCTTGTCGTTGAGCAATGATATAATTGGTTGCTTGAAGATAGATGATACTGTTGAGCATCACAGCGATAAAATTCACGACCATCAGAATGGCCAAACTGTATCTCACACCTCTAAATTTTCTCATTACTGCCACCCATTCACATCAAATTGATCGATGTTTTCCTTTGTCATCATCTGAACCGGAATGGTTATTTCTTTTTGGTAGCTCTTCCCATCAGCCATATCTTGGATGACCTCCATCACGCGGTCTCCCATCTTCAACGGAGACTGGGCAACGGTTCCTACGACATCATCTGTCGAGTGTAGCAAGGCTTTCATATCTGGTGAGCCATCAATCCCATAGATCGCAATGGGATGGGTGATTCCTTGCTCCTTGATCGCCGCTAAAGCTCCTATAGCCGAGCGGTCATTCAAGGAGACTAGAGTATCGACATTCCCCCCTGACTGCAAGAACTTACGGACAGCTGGCATGGCGATCTCCGTCTGCCCCTTGGTTTCTAGTTCCGAGATGATCTGATAAGACCCATGTCCTTTGATGGTATCCTTAAATCCCTGAATCCGCGTATCTGCCGAAACAGTCCCTTTGTGCTCCAAGAGAAGGATCCGAGCATTTGAAGAGCGTTTCATCAACTCTTTCGCAATCAAGACTCCTGCTTGGTAGTTGTCGGAGACAATGCTGGCATCCGGCTTAAAATGCTTGAGCTGGGTATCAACTGCAATGATCTTAATTCCTTGTTTTCTAGCTTTTTTAAGAGCCCTTAAAATCGGCTGACTATCCCCTTTGACCGGATTAATCACAATCACATTTACTTTTTGAGCGCAAAAATCATCGATCTGCTGGCTCTGCCTTTTTTCATCCAATTCCGGATCTCGAACAGATACAAGAGCCCCTCTCTCATCGGCAATCCGACTAATTTCCGAATGAATACTTTTATAGAACTCATTGTTCATGGTCATATAGGTGACACCAATCTTGGTCTGATCCTTGATGCTACTGGTTTGACAAACGGCATAGATCCACAAGAGGAGGCAGGCCACTGGAATCACCAGTAGAACCCGTTTTATCAGCCATTTTAACAGTTCTTTTCTTTCTTCTTTCCTCTTCAAACTCCGTTCCTTTTCTGAAAATTTTGAATATATATTACTTTATTTTACTACTTTTTCAAGAAAAGTGCTGGCTTTTATTGTACAGATGCATATTTTTGATTTATTTTTAAAAGAGTCGTTCCCGAATAAAATCCCTAGCAAGTATCAAAAAAGCTGGTCTATAAACGAACCAGCTTTCTTTTTTGATCCTAAAAGGGAAGATCTTCCTCTTCTAAGATGATATCGGCTAAATCTCCCGTTCCACCATTTTCACGCATCGCTCGCTGAGCGCGGCTCTCTAGCAACTGAAAACTTTGGCAGAGGACCTCTGTCACATACTGCATGACGCCATTTTTCTCGTAGCGGCGCGTCCGAATCTCTCCATCCAAAGAGATCAGGCTCCCTTTGCTAGCATAACTAGCCATGGTTTCAGCCAATTTCCCCCAGACAACGACATTGACAAAATCAGTCTCTCGCTCCCCGTTTTGGTCCTTGTAGCGACGATTGACCGCAACGGTCACTCGGGCAACGGATTTGTCTGTGCTGGTTTTATGCAATTCTGGGGCCGCTACTAGGCGACCGATTAAAATAACTTTATTATACATCATTTACCTCCTATCTATTTATTCGAAAAAATTTCAAAAAATGGAGGTGACAAACCAAAATCAAAAAAATCTAGGATCCAAAACATCCTAGATTCTTCTCTTTATTCGTGCCAGTGACGAGCAGGATCAAAAGGTGTCCCTGCTACTTCTGCGTCATCCAATTCAATAATGCCTCGTTTTTGAGGAGCATTTGGCAAGTGCAATTCGCGCGGACTGCACATCATCCCATAGCTTTTTTCTCCACGAAGGGCCCCTGGGAAAATCAAGCTACCATCCGGCATCATGGCACCTGGAAGAGCGACAATGGTCTTGAGACCCACTCGCGCATTTGGAGCTCCAGCTACGATCTGAACCGTCTTATCTGGTCCAACTGCTACTTGGCAGATATTCAAGTGGTCACTATCTGGATGGGCTACCATTTCAAGGATTTCTCCCACCACAAATTTTGGTTCCCGATCATTGACCAAACGTTCTGCGAAGCCTTCTCTTTCCAATTCTTGATTCAAACGAGCTACTTGCTCATCTGTCAAAAAGACTTGGCCCTTGCCTTCGATGGCGAAGAAAGATGAGGCATCAAAAATATTCCAGGCAACGGTTTCTTGCTTGTCCTCACGGTAAACGCGAGCCACTTTTCCTTTTCTCTCCACCGCGAGCTTTGCTTCTCCACTATTTTTCAAGGTCAGCATCAAGACATCGCCGACTTGTTCTTTGTTGTATGTTACAATCATGTTTTTCTCCTATTTTAATCCTGCTAAGAATGCTGTAAGCTGCGCCTTGGTTTTTCGATCCCGATTGACAAACCGACCGATTTCCTTATCCTTTTCCAGAACCACCAAACTTGGGATCCCATAAACATCCCAGACTTTCGCCAGATCCATATAGGCATCTCGGTCAATCAAGATAAAGGTAAATTCGGGATTTTCAGCTTCAATCTCCGGCAAAAAAGGCTTGAGGTAACGACAATCCCCACACCAATCTGCTGAAAAGACAAACACTTTCTTGCCATCTTGCTCTACATAAGAAGCAATTTCTTCTAGAGAATTTGGTGTAATCATAGTTTTTCCTCTTCATAATGCAAGAGACCGTCCTCATAGACAAAGCGGTAATGGCGCTCATCTTCAAAAATGACGCCTCCTACTAAGCGTTCTTCACTAGACTCGTAGAGTTCCACATACAGGGTCGCAATCGTCCCCATGGCTTCCATTTGCTCCCGTACTTCTGCTACCAACTCTTCTTGGGTACGGAGACGCTTTTGATCTTTGGCGATTTTATAAACACCGGCCGCAAGAGCTCCTGCACTTGCTACAGCCAGACTAGACAAAATAATTTTTTTAGCTTTCATAGTGCCTATTGTAACACAAAATAAGCAGAGGGACAACGGTCTAGGCTGGATCTCTCCCTCTGCTTTTTGAGATTGATTTCCATAATAACGCTACCATCCTTGTAGAAAAAGTGTTAAAATAGCATCAGAAAGAAGGTAACCTATGACTGATTTATTTTCTAAAATCAAAGAAGTAACTGAAATCCCTGCTATCTCAGGTCATGAAGCTCCTGTACGGGATTATTTGCGCCAACAATTGACCCCTCATGTGGACGAAATCGTGACAGATGGTCTCGGTGGGATCTTTGGGGTCAAACATTCAACAGCTGCCGATGCACCTCGTATCTTAGTAGCTGCTCACATGGACGAAGTTGGTTTTATGATCAGCGAAATCAAAGCTGACGGAACTTTCCGTGTTGTCCCAATCGGAGGTTGGAATCCGATGGTCGTCAGCAGCCAACGCTTCAAACTCTTTACACGTGACGGACGTGAATACCCTGCTATTTCAGGATCTGTTCCTCCTCATTTGACACGTGGAACAGGTGGACCAACCGTACCTGCCATTAGTGACATCGTCTTTGATGCAGGCTTTAGCTCTAAAGCCGAAGCTGAAAGCTATGGGGTTCGTCCTGGAGATACCTTGGTCCCAGATAGCTCTGCGATTCTCACTGCTAATGGTAAAAACGTCATCTCCAAAGCATGGGATAACCGCTACGGCGTCTTGATGGTCAGCGAATTGGCTAAGAGCCTTTCTGGACAAGCCTTAAACAACGAACTCTATGTAGGGGCCAACGTTCAAGAAGAAGTGGGACTTCGTGGAGCTCACACTTCAACCACTAAATTTGATCCTGAAATCTTCCTTGCTGTAGACTGTTCGCCAGCAGCTGATGTCTTTGGAGACCAAGGTGCGATTGGGGAAGGAACACTGCTTCGCTTCTACGATCCAGGTCACATCATGCTACCAAATATGAAAGATTTCTTGCTCACTACTGCTGAAGAAGCGGGCATCAAATTCCAATACTATTGTGCCAAAGGTGGTACCGATGCAGGTGCAGCACACTTGAAGAATGGCGGAGTCCCATCAACAACCATTGGTGTCTGTGCACGTTACATCCACTCTCACCAAACCCTCTATGCCATGGATGATTTCTTGCAAGCACAAGCCTTCTTGCAAGCATTGGTTAAGAAATTGGATCGTTCTACAGTTGATTTGATCAAACACTATTAAACAACATCTATCACGAAGCCCCGTAAGGGGCTTTTTTAGGGGGAAAACAAGGTTCTCTTTGAAACTTTCCAGCGTGAGTCACCATTAAACCCTTTGGCATCCACACTCCCCTTAGGAAAGTATCTTAGAATATTTTATCTTCCATCTGTTTTCTGATATAATATGAAAGAATGAAATGGTAGGGAACGGAACACTCATCCTTGGATTTGTGAGGCAGACCCTTCCCTTATATACAGGAGTTTTACATGAAAAAACAAGCTTTTAGTTCTGAAAAGTATTTGAACTTGCAACGTGACCACATTATTGAGCGGATCAACCAATTCGATGGCAAGCTCTACCTTGAATTTGGTGGTAAGATGTTAGAAGACTTCCACGCTGCTCGTGTCCTCCCTGGATACGAACCAGACAATAAGATCAAGTTGCTCCAAGAATTGCGCGACCAGGTGGAAATTGTCATTGCCATCAACGCCAACAACATTGAGCACTCAAAAGCCCGTGGGGATCTAGGAATTTCTTATGACCAAGAAGTGCTACGCTTGATCGACAAATTCAATGAATTGGGGATCTTTGTAGGCTCTGTCGTCATCACCCAATATGCTGGACAAGCTGCAGCAGATGCCTTTCGCAAACAACTGGACAAGAGCGGGATCGCCTCTTATCTCCACTATCCGATCAAGGGCTATCCGACCGATATGGACCACATCATCTCTCCTGAAGGGATGGGGAAAAATGACTACATCAAGACTAGCCGCAATTTGGTCGTTGTGACAGCTCCTGGACCTGGTTCTGGTAAGCTGGCAACTTGTATGTCCAATATGTACCATGACCAATTAAATGGGATCAAATCAGGTTATGCCAAGTTTGAAACCTTCCCAGTATGGAATCTTCCTTTGCACCACCCAGTCAACTTGGCTTATGAAGCAGCGACTGCAGATCTAGACGATGTCAATATGATCGATCCCTTCCACCTCCAAACCTACGGAGAAACAACGGTCAATTACAACCGCGATATCGAAATCTTCCCTGTCTTGAAGCGCATGTTGGAACGCATCTTAGGAACCTCTCCTTACGCTTCTCCAACAGACATGGGCGTCAACATGGTTGGCTTTGCCATTGTGGACAATGACGCTGCGATTGAAGCTTCCCAACAAGAAATCATCCGTCGCTATTACCAAACCATCTTGGATGTCAAAGCTGAACGCGTCGGTGAAGGAGCTGTCAAGAAGATTGAGCTCTTGATGAATGATTTGGGCATTACTCCAAATGACCGGAAAGTGACTGTTCTTGCTCGTCAGAAAGAAGAAGAAACAGGGGAGCCAGCCTTGGCCCTTGAATTGCCAAACGGCGAGATGGTAACCGGAAAAACCTCCGATCTCTTTGGCCCAACCGCAGCCCTCTTAATCAATGCGATCAAGAAATTGGCGCATATTGATAAAGAAACCAAATTAATCGAGCCAGAATACGTCCAACCTATCCAAGGCTTGAAGATCAATCATTTGGGTAGCCGCAATCCTCGTCTTCACTCGAACGAAATCCTCATTGCCCTGGCCATTACAGCTATGACCAATGAAGACGCTAAGCTTGCTATGCAAGAATTAGGCAAGTTGAAAGGCAGTGAAGCCCACTCAACCGTGATGCTGACAGACGAAGACAAGAATGTCCTTCGCAAGCTCGGTATCAACGTCACTATGGACCCTGTCTACCAATACGATCGCTTGTATCGTAAATAAACTCAGACAAACAAAAACAATCCCTCGAATAGGGATTGTTTTTTTTATGATGCAAAGAAGAGAGACTATTTGACGGCATCCCATAATTGGCGAATAGGCTTTCTTTGAACAGGGTCCACAAAATGAGGAGCAATTTCATTCAAAGATTCTAGGACAAAGGCACGTTCTGCCACATAAGGATGTGGCAAGATCAAGTTTGGACTGTAACAAATGGTGTCCCCCATATAGAGCAGATCTAGATCGATCACACGTGGCCCCCACTTGACCTCACGAACACGTCCCATTTCCTGCTCAATGGCAAGTAAGGTCTCTAATAAATCCTCTGGGGTCATCCAGGTTTCAACTTCTGCCACCTGATTCAAAAAGGTGTCCTGCTCCACTCCTCCCCAAGGTTCTGTTTCAATCCTTGTGGATGTCTGAAGAAGATGAATGCCTCGATCCTTGAGTTTTTCTAGCGCCGTCTCTAGTTGCAGTTGTTTATCTCCCATATTGGTGCCAAGCCCAATAAAGACCCGTTTTTTCTCCCGTTCGATTGTCACCGAACAAGTCTCTAGTGGCAAGGGAACAGGAGCCCAAGGTTTTTTCAACTCCAGACGAACTTTTTCTACAAAGGAATAGCTTTCGAAAATCTTTTGAACCAATTGAAAGGCCACCGTTTCAATCAGATCGATCTTTTCTGCCTGCATCCACTCGGTCAACTGTTCCGCCAAGATCCCGTAATGGATCGAAGCTTCCAAATCACCTGTACGGGCAGCACGAGTCATCTCATAATCTACCCATAGGTCTAGGACAAAGCGTTGTCCTAATTCTTTTTCTGCTGGAAAAACACCGTGATAGGCGTATACCTCTAAGTCCTTGATCCGTAATTGATCCACTCTCTTCACCTCTTATAGCCAGCCATTAGTGGCCCATGAGTTTATAGGCTTCATTTTTTAAGTCTTTATCTGTCGCAAGCAGTCCACGCGCAGCAGTTGTCACTGTAGCGGTCCCAGGTTTACGGACACCACGCATGTTCATACACATATGCTCTGCTTCTACCCAGACAAGTGCTCCTTGTGCTCCAAGATATTCCATCAAGGCATCTGCGATTTCTACCGTCAAACGTTCCTGAATCTGTGGTTTTTTAGCGTAAACTTCGACCGTACGAGCCAGTTTTGAAAGCCCAGCAACACGGCCATTTGGAATGTAGGCAATGTGCACTTTTCCATAAAATGGCAAAAAGTGATGCTCACACATGGAATGGAAGAAAATATCCTTCTCGACCACCATATTGTTATCAATGATTTCAAATGATTTAGACAGGTGCTCTTCTGCTGTCTGCCCCAGTCCTGCAAAGATTTCTTGGTACATCTTTGCAATGCGGGTCGGCGTTTCCTGAAGTCCCTCACGGTTCTCATCTTCACCGACTGCCTCGATGATCATTTTCACTGCTTCTTCAATTTTCTTTGTATCCATATCATCTCCTAGTTGGATTTTTCTGTTTTTAATAAATAAGGTCGTACCTGGCTAAGGAAATAGAGCGATCCTGTTACAATGAGGAGCTCATCATCTCCAGCTTGCCAGTTTTGTAGAAATTCTCGCCAGTTGACTTCCTCCAGCTGGTGGTGGTTCGCAGCAGCTGTCATCTCTTCTTGAGAATAGGCTCTTGGATCTTCAAAAGTCGTGAGGATCAAGCGACTATTTTCCAGTTCCTGCCACTGAATGAGCATCTCTTCTAAGGCTTTGGTCCGGATGCAGGTAAAAAGAATGGTCTTTTTTTGACTTGGAAACAGTTCCCGAAGACTTGCGATCAAAGGCGCAACGGCATGGGGGTTATGGGCCCCGTCCAGCAAGATCATGGGTTTTTGAGAGATCACTTCCATCCGGCCAGGCCAGACGACTTGATGCAAGGCCTCATCCACTAACTCTCTTGACAAGAGTTCACGCCCTTCTCTTTCAAAAAGTACATCACAGATACTGATCGCAAGAGCTGCATTTCTGGCCTGGTGATGACCCAAGAGCGCTACTTGATAGGAGGCTGTTTCTCTTTTGGAACTGTGATAAGAAAAGGATTGGCCCGATAGACAAGAGGCCTCTAGCTCAACTTGGTAATCTCTGTCATAGGCTGTTATCGGTGCCTGCTTCTGAATCGCAATGCCTTCAATGACTTGGCTGGCTTCTGCTTCTAATTTCCCTAGAACCAGAGGAATTCCTGGCTTAATGATGCCTGCCTTTTCACGGGCGATGGAAGCCAGATCTGGCCCAAGAAGGGCGACATGATCCAAGCCAATCGAAGTGATCGCAGTCAGAACGGGCTGGCAGACGTTGGTACTGTCTAGTCGTCCCCCCATACCGACTTCCATGATCACATAATCCAGCTCCTCATGAGCAAAATAATCATAGGCGATCGCCGTCATCACTTCAAATTCCGTCAAACCTTGAAAGATGTCTCTTGATTCTTCAGCTTCCAAGAGCTGTTGGTAGCTATCCAGGTAGGTTTGCAGGTCTTGATCGGAAATGGCTTCGCCATTAATGGTGATCTGGTCATTGTAATGGATCAGATAAGGAGAGGTAAAGACTCCAACGCGTAAACCTGCCTTCCTCAAGAGTTGGGACAAGGTAGCAATGGTAGAGCCTTTGCCATTGGTCCCCGCAACATGAATGACCCGACAGTCTAGGTGAGGATTTCCTCTCAAAGCCAAGAGAGCTTCCATGCGCTCCAAGCCGAAATGTGGATCTTGGGAACGATAGGCTTCTAGCCAACGAAGATCCAACTGATGTTCTTTTGTCTTCATTTACTTGTATTGTTTTAAATTGGTATCTGCTGCCTCTTGGGCTTGGAAAATGGCTTGGCCCAGACTGGCTGCCATCTTGTGTAGGGGAATATCATGCACCCGCACCACTTCGACTCCTTGACTGGCTGCAATACTGGTCAAATGGCTCGAAGCCAGGTCCCGATTCCAAAAACCAGTCTCCGTTGCAGGATCTGTCTCAAATCCAGCTTCTTCAATAATATTGACCACAAAACGTTTGCGGGAGACCCCTAGAAAGATCGGATAACCTTTTTGGTGGATGGTTTCAAGCTCTTGCAACAAGAGCAAATTCTCGCGCTTGGTCAAACCAAAGCCGATCCCAGGATCCAGCATGATCCGTTCCGTCTGGACACCGGCTTCTTTTGCGACTGCAAGCGAGCGGTCAAAGAAGGTCCACATCACGTCTTGAATCGGTTCTTGAGCCATTGTTTGAAGCTCTGCTTCTGTAAAAGCTGGTTCGAAACCAAAAGTTGGAAAAATAGTGGAACTTGGATGATGCGGTCTTGCCATCACTGGATTAAACATGAGAACTGCGCTGGCTTCATGCTCTGCAACCACAGTAGCCATCTTAGAATCCCCAAGAAAACCAGTAATATCATTGACAATATCGGCTCCAGCTTCCAGCGCTGCCGCCGCCACCTGGGACTTCCAGGTATCCACTGAGATCAAGATATCACTTTCTTTCCGGATAGCTTTAATCACTGGAACCACGCGGTCAATCTCTTCTTGGATCTCCACATAATGACTTCCTGGTCTGGGTCTGGTTGATTCTCCCCCGATATCGAGGATCTGAGCCCCTTCTTGGATCAGTTTTCTCGCCTGTTGCAAGGCTGCATCCACACTCGTATACTTACCCCCATCAGAAAATGAATCCGGAGTGACATTTAAGATCCCACAAAGAAGGGTCCCTTGGCCATTCAGCCATTTTTTATCAATCATTTTCGTTCTCCATCAATTCCTTTCCAACAGCATGATTGCGAACAAAAGAGGCTAGAACAAATGTTCTAAACCTCTGAGTTCATTCTCCATACGGATTTCTCATTTTTTCTGACCTTCTGTACGAAGATTCTGCATCAAAACTCATTGGTACCTACCATTTTATCATAATTTATCATGGAAGAAAACTCTCGATACCGGCAATAAACAAAGGAGGAGTACAGCCGGATAATAATAAGCTAGCGCATTCAAGGTCATATGGAGACAGATGCTATACTCGATCCGCTTGTAGCGATAAGCCACCCAAGTTAAGATCAAGGACATGCCTCCGTAGGCTACCCATTCCCCCAAGGCGCTCGGTCCATGCAAGTAAGTAAAAAAGAGAGCACCGGCTAAGTAACCGATCGGTTCTGCTCCTCGAAAGATCAAACGAGGGATGATGGCCCGACAAAGTAGCTCTTCTAGAATCGGAGCGACAAGGATCACGACCATTCCCATAGCAAGAAAAGGAGCATGAGATTGCAGCTCATTCAGAGCCGCTTGGTTTGCTGTTGTACCACCTGCCTCTTGTTTCAACAAGGGATAGGCGAGCAGATTATTAGCCATCAACAAGAGAAGAAAAAGAAAATTTCTCCCCAAAGCCGGCCAGGTAATGACCCGAACATCTAAGTTCTCCAGAGGGCTCATCTTGATGACCTTATAAAAAACAAAGAGCACTGCCACTGTCACCATGAGAGTGAGGATAGTGATCCACCTTGCATCCATTCCTTCTTGAAGGGAATAAATCATAGTGATGAGGGGAAATTGTGAGAGGAAGAATAAGGGCACAAAAAGAAGGAGCCAGAGGGCATTCTTACATAATGGGTGCTTTCGAACAAAAGACTGTATATTTTTCAATGGACAACCTCTTTCTTGTATAAAATAAGAAGACTGGGACTTTCGCCTTCAGCCTTCTCTCTTTATTTCAGTTTACTGATTTTTGAAACGTTCAACGTCACGCGCAATCACCAACTCTTCATCAGTTGGAATCACCAATACCTTCACACGGGAATCATCTGTGGAAATATCTCCGACAACTCCAAAGACGTTCTTTTCAGGGTCGACCTTGCAGCCAAACCAGCTGATTCCATTGATAATAGAAGAACGAACGTTTACTGCATTTTCACCGATTCCTGCTGTAAAGATGATGGCATCTGCACCATTCAAGACAGCCAAGTATTGACCGATGTATTTTTGCAAACGATCGATAAAGATATCGTAAGCCAATTTAGCTTTTTCATCTCCATTGTGCATCGCTGTATGGATATCCCGCATGTCACTAGAAGATCCAGAAACACCCAGAAGACCTGATTCACGATTGAGGATACGGCTGATATCTTCAGGCTTATTGAAATCCTCTGTATGTTCCATCAAGTAAGGAATAATCGCTGGATCGAGATCCCCTGTACGGGTTCCCATCATGACTCCACCTAGAGGGGTGAAGCCCATTGAGGTATCCACAGAGATTCCCTTGTCAACCGCTGTAACAGATACACCATTTCCAACGTGGCAGGTGATCAATTTCAATTCTTCTAATGGTTTTCCAAGAAGTTTAGCAGCTTCACCAGCTACATACTGATGACTGGTTCCATGAGCGCCGTACTTACGGACCTTATTTTCTGTGTAATATTTAGTTGGAAGAGGGTAACGATAAGCTTTTTCCGGCATGGTTGTATGGAAAGAAGTATCAAATACCACAACACTGGTAATATTTGGGCAAATCTCTCTAAAGGCACGAATTCCAGCTGCATTTGCAGGATTATGAAGAGGTGCTAACAAAGACAATTCTTCTACTTTTCGAAGGACTTCGTCATCTACCAAGGCAGAATCCTTGAAGTATTCTCCACCAGCAACGACGCGGTGGCCCACACCTGTAATCTCATCGTAGGATTTGATAATATCAAAGCGAATCAAATCATCCAACAAAATTTTTACAGCTTGTGTATGGTCCTGGATATCTAATACTTGTTTTTCAGAGCGTCCATCAAATTTAACAGTTGAAATAGAATCTTTCAAACCGATCCGTTCAATCAACCCTTTTGCAAGAACAGTTTCCTCTGGCATTTGGTATAATTGCCATTTCAAACTAGAGCTTCCTGCATTAATAGAAATTGTTTTCGACATATATTCACCTCATTAAGCGTTTTCACTTCCTCTATTATATCAGATCTTTGATCAAATTTCACTATCCTTTAACCAGTTTTGGAAACTTTCCGTAAAGTGAACCACCTGGTCTTGATCCTGGAGATCGGTAAACGGATAGACAAAGGGCTGAACAGACTCTTCTTCTTGTTTCCGTAGGACGAAAATCGTCTTAGCATAGGCTGGATTTGAAAAGAGAGTTTCTGGCAAGGTCAGCATGGCAAGGATTTGAGCCTTGTCTGTTAGCCAAGCTTTCAACAGATCACTCTGAGGGCTCGTCAAGAGATTATTTGGAGCCAAAAAGATGGCTACTCCTTGAGGTTTCAGGTATTTCAGAGCCTGTTCCATCATGAGGTGATGGGCATAGGTATGGCCTTCGGAGCTCGCCACCTGATAGCGCTGTGCAATCGCATCATCTGGATAATAGCCAATCGGTAAGTCGCTAACGATCAAGTCACTTTCTTTCAACACTTGTGGACGCACCGCGTCGCCTTGTGCAAAGACAACGCTAGACTCCATCACATCTGCGATACTAGCAGATAGGTCAATCAAGAGATCATCTACTTCCAATCCTAAGTAATCAATCTTGAGGCGGCTATTGTTGACAATGGTCTCAGCGAGATTTCCGGTTCCACTTCCCACTTCTAAGACATCCAGTTGGTCGCTTTTAGCCAACTGATCGATCAAAAATGTAATGATAAAACCAATCGCATCTGGTGTGAACTGGTGATTCGCTTGTAAAGGTTCTGTCTGAGCAGCTTTCATAAAAAGGAATTGGTAGGCTCTGCGCCATTCTTCCTTACTTAAACCTAGTTCTTTTAATTTTTTGCTATTGTTTTTAACAATGTCTAGATCCGTCTTGCCATCCAAATACATGGCATTCTGTTCAATCAAGGCGTCATAAAAGTTGGTCGACAATTCATTTTGAATACTTTGAGTGTTTTCTAATAGATAGGTATAGGCTTGTTCAATTTTTTCGAAATTCATGATTTCCTCCGCACCCTATCATACCAAAAATTAGTCTTTTTCGCTATTTTCTGATGGCTCCTTGGCCTCTTTTGGCGTCTCTTCAGAAGGCTTTTCGCTCCCTGCCTTCTCCTTATCTTTCTGCGTCTTCTTCTTTTCTTTTTGACTCTTCTTGCTTTCCTTTTCTTCCCTTACAGGAAGGACAAACTCATAGCTTTCGCCATCCATCTTAGCCTGAGCATGAAGAAAACCAGTATCCTTCTTTAGCTGAACTGTTCCAGACTTTAAATGAATCTCTGATGTCTTCTCATCACTCTTTCTCTTTTCAAGAGCCAATTGCACCAAAGCATAGGCCCGAAGGCGATCTTGACTCGTCTTTAAGATCCGTCTCTCCGCAACCTGACGGTGCAGGTAAAACTGAAGCAAGAGACTAAAAATCGCTGCCATCAAGAGGGCGTAGAGCAAGACACCAGCCTTAACTTTTTTCATTTTGCATCGCTGGTACCACATGGTAGACATACTCCCTTTCTAGACCTTCTTCAAAATTCAAACGCAGATGAATCAACTCTCCCTCCTGCCAAATTTGGCTAGAGCGAACTCCTGAAATCATAGGCTGATAGCCCCTGCCCTTATCATCTGTTTTTCGGATATCATCTCCTTTAGATTGACCAATGGCAATTGGTTTTTGATCCTGAACCAAGTAGATATGATTGTCCGCTACTTTTTCAAAATGGCTCCGATCCAATTCCACCTGCAATTGTTGCTGAAAAAGTACCCATTCTTCCTGCTTTTGATGCGCCTGGTAGTCCAATTCAGCATGCAGGAGCTTGGTCAAGCCTTGAAAGACCAACACACCCCCACTGAGCACCAAGAGAGCGACCAAGGCTTCGAGCAGGGTAAAGGCATTGACCTTTCCGTTATTCCACATGCAGTACCACCTTCCCTTGATGATAGACCGTGAGCTGATCGGCATCTTTTTCGACTTGAACCTGAATACCATTGGCCTCCAGATGATTTTGCCCTGTCTGAAGCGCCATTTGAGCGACAGATAAGACCTCTACCTCTTTGAAATCCGCTAGTCGCTCCTTGCGCGAACGCCGGATCTCCCCTAACAATAAGGTCGTAATCATGGCAAATAAACCCAAGGCAACTAAGGATTCTATGAGAATACTAGCGGGAACGGATGCTTTTTTTAATTTTCCCATTTCCAAGCGACAGTTGATAGGTCACCACTCCTCTCTGTGTCTGAAAGTGAACATTGGCCAGGGATGAATTGCCACCTGCTCGGTCTAAACGAATAGTTTTAGGATCTTGCAAAATGACAGAATCAGGAATCTCCACCGTCTGGTAAGGCGTTTGAATCTTCCTTGCAGTCACTTCAACATCCAATTCCGTTTGCCTTGCCAGCGCTATTTTCTGGCTTTCTTGATAGAGGTGTTCAAACTCTGCAAAAAATACTTTTTCTTCCACCTGCTGAAAGCTCGTCTTGATCGATCCCGATAAGCCCAGATAGATAAAACTGACGATCATCAAGGTCAGAAGAGTCTCCACCAAGGTGAAGGCCTTAATCTGCAACCGCACGAGTTTCTCCACTATTTTTCGCATAATAGGCACGGTAGGACTCTGCTTGTTTGTTGGTAATATTTCCATCAGCAATCAGCTTTGCTAGAGTGGCTTGGTCATTGGTATGATTGAGCTCGTACAATTCAGCCTGGCTTTCGACCACCTTCACAACCGCTGCATTTCCTGTCTCCTTCACGGAGTCTTTTTGCTTGGTCAAATTCGGCACAAAGAGCAATAAAAGCACACTGATGATCAATAAGACCACCAACATTTCAATAAGTGTAAAGGCTTTAACCTGATAGGTTTTTAATGTTTTCATAAATGAACCTCCATATTTTGATAAATCGGCAGCAACATGGCTGCATAGAGTAACACAATCACAAGAGCCACAAAGACAAACACCAAGGGTTGTATCACATTCATGGCCTTGTGAACCTGACGAAAGAAATCTTCCCATGTTTTTTCAGCGTAGATCTCTAACTCACTTCCGAGCTTTGATTTGACTTCACCATATTCAATCATAAGGGGCAATTCTTTTTTGAAAAAAGGATACCCCCTGACCGTTTCTGAAAAGGACTGGCCACGATCTAAAGAAAGAGCTAAGTCCCTCCCAATTTCTTGAAAAAGCTGGGATTTTTGCTCCTGCATCATGGAAAAAATCTGAGACAATTCCAATCCTTGCCCAATCAGATTGCCCCATTCTCTGGCATAATAGGCTGTCAAATAAGCTTGAATCATGCCTTTCCCGAAAGGCAGATGAGACAAGGTTCTAAAAACCTTGATCTTGCCCGACTTCCGATAATAGAGAAAGCCGAGTAAGAAGAAGGTCACCAGTCCCGCTCCTAAGGCCAAAAAGAGTTGGGGGAAGGAACTGATCAATTGTGTCCCAATATTTTGAGCATCCATTTGAGGGAGCAAATAATTACGCAGGCCTAGCATAATCAAAACTAAAAACCCAAGTAAGATAAGAGGATAAGTGCTCACCTCAATCAGCTTTTTCTTGACCTTGCGCATGTTTTCTAAATAAGCACTGATTTTCTCCAAGCTCAATGCAAGATTGCCATGGAGCTCAGCGAGAGACAGTTGCGTCGTGACCGCATCTGAAAAACCGATCCCTGCCATCATCTCTGAAAAACTCCGCCCCCGAGAGAGGTCCTCTCGCATCTGGGAGACCAACCGACTCTCCACTAGGTGAGAGCGATCCAGAAAATCGACAATCTCAGCTAGATGAAAACCACTTGAATAAAGATTCAAAAACAATTCAATGATTTGCTTTTGTTTAGCTGTAGATAATTTTTTCGGCTTGCGCCTGAGCCAGCTGGATATATCCCGATTGAGCCAAGAGATCCATTTGTTGGTTCCAGCGGCTGGCTGAGTGCTCTTGGTAGTTTTCCGTCGCAAAATCGACCACACCTCCTCCTGCAATTAATCGTTGGTAGCAAATACCCTGTAAAACAATCTTGAGCTCTTCCTCACTCACTCCAAGTTCTAAGAGCCTCTCATAAACACCTCGAACGCTTTTCGCATGAATAGTAGAGAAGACGGTGACTCCTGTCAAACTAGCTCGTACGACCGCACGAGCTGTTTCCCTATCTCGGATCTCTCCAATAATGAGAAGGTCCGGCCGATGGCGTAAGGAGAGTTTGATCAGGTTGTCATAGGTCATGCCGATCTGGTCATTCAGCTGAAGTTGAAGCATATTGTCCTGCTTGATCTCGACAGGGTCTTCAATAGACATGACTTGCTGGTCCGCAAAGCGCTCTTGCGCCAACGCATGCATGAGAGTGGTCTTTCCCGAACCAACAGGACCTGCAAAGAGATAGAGGCCACGACCAGCCAATTTCTTCTTCAAGTCCGGCAACTGATCAAACCAAAACCGCAATTCACGTTCCTCATCATGCAAGAGCCGAATGACCAAGCTTTCATAACCACGATAATCCCCCACCGTCGACAAGCGAATCGAGACCACTCCATTCTCCAAAGGGTAATCACACGATCCTAGCTGGCTGCGCCTTTTTTCTCCCACATTCATCCCTGCTACGAACTTAAAGTGGCTGATAATAGCTGTCATCTCCTCAAAAGGGAAGGACTGCACAAAGCGCCTCTCGTCTCCCACCCTCATAAAAACTTGGTACTTCTCCTTCCGAGGAATGAAGTAAAGATCCTGAGCTTCTTCCTTTTTCCCCATACGGATCAGTTTTTTTGCAATTTCTTGAACCATAGTTCCTCCTCTCACTTATACTATTCGAAAAAGAAGACAAAAAAAGAAGACTTTCTAGATCGCTCTAAAAAATCTTCCGCATTTCTCTTATGACAGGGTCGTCCCCTTTTTTGAATCGAGTGTATATTGACAAGAACGGTGCTTGCGACTGCCTCTTTCCTTTTCGTAACCTGGACGGAGCTTGCTTTTAGGGATCTTGTGCTCGTCTTCTAGGAGGACAATCGAATGGAAAAACTGCACATCTTCACTGCAGTCCTCACACCACTCTTGCTCCTTGGTATCCCAAAAGATCGTCATGAGGTCACTCCGACTCTTATAACTTGGAAAGTGCTCATTTAACTCCAACCACTTCTGCTTGTAGTATTTCAAAGCCTGGTAATAGTCTTCAAACTTCCGACTACTCACGATATCTTCTTCCCAACCATCTAAAAACCACCAGGGTTCACAGTCCCCGTACATTTCAATCACTCGATACATAAACTCTTCCATCCTTTGTATCGTCTATTATATAGAAAATTCTTTGAGAATAAAAGTTTTCTGCTCAGAGCATGATTTTTCAGGCAGTTTTCAGGTGATTTTCACCAATATTTTCCAAAAATAGACTGCCTAATTACTATTGGGTCCTTTTTTCAAAAAAAAGCCGGAACTTGTAGTTCCGACTAATTTTCTTATTCTTCTACGACTTCAGCTGTTTGAACTTCATCAACTGTTCCATCTGTTAATGGCACTTCTTCGATAATTTCAACTTCATTAATCGCTTGTGGTTCCAAGTTACGGTAACGAGCCATACCTGTACCTGCAGGAATAATCTTACCAATGATAACATTTTCCTTAAGTCCAAGGAGATGGTCTTTCTTACCACGGATCGCTGCGTCTGTAAGAACACGAGTTGTTTCCTGGAAGGAAGCCGCAGACAAGAAACTGTTGGTTTCAAGTGAGGCTTTGGTAATTCCCATAAGGACTGGACGAGCTGTCGCAGGAACTCCACCAGAAATAAGGACGTCCTTGTTGGCATCTGTAAAGTCTGTAATGTCCATCAGAGTACCCATGAGAAGGTCTGTATCTCCTGGATCCATGACACGTACTTTACGGATCATTTGACGCACCATTACCTCGATGTGTTTGTCGCCGATTTCTACCCCTTGGCTACGGTATACTTTTTGTACTTCCGCAAGGAGGTATGTTTCAACTGACAAGACATCACGAACGGCAAGGAGACGTTTTGGTTGAATAGATCCTTCTGTCAGAGCATCACCACGAGAAACTTGATCTCCCACTTCGACTTTCATGCGGGCAGTGTAAGGGACAACGTATTCGCCCTCACCAGTTGCTCCGCTAACAAAGACTTTCTTGGTCCGTGTAGAAGCATCTTCTTCGATGGCTGTGACTTCCCCTTTGACCTCAGTGATGACCGCTTCCCCTTTTGGATTGCGGGCTTCAAAAATTTCTTGGACACGAGGAAGACCCTGAGTGATATCGGTATTTGAGGCAACCCCACCCGTGTGGAAGGTACGCATGGTCAACTGTGTACCAGGTTCCCCGATAGATTGGGCAGCGATAGTTCCGACTGCTTCACCCACTTCAACCGCATCACCAGTCGCCAAGTTGATACCATAACAGTGACGGCAGACACCATGGCGGGTGTTACATGTAAAGACAGAGCGGATAGTGACTTCTTCAACACCAGCTTTGACAATTTCACGTGCTAGGTCTTCTGAAATCAAGGTATCTGGACCAACGATGACTTCACCTGTTTCAGGATGTTTAACAGATTTCTTGGTATAACGACCAGTCAAGCGTTCTTCGAGTGGCTCGATCATTTCCTTACCATCAGTAATGGCACGGATCACAAGTCCACGGTCTGTTCCACAGTCATCTTCACGGATAATGACGTCTTGGGCCACGTCAACCAAACGACGAGTCAAGTAACCTGAGTCGGCTGTCTTCAAGGCCGTATCGGTCATCCCTTTACGGGCACCGTGAGTTGAGAAGAACATTTCGAGTACTGACAAACCTTCGCGGAAGTTTGACAGGATTGGCAATTCCATGATCCGTCCATTTGGAGCGGCCATCAAACCACGCATACCGGCAAGTTGCGAGAAGTTTGAAATGTTACCACGGGCTCCAGAGTCCATCATCATAACGATTGGGTTCTTCGGATCTTGGTTATCCACCAAGCGTTTTTCCAATTTCTCACGGGCTGCACGCCATTCAGCTGTAACGGCATTGTAGCGTTCGTCATCCGTGATCAAACCACGACGGAATTGTTTCGTGATCTGTTCCACACGTTTGTGAGATTCTTCAATGATTTCTGCCTTATCTTCAACGACCGGAATATCGGCAATCCCCACTGTCAAACCAGCAAGGGTTGAATGATGGTAACCTAAGTCTTTCAAGCGGTCCAAGAAAGCAGACGTTTCAGTTGTACGGAAACGTTTGAAGATTTCGGCGATGATATTTCCAAGATTTTTCTTCTTGAATGGAACGTTTAATTCCAATTTCTCAATCGCTGATTTGACATCTTGACCAGGCTCCAAGAAGTACTTAGCTGGAACACCTTCTGTCAAGTTGGCATTATTAGGCTCTTGAAGGTATGGAAGCTCTGCAGGCATGATATCGTTAAAGAGAATCTTACCAACAGTTGTCAAGAGAATCTTGTGTTGTTGT
The DNA here is from genome assembly GCF_001837905.1 of Streptococcus sp. HMSC076C09. Lineage (NCBI taxonomy): Bacteria > Bacillati > Bacillota > Bacilli > Lactobacillales > Streptococcaceae > Streptococcus > Streptococcus sp. HMSC076C09. The sequence continues at coordinate 250,725 of NZ_KV834640.1, forward strand.
GCTTCTGTCCATGGTTTGTTCAAGCTATCCGTCGCAATTCCGACACGTGTATGCAAGTGAACATAGCCATTGCGAAGAGCCATCACGGCTTCATCACGGTCTTTAAAGACCATTCCTTCACCTTCACGACCAGCTTCTTCCATAGTGAGGTAGTAGTTCCCCAATACCATATCCTGAGATGGCGTAACGACTGGTTTACCATCTTTAGGGTTCAAGATATGCTCAGCAGCCAACATCAAGATACGAGCTTCTGCTTGAGCTTCTTCTGAAAGCGGTACGTGGATGGCCATTTGGTCTCCATCGAAGTCGGCATTGTAGGCTTCACAGACAAGGGGGTGCAAGCGAAGGGCTTTCCCGTCAATCAAGACAGGTTCAAAGGCTTGGATCCCCAAACGGTGAAGGGTCGGTGCGCGGTTCAAGAGAACTGGGTGTTCTTTGATCACTTCTTCCAAGATATCCCAGATACGTTCATCTCCACGTTCGACCAAGCGTTTTGCAGCTTTAACGTTTTGCACGATATCACGCGCAACGATTTCACGCATGACGAATGGTTTGAAGAGCTCGATCGCCATTTCACGTGGCACACCACATTGGTACATCTTAAGAGTTGGACCAACGGCGATAACGGAACGTCCTGAGAAGTCAACCCGTTTACCGAGCAAGTTTTGACGGAAGCGTCCTTGTTTCCCTTTGAGCATGTGACTCAATGATTTCAGTGGACGGCTACCTGGTCCTGTGATCGGACGACCACGACGACCGTTATCGATCAAAGCATCAACGGCTTCTTGGAGCATCCGTTTTTCGTTTTGCACGATGATACCAGGGGCATTCAACTCAAGCAAACGTGCCAAACGGTTGTTCCGGTTGATTACACGGCGGTAAAGGTCGTTCAAGTCAGAGGCAGCAAAACGGCCACCATCCAATTGGACCATCGGACGAAGATCTGGTGGAATAACTGGAAGGATATTGAGAACCATCCATTCTGGCTTGTTACCAGATTTGTAGAAGGCATCCAAGACATCCAAACGACGAACAGCCTTCACACGTTTTTGACCAGTTGCAGTCTTCAATTCTTCTTTCAAGAGAGCAATTTCAGCTTCCAAATCCACTTGTTTCAAGAGGTCTTGGATCGCTTCTGCACCCATCTTAGCTACAAAGGAACCTGGTCCGTATTCACGCAAGCGTTCACGGTATTCACGTTCTGTCATGATGGATTTGTGCTCAAGTGGTGTATCTTTTGGATCGATCACCACGTAAGCTGCGAAGTAAATGACTTCTTCAAGGGCACGAGGGCTCATATCCAAGGTCAATCCCATACGAGAAGGGATGCCTTTGAAGTACCAGATGTGTGATACAGGAGCTTTCAACTCGATGTGCCCCATGCGTTCACGACGAACCTTGGCACGTGTTACTTCAACCCCACAGCGGTCACAAACGATCCCTTTGTAACGGATCCGTTTGTATTTCCCACACGCACATTCCCAGTCTTTTGTAGGTCCAAAGATGACTTCATCAAAGAGACCTTCACGTTCTGGTTTCAATGTACGGTAGTTGATTGTTTCAGGTTTCTTGACCTCTCCATAAGACCATGAACGGACCTTGCTTGGAGAAGCTAGGGTGATTTGCATACTTTTAAAACGATTTACATCAACCACTATTTCTTACCTTTCCTTGTTTTCATACTTGTTTCATTTGGATACAGCTTAGGTGGGGAAAGAAAGAAAACTTTCTTGCCACCTCCTTGTGTCTGTATCTTGTTATCGAATCATCCTGTCAGAAGCATTGGTTTCTTACAAGACAATCATTTTTACTGATTATTTTTCTGATTCTTCAGCATCAAAGGCTGCTTTTGCTTCCTTAGCTGCTTTTTCACGTGCTTTTTCAAGGTCATCCACATGAATCACATCATCGTCTTCCCCTTCATCGAGGTCACGAAGTTCCACTTCTTGATCATCTTCGTCCAAGACACGCATGTCAAGTCCAAGAGATTGCAATTCTTTGACAAGAACGCGGAAGGATTCTGGTACACCTGGTTTTGGAATTGGTTTACCTTTGGTAATCGCTTCATAAGCTTTCAAACGTCCGTTGACATCATCTGACTTGTAGGTCAAGATTTCTTGAAGGACATTTGATGCACCATAAGCCTCAAGGGCCCACACTTCCATTTCCCCGAAACGTTGTCCACCAAACTGAGCTTTCCCTCCGAGTGGTTGTTGGGTAACCATTGAGTATGGTCCAACTGAACGGGCATGGAGTTTATCATCAACCATGTGGTGAAGCTTGATCATGTACATGACACCGACAGAAACACGGTTGTCAAACGGCTCACCTGTACGTCCATCGTAAAGGATGGTCTTGGCATCGCTATCCATACCAGCTTCTTTCACAGTATCCCAGAGATCTTCTGAGCTTGCTCCGTCAAAGACTGGTGTTGCGATATGGATACCCAAGTTACGAGCCGCCATACCAAGGTGAAGTTCCATAACCTGACCGATATTCATACGTGATGGCACCCCAAGAGGGTTCAACATGATATCAACCGGTGTACCGTCTGGAAGGTAAGGCATATCTTCAACTGGAACAATACGAGACACAACCCCTTTGTTTCCGTGACGACCGGCCATCTTATCTCCGACGCGGATCTTGCGTTTTTGTGCGATGTAAACACGAACCAACATGTTCACACCAGATTGCAATTCATCTCCGTTTGCACGTGTAAAGATCTTAACATCACGAACGACTCCATCTCCACCGTGAGGTACACGAAGAGAAGTATCCCGCACTTCACGAGATTTATCTCCAAAGATCGCGTGAAGGAGACGTTCTTCAGCAGAAAGGTCTTTTTCACCCTTCGGTGTTACCTTACCGACAAGGATATCGCCTTCTTTTACTTCTGCACCAATACGGATAATACCTGTTTCATCCAAGTCACGAAGAGCATCTTCACCGACGTTTGGAATTTCACGGGTAATTTCTTCAGGGCCTAACTTGGTATCGCGTGTTTCTGATTCGAATTCTTCCAAGTGAACAGATGTGTAGACATCTTCTTTCACCAAGCGTTCGCTCATGATAACGGCATCCTCGAAGTTATACCCTTCCCAAGTCATGTAAGCGACAATTGGGTTTTGACCAAGGGCCATTTCCCCTTTTTCCATCGATGGACCATCAGCGATAAAGTCGCCTTTTTCAACGACATCGCCAACTTTTACAAGGGTACGTTGGTTGTAGGCAGTACCTGAGTTTGAACGACGGAATTTTTGAATATGGTAGACATCAAGCGAACCGTCTTCCCGACGAACTTCTACCTTGTCTGCATCTGCATAAGTAACTTTACCATCGTGTTGAGCAATGACTGCAGCTCCTGAGTCATGGGCTGCTTGGTATTCCATACCAGTACCCACATAAGGGGCTTTTGGATCGATCAATGGCACAGCCTGACGTTGCATGTTGGCACCCATGAGGGCACGGTTGGAGTCATCGTTTTCCAAGAAAGGAATACATGCTGTCGCAACGGCAACTACTTGTTTTGGAGATACGTCCATGTAGTCGACTTGATCAGATGGGAATTCTTGGTTGTTACCACGGTGACGTCCCATAACGATTGGCTCAGCAAAGCCACCCTTTTCGTTCAACTTAGAGTTAGCCTGAGCGACGATGTACTCATCTTCTTCATCGGCTGTCAACCAAACGATTTCGTTGGTGACTACACCTTTTTCCCGGTCCACTTTACGGTATGGCGTTTGGATGAAGCCATATTTGTTCAAGTGTCCATAAGATGACAAGTTGTTGATCAAACCGATGTTTGGTCCTTCAGGTGTTTCGATCGGACACATACGACCATAGTGGGTATAGTGCACGTCACGCACTTCATATCCGGCACGGTCACGTGTCAAACCACCAGGCCCTAAGGCAGACAAACGACGTTTGTGAGACAACTCAGAAAGTGGGTTGTGTTGGTCCATGAACTGTGACAACTGTGAAGATCCAAAGAATTCTTTAATTGCTGCAGTTACTGGGCGGATGTTGATGATTTGTTGTGGTGTCAAGACGTCGTTATCTTGTACAGACATCCGTTCGCGAACGTTTCGTTCCATCCGTGAAAGTCCAAGACGCACTTGGTTGGCAAGCAATTCACCAACGGCACGAATCCGACGATTTCCAAGGTGGTCGATATCATCTACACGGCCAATACCTTCTGCAAGGTTCAAGAAATAGCTCATTTCTGCCAAGATATCAGCTGGAGTCACAATCCGTACTTTGTCAGATGGGTTAGCATTTCCGATGATGGTGACAACACGATCTGGATCTGTCGGAGCGACAACTTTGAATTTTTGCAATTCTACTGGCTCTGTCAAAACAGCAGCATCATTTGGAATGTAGGTGATTTTGTTCAAGCCGTTATCCAATTGTTCTGAGATGCTGTCGATTACATCACGCGTCATGACAGTACCAGCTTCTACAAGGATTTCCCCTGTTTCAGCATCTACCAATGGTTCTGCGATGGTTTGGTTCAACAAGCGGTTCTTGATATTGAGTTTCTTGTTGATCTTGTAGCGACCAACTGGTGCCAAGTCATAACGACGTGGATCAAAAAAACGGGCTACCAACAAGCTACGTGAGCTTTCCGCTGTTTTTGGTTCACCTGGACGAAGACGCTCGTAGATTTCTTTGAGGGCTTCATCTGTCCGTGAATCCATTGGATTTTTGTGGATATCTTTTTCAATGGTATTGCGAACCAATTCGCTGTCCCCAAAGATATCGATGATTTCATCATCTCCAGAGAATCCAAGAGCACGCACAAGAGTTGTAAATGGAATCTTACGTGTGCGGTCGATACGTGTGTAAGCAATGTCTTTTGAGTCGGTTTCAAGCTCTAACCAAGCCCCACGGTTAGGGATAACAGTTGATCCATAACCAACTTTACCATTCTTGTCCACCTTATCATTGAAGTAGACACCTGGTGAGCGGACCAACTGAGATACGATAATCCGTTCTCCACCATTGATGATGAAGGTTCCCATTTCAGTCATGATTGGGAAATCACCAAAGAAAACTTCTTGGGTCTTGATTTCACCTGTTTCTTTGTTGACCAAACGGAAGGTCACAAAGATTGGTGCTGAGTAGCTGGCATCGTGGATGCGCGCTTCTTCAAGCGAATACTTAGGTTCGCGGATTTCATAACCCACAAATTCCAATTCCATTGTATCCGTGAAGTTTGAGATGGGAAGCACATCTTCAAATACTTCCTTCAAGCCATGATCCAAGAAATCTTTGAATGAGTCTGTCTGGATTTCAATCAAGTTTGGTAAATCAAGAACCTCTTTGATTCTTGAAAAACTACGACGGGTCCGATGTTTCCCGTATTGAACGTCATGTCCTGCCAAAGTTTTTAGCTCCTTTTTCCATACTAGGATAGCTTGGTGAAATGACTTTCACCACCTATCCGGTTTTAACTACAATTGTGTGATTTGCATCACGTGAAGAGCTGTCTCTTCACCTCATTCGTCGCTTTTTATAATTTTTAGAAAAATTAAATTTGTGTAACAAACTAGTATTTTTCTGAAAAATAGGCACAAAAAGAGCAGCTAAATCGACTTATTCAAGTAAGATTTAACTGCTGTAAGCTCTTATTTGGACAATATTTCAAATAAAGCACACGACAAATTAGTTATCACTATTATACCGTTTTTTGCTCCAAAAATCAAGGCTTTCTCCAGGTTTTCTACTGGATCAGACTAGTGTCGATTGCCACGATTTGAGCTGTTTCGATTTGAACTATTGCTGGATGAACTATTGGTTGTCGAATTGTTCTTATTATTCGACTGATTTCCACTGGAATTACCGAGAATCGCTGCCCAAGCACTTTGATAATCGCTATCCGATCCCCCGATGGCAAAGCGGTATTGAGTGGTTGGCGCTCCGTTTTTGGCCCAAAGGCTCGTCACCATTTGACCGCTCACATCGATATCCCGACCATTGACATTGACGCGGCCCGGTCTTTCACCAGTCGATTTGAGCACTTCAGAGCGGATCACACTCTTATCGAGAGTGAATTTATCCTGAATTCCAAAGAGACTTGGATCTGCTTGGTAGATTGCATTCGCCAACTGCGCCATGTATTGGGCATTGTTGTTGTATCCAGTCAAGGTCTGCATGGAAGCATTGTTGTCATGGCCGATCCAACCTCCTAAAGAAACATTTGGGGTGGACAGCATGAGCCACATATCCCCATTTGAGTTAGTGGTACCGGTTTTTCCAATCCAGTCAGCACCTGCCAGCGTTGGGTTGACTTGGCTAATCCGTGACTTAAAGGTCGTTGTAGCACCAGACGTAATAACCCCGCGCAAGAGATCCTGCATAATCGTTGCCGTTGCTGGAGAGTAGACACGAACAGGATCTGCCTCGTGCTTATACACCACATCTCCATCTCGATCAATGATTTGCTCTACCATGTAGCGTTTGAGGTAGTTCCCATTGTTAGCAATGGTTTGGAAACCATTGGTATGTTGGGCAACAGTGACCTCAATTCCTCCCCCCATTGGCAGGCTTTCAATGCCATATTCAGGGATATCATAGCCCATTTTCTTCATGTAGGATGGGACATCCACACCCTTTTCACGAAGGGTTCGGTAAGTCCAGTAAGCTGGAATATTCCAAGAGGTATTGAGGGCCTCACGGAGATCCATCATGGCTGTTCCTCGGCTATCCACGTGCATGATCGGCTCCCCACTTGAGAAATTAGTCGGATAGTTAGAAAGGATGCTATTGCTTCCCATCAAGCCTTGGTCGATGGCAATACCATAGGCCAACAGCGGTTTGATTGTAGACCCTGGGGAACGCTCTGTATCAAAGGCATGGTTGTTTTGGTTGCCGTCAAAATTCCGTCCACCGATAAATCCTAAAACGGCACCCGTTCGGTTGTCCATAAGGACATTCCCAACTTCTACAAGACCCGTCCCATCATCCAAGACACTTCCAAAATTCGATACCGCGGCCTGCATCGCATTGTGAACCGGTTTGTTAATCGTGGTTTGAATGGTGTAGCCACCTTCGCGCAACTCGCTCTCAGCTAATTCCTGGTAAGCCTTGACGGTTTCATTATTTTTCAGGTCTTGCTTGGTGACATTGTCTCGCTTGATCAAGTAATCATACATGGCCTCTTTTGCTTCTGCCATGGCTTGGAAGTAGAGGTAGTCATGCGGTGTTTTCTCGATGCCATCTGGAGCGATGAAGTCTTTGGTCAAGTCGTACTGAGCATAGGTCTCGTAGTCTTTTTTCGACAAGGCTCCTGTCCGGTACATATTGAACAAAACGTCTTTGGCACGCGCCAGACCTAACTCGAGGTTCTCCTTGCTCTTTAGGCTACCGTCTGCAGCATAAGGAGAGTAGACAATCGGACTCTGTGGCAAGCCAGCGATAAAGGCCGCTTGTGGAACGGACAAGTCTTTCGCAGAGACGCCAAAGATCCCTTGAGCTGCAGCTTCCACACCCGCAATATTTTGTCCCCGATTGTTGCGTCCAAAAGGCGAAACATTTAAGTAGGTGGTCAGGATTTCATTTTTATCCATTCCCCGCTCTAAAGCCAAGGCATCAACAATCTCTGTCGCCTTACGAGTAAAGGTTGGAGCGTCTCCCACGACTTGCTGTTTGATCAACTGCTGGGTCAGGGTTGATCCCCCACTAGAGGAACCCACACCGGCTACGGATCCAAGTGTTGCCCGAAGAACGGCTTTAGGTACAACCCCCTTGTGGCTTTCAAAATTCTCATCCTCAGTAGCGATCACAGCCTTCTTGACATTATCTGAAATGGCGTCTCCTGCGACTGGCGTGCGGATCAAATCACTGTCCACTTCTGCAATCAAGCTCTTATCGGAATAAGTCAGTTTTGAAACACTGCTGACGTTTCGGACCTGCTGGACCAATTCTTCTGTCTTTGGAACCTTGACATTGCTAAAGAGGCTCGCCGCATAACCAATCCCGATCCCTGCGCCAAATAAAAAGAGGCACACGAACAGGGCGATCATGACATCCCACAAGAGTTTGAGGGTTCGCAAAAAGGTCGCAAAAATATCACCGACAGACCAGCTACTTTCCTCATTTTTTTCCTTATTCGGAGTTTCTGTATACATCTTTGCAAAGAATTTTTGAACCTTCTTCCAAAACTCTTGCAGCTTCTCTTTTAATTGATTCACTGATTCTTTCTCCTTGTTCCCTATATTATAGCAGATTAGGCCCTTTGTTTTCAATCACAAGAGCGTAGAAATCGTCACTCATTCTGCTTGGGTAAGGACAAGAAAATGATGGAAAGCATTGCCATTTCCGTGGTTTATGGTAGAATAGAGAAATGAATAAACTTATAAAGGAGAAAAGACACATGCACATTTTTGATGAGCTAAAAGAGCGTGGTTTGGTATTTCAAACGACGGATGAAGAAGCCTTGCGCAAAGCACTGGAAGAAGGTCAGGTTTCTTATTATACTGGTTATGATCCAACTGCTGACAGCCTTCACCTTGGTCACTTGGTTGCCATCTTGACGAGCCGTCGTCTTCAACTAGCAGGCCACAAACCTTATGCGCTCGTTGGCGGTGCGACTGGTCTCATTGGAGATCCGTCCTTCAAAGATGCTGAACGTAGTCTCCAAACAAAAGAAACTGTACAAGAATGGGTTCGCTCCATTCAAGGGCAATTGTCTCGTTTCCTCGATTTTGAAAATGGTGACAATAAAGCCGAAATGGTCAACAACTACGATTGGTTCGGAAGCATTAGCTTTATCGACTTCCTTCGTGATGTCGGAAAATACTTTACAGTCAATGCTATGATGAGTAAAGAATCTGTTAAAAAACGGATTGAAACAGGGATTTCTTACACAGAGTTTGCCTACCAAATTATGCAAGGCTATGACTTCTACGTCCTCAACCAAGAACACAATGTAACTCTTCAAATCGGTGGATCTGACCAATGGGGAAACATGACAGCCGGTACTGAGTTGATGCGTCGTAAAGCAGATAAAACTGGTCATGTTATGACTGTGCCTTTGATCACAGATGCAACTGGTAAGAAATTCGGTAAATCAGAAGGCAATGCGGTCTGGCTCAATGCAGACAAAACATCTCCATACGAAATGTACCAATTCTGGATGAATGTGATGGATGCGGATGCTGTGCGCTTCTTGAAGATCTTCACTTTCTTGTCACTTGATGAGATTGAAGAGATCCGCAAACAGTTTGAGGCCGCTCCTCATGAACGCTTGGCTCAAAAGATCTTGGCGCGTGAAGTTGTCACCCTTGTCCACGGCGAAGAAGCCTACAAGGAAGCCCTCAACATCACAGAACAACTCTTTGCAGGAAACATCAAAAACCTTTCTGTTAAAGAACTCAAACAAGGCCTACGTGGTGTGCCAAACTACCAGGTCCAAGCAGAAGACAACCTCAACATTGTTGAACTCTTGGTCACAGCTGGTGTGGTAAATTCTAAACGCCAAGCCCGCGAAGATGTTCAAAATGGAGCTATCTACGTCAACGGCGAACGCATCCAAGACCTTGACTATGTCTTGAGCGATAGCGATAAATTAGAAAATGAATTGACCGTTATCCGTCGCGGTAAGAAAAAATACTTTGTTTTGACTTATTAAGAAAGCAAAACCACGAAGTTTGGTATGAACTTCGTGGTTTTCTTATACACTTTTTTCTGGGACTATTTCCCTTTTCTGCGATGCAACAAAGCTTGGTTAATTCGTTGAGTTTTTTTATGGAGCTGCCAAATCTGATAAAGCCAGATCAGGCCGTAAATTGCTAGAAAGATCAACCAAGGAATCGGGCTCCGTAAGGCTGCCCCCCAGCCAAAAAACAAGTAGGTTAATGCTAAGATGGTAGCTGTCACAACTAAATGCAGGACCACACGCAAACTATAGGTCAAAAACTCTTCTTCCTCAAGAATGAAGGTCAAGACCCCCATTGTTCCACTCATTAAAAAGATCGCTAGAATGTTGCGTACATTCACAGCAGGATAGACGATGTTGGGATAGACATGGGATAATAACACCAAACACAAATAAAAGAAGGAACCTGTCCTCATACCAGATACAAAATAAGCTATAAATCGTTTCATCACTTTCTCCTATACCCCTAAATAATCCATCAAGGATTTGACATATTTCCGACTGACACTTGATTTTACTCCGCGTGTCAGTTTAGCCATCATATTGCCTGAAAAACTATCCGATAGCGATTCCAAATGGTCGATATTCATCACCGCGTGGCGGGATATCTGTAAAAAATTACGACGATTAATCCGATGTTGAAAATTTGTCAAAGTATCTCTGACGATGAACGTTTTGTCTGTCGTATAAATGGTTAGCTGATTCTTATCTATCTCGGCTAGAATAATGTCATCAATTTTCACCATGATCAAATGATCATCTGTTTTGATAGGGATCACTACTTGATTCACTGTCGAAAACTGTTCGAGATAGTCCATCACCTCTCGTGCTTGATCGGATAATTGCTTGGCTTGAATGACCACACAGGGGTCGTTTTCTGGGATATCTTGTTTTTCCTCAAAACGAATCTTCATTCCTACTCCAATTCTCACTTACTTTCTTTTACTCGATCTTTTTGCCAAGGAAATCCAAATCCCCAAAGCTAGAAGAATATCTCCTAACACTATAAGGTATGTTTGTTCCTTTGTCAATAAAGTTTGCCATTTGAGCTGAACACCCATTTTTTCTTGAAACTCTCGAAGAAGATTATCTTGACCTTTAAAGGTCTCACTTAATGCTTCTTTCATGAGGACTTGTCGATAAAGTGCAGCAATATAAGTTGCTGGAGTGCACTTCATTAGTGATTGTGCAAAAGTGGGTAAAACACCTAAAGGAACATAAGTCCCTACCAAAAAACCAGAAGCTGTACCCACTATGGTCGAAAACTTCCCAAGACTGTCTACGGATTGGAAAAAATAAACAAAAATGGCATTCACTAAGCTAGAAAGCAGGCTACTAAGGAGCATAATGAGGAGCACTTCAGGTAATAGAGATAAGGTTGGAACTTCTCTAAAATAGCCACACATCAGCACATACATAAGGATCTGCATGGAAAAAGAAATGATGATCGCACTCGTTAGATACGAAAATGCTAACCGCCACTTCCCTTGATCCGATAAATAAAGATCCTGATCTACTTGATGTTCACGGTCCTTTACTAACTGAGTCAGGGAAGCCAGACTTGTCGTAATCCCTGTCACAGCCAGCGTCCCACTCATTAACCAATTATTTAACACAGGACCACTATTGGGGAGCTGAGCCCAAGCATCTGTTAGATTTTTTTGAAGAAAAATAATATAGAGAACAAAGGAAATCAAGGCTCCCAACAGAGAGAAGAAAACTCCTGAACGATTCCTGAAGTACAATAAAAAATTTCGCTTTAGTAAGGCTAGCATTAGCGAACCTCCCTTCCTGTAAGTGCAATAAAGGCATCATCCATGGTCCCTGGACGAAACTCAAAATGGGCTAGATTATCTCTAACTTGTGTCAGGTAATCAATGGCTTCCCTTTCACTCTCAGGTTGAAAAACATACTCCAATTGACTTTGTTGCTCTACTGACATTCCCGAAGTTTTGAGACTTTCTATCTGCTGTCTCTCCTTGAAACGAATCTTCAAGATGCTTTTTGCATATTGACTCTTAATATCTAGTGCCGATCCTTGAGCAATCACTTCCCCATGGTCTACAATATAAATTTGATCAGCTTCATCTGCCTCGTCAAGATAATGCGTGGTCAAAACAACAGTCATTCCCTCTTCTTTCTGCAATTGATAGAGCAAATCCCAAATAGACTTCCGGGTTTGAATGTCTAAACCTGTCGTTGGTTCGTCTAAGAAAAGAATATCTGGTTGTGAGAGCAAAGCACGCGCAATATCAACCCGACGCTTTTGGCCACCTGAAAGCGTCCCGTATTTCTGCTTTTGGAAAGCTGATAGACCTAGCCGATTAATGAGACTAGATACACGATTGGGTTTTAGGCCTTTGTACTGTCTGGCACGAATGGTCAGATTTTCTCTAACCGTTAGCATCTCATCTAAGACACTAGTCTGGAAGACCACACCAATTTTAGTATCTGGTTCATAGATGATTTCACCTTGCGTTGCTTGTTTCAAACCAATCAACATGGAAATCGTCGTTGATTTCCCCGCCCCATTTGGTCCTAGAATTGCATTAAACGTTCCCTTTTCAAACTGTAAGTGAATATTGTTTACGGCTAAATGATTTCCATATCGTTTACTGATGTTTTTAGCTTGTAATATCATGTTCTCTCTCCTTTTGATAGAACCAGTCTAGCAAAAAAGCCGCTTAAAAAACGGCTTTTGGGGATAAGTGGTCAAAATGAAGAGATGAGTGGCGAGATAGAAGAGATTAAAATGAGGAAATTAAATAAAGAGACTCAAGTTCCATTCAATACCGCGTAGATTCGTTAAAAAAGTGTGACTTAGTCCCATTAAAACATCGGTTGCTATCTAGAGGCTCTTTTGTTACACTACTAATATGAATACACCGATCAAACCAAAATTACAACGATTTCAAACAGCCACTGCTTTTGCCTGTCCCATTTGTCAATTGAACCTAGAACTTGTGGGGACCAGTTTTAAATGTCCCAAGGGCCATTCTTTTGATTTAGCAAAATTTGGCTATGTCAACCTGGCTCCTCAGATCAAACAATCGAAGGACTATGACAAAGAAAATTTCCAGAATCGCCAGCTGATCTTAGAAGCAGGTTTTTATGAGCCGATTCTAACAGCGATCGGACAAAAAATTCCGACCAGTGATGCTAGAATTCTAGATATCGGTTGCGGAGAAGGCTATTACTCCCGAAAACTACAAGAAGCCTATCCCAAGGCTACTTTCTATGCCTTTGATCTTTCCAAGGAATCTGTGCAACTAGCTGCCAAGAGTGACGCTAGCTGGAAGGTCAATTGGTTTGTAGGAGACTTGGCTCATTTACCCATTCAATCCAAGAGTATAGAGGTCATTTTGGACATCTTCTCCCCGGCTAATTACGCTGAATTTGAGCGTGTTTTAAAGGCTGAAGGGGTCATCATTAAGGTCGTTCCAACCTCTTCTCATCTGAAAGAAATTCGTCAGTTGGCCCAAGATCAATTGACCAAGCAATCCTACTCCAACCAGGAAATTTTGGTGCACTTTGAAGACCACTGCCAAATCCTCTCATCCGAAACGGTCAGCCTCACCAAGAGTTTAACTCCTGAAGAACGCCAGGCGCTCCTCGCCATGACCCCTCTTCTATTTCACGTAGACCAAGAAAAAATCGACTGGACCCAACTCACAGAAATCACCATTGAGGCCCAAATATTGGTTGGGAAAATCAAGATACAAAGAACGTAAAATGAAAAGTAAAAAGGCTGAGACAAATCGTCTCAGCCTTTTACTCATCTTCTGCATGCTCTGTCATGACTTGTAACGCACGTTTTTAAATCCTTTTGGCTATCTGTGCGATTTTTTCGAGTTCTTCTTTCCGTTGACGATCACTCATATACTCCACTCGTGTAACTTGTGTCACTTTAACCGGTTTAATACCACAGGGTTTCAAGATTTGGGATTTTAGAACCTTTGCGTAGTCTTGAGAAAAAGGAAGAAAAATTTTTGGCGTATTATGCGTCGTAATGATCCACGCTTTTCCATCTAGTTGCCCCACCGGACCTCGAGGTCCATTCTGATAAGCAAAACCTGCAACAAAAACACGATCAATAAAACCTTTTAAAATAGCTGGCATTCCACTCCACCAAGTAGGGAAAATAAAAATCAACTGATCCGCCCAACTCAATAAATCTCTATACGGTTTCATGTCTTCATTATGCTGTAAATCTCTCCTTTTATGCCTTTCATCAAAACGTAAAACCGGATCAAAGTTTTCTTTATATAAGTCTACTATTTTAACCTCATGCTCTGGTGCTAAATGCTTTTGCACAGTTTGAAGGATTGATGCATTATAACTTGTTTCATTCGGATGTGAATAGATTATTAAAACATTCATCAGCTATCTCCTTTTATATAAATATCAAGCATCGTTCTAACGGTCTTTTGAACATCATTTTCTTTAAAGCTTTCTCCAACGGGACTCCTTACCAATAGAGCCAAACCAGCAATAAAACTCCAAAAATGGATCAAAATTTCTGCGTCACTACTAGAAAGATTTTCCTCATCTTTAAGTCTTAACGCTACCGACTTAAAATGTTCAAATCCTGGTAAAGAGGAGTTGACTGAAATAGTTTCCTGAGATAACTCCAAATAGTTATATGGAAATTTGATAAATAATGCTTCAAATAGATAGGGTTCCTCTTGGGCAAACCTTACAAAGTTACAGCCCATCAGAGTTAGTTGAGTTCTTGCATCTATAGAAGTATCAATCCCTTGTATCATATTTTTCAAAAAGAACATTGATAAGTGTTCCATAACCACTTGAATATATCTATCTTTACTTCCAAAATGCTTATAGGGAGCTCCATGAGTCACCCCGCATTTTTGAGCTATTGTACGCATAGACATCCGGTCAATCCCGTTAGTTCTGATTTCTTCAATGCCGACCAAAATTAACTTTTCTTTCAGTTCTTCCGTATTCCGTTTCATTTGACCACCTTTCCTTATCAAAGTATACGCCGTCTACTTTTTAAAGTATACACTGTCTACTTATATTTGTCAAATAAAAAATACTCAAAACTTAGCTTCAGGGTCTCTGACCTTCTGTCACGTACTCACCTAAGGAAAGTTTCTAAGAAGACTT
>NZ_KV834640.1:265609-287050 GCF_001837905.1 Streptococcus sp. HMSC076C09
ACTCATCTTCTGCATGCTCTGTCATGACTTGTAAGCGATAGGTTTTAGGCGATTTTCCACAGAGTTTACGGAAAACCTTATAAAAATAGCCTACATTACTGTAACCGACCTTATAGCAGATATCTTCAATACTGTCATTGGTCGATAAGAGGAGCTGCTGGGCCGCCTTAATCCGCTGTTTATTGAGGAGTTCTGCGAACGTTGCATTGGTTTCTCGTTTAATCAATTGGCCTAAATAGACTGGATTGATAAAGAGAGCCTGACTGATGTCCTTGAGCGACAGCTCTTTTTGGTAATCACGGCTAATCACTTGGAGGACACTCGCTACATTTTCGTTCATCCGATAGTGGGATAAGAAACGGGACAGCTCTTCCTGGATGAAGCTAATCATCTCGCTAAAGGTAGCAGCTTCTTGGACTTTCTTGACCACATCGGCCAAATCATCTCCTTGCAGGTATTCAAACAAATGAAAGACATCCATCAAAAATTGGATAAAGAGCTGCTTGGTCAGCGAAACCTTGGGTGTCTTCTCAAGAATCATTTTTTCCAACCAATCCAGTTCTTCTAAGATCTGTTGGATATTTCCTTGCATGATCACCCGGTAGGCCGGCTCGTAGTAGTTAAAGACTTCCTCATCTTGATTGAGAGGGATCGCTCCATAAAAGAGGCTCCGCTCCACTAGGTCCTTAAATTGACGAAAGTGCTCCTTATAAGGGGGCTCAAAGGCCTTCTCAATCATAGCTTCTTCTTCTTGATCTGAGATAAAGAGTTGAAGATTTTGCCCGAGAACTTGGTAAGATGAGCTGATAAAGCCTTTTTTCTCCTTAGCAACCCCAATCCACAGTGAATTTCGTCCTGCGATATACCGACAAAACTCTTCCTCAGAGATATCATCGTGAATCAAACGGTTGGCTAACTCTTGGCTTGGTTGCTGGATTTGGTGCTGAATTTTTTCTAAGATATTGCCCATTTCCACCTTATTGACCGGTTTGAGCAGGTAGTCTGCCACGCGCAAATTGAGGGCTGTCTTGACATATTCAAAATCCTGATAGCCTGACATAATGATAAAAGCAGCATCTGGTATCAAATCCTTCATCTCTGCAATCATCTGAAGTCCGGTCTTTCCAGGCATATTGACATCCGTGATCACCACATCCACCGGATGCTCTCGCACATAATCAAGGGCCTGGTCTGCATCTTCTGCAGTTGCGACCACTTCCATATTCCAGTGGTCAAAGGGGATTAATTTTTTTAACCCTTCTGTAATCATATACTCATCGTCTACTAATAAGACTTTGTACATTCTGTCTCCTTTATTCATCTTGAATAGTTATCGTATAGGTCACTCCATGGTGAGGTTGGGAGAAGACTTGGATATGGTAGCGATCTCCAAAATAGAGTAGCATACGTTCATGGACATTGACGATTCCGATGGACTGCCGGCCACTCTTTTCTTCGATTTCTGAGCGTGGATTGCGATTGGCTAGTATCTCTTGAATTTTTTCTTGCTGTTCTTCTTCCATTCCGCGCCCATTATCAGTAACTAGGATCATGACTTGCCCTTCTCCTTGCAAGACTTTGACACTAATCACATTGTCCTTGCGTTTGTGATCCACTCCATGTGCAAAATAGTTCTCGACCAAAGGCTGGATGGTGAATTTTGGAATCTTCATCTTTTCCAAGCCTGGATCGATCTTAAAGCCATAGGCAATCGATTTTGGATAACGCACCATACAGAGGTAGCTGTATTTGCGACAAAATTCGAGCTCATTTTCAACTGTCGTCACTCGCTCATCTGAGATATTATTTCGCAAGAGACTACTAAACTCATAGATAATATCACCCAATTCATCTTGCTCTTGCATGACGGCATACATCCGGATAAATTCCAGTGTATTGTACATGAAGTGGGGATTGATCTGGGCTTGTAAGGCCAGCATATTGGCGTCTTTTTGGCTGAGCTGCAGCTGGTAGATATCCCGAATGTTCTTATCCATATTGTCTAACATGGTATTGATCATATCCCCGATAACCAAGAGTTCTTGGTCCTTCGTGGACGTATCAATCCGTCGTTCGCTATCGCCTTGACTGATCTGATTCATGGTATCGACCAAGTCGAGGACTTGACGCCGGTAATTTTTGAAAATCTGCCGTAATAACAAGTAAAGGATCAAGAAAATTAGGAAAGCAATGGAGAGAAAAGTGGTCAGATTAGCTAGACCCTTCTTGACCAGATAACTTTCAGAAACAGCTACATCCACCTTGTAGCCATAGATCGTGCTGCGGGTTTGCCATTTAACATCCTTTGATTGCCCCTTATCCCCTTCATGGTACATCTCTTTCCCAAAGGGAGTGAAGATCCGCACAGCGACCGGAAGATCGCCCCTGGCGTTATCAATCGCTGCCGTCAAAATTTCTTGGTTCAGCGTCATATAAGCAATCCCAACTCCAGCACCCGTAGTCGGATCTGTCAAAGGAACCGGAATGGCTGTCGCAGGAGCCTTGTAATGGTCCGCTGAGACTTGCTTGCCTCCCTGTGATTGCCGGGTAGAGACAAATACCGTCTTGTAATCAGACAAGGTGACATCGATACCCTCGATGTTTTTATTGCTCAAATAGAGACTGTCAATATTCTTATGTAGGGACAATTGGATATAAGAAGGGAATTGGGCATTCAATCGCCAAGTCTCATACTCCGATGGTGACAAGGTAAAATAGCGATAAACTCCTTCTAATTTTGCAGGGTTCTCAACGAGGCTACGACCTTCTTGTGTGACCCGTTGATAAGAGGTCTCAAGATCCGTCACCACTTCGGTCAAGACCCGTTGGGAGATCCGGTCGGCTTCAGCTTGCTGGTTTTTCCAAGAGATCCCCGCGACGACCAGGCCCATAATGGTCAAAATGACCACCATGACATAGGCGTAGAATTTTAAAAGCGTACTTAACCAGATTTTTTTCATCGTTAGGATACCAATTTTTCGTGGATGTTTTGATAAACAGGGTCAAAGATATCATTGACAAAGAAATGCCATACACCGATCAAGACGAAAAAGAGAAGGGCTGGCATATAGTAGCTAATGACGCCAAGTAGCGCAGTTCCAAGGATGAACTTCAGAACCGGACGAATGTCCAGCAACATTCCGATCAAACTGAGCTTGATACTATTGGCATAAGAGAGATCGAAATGAACTTGCAATTTCAAATAAACGGCGTAAGCTAGAGGCGCAACCAAGAGAAAAACCAGATTAAACAAAAGAACCAAAATTTGGAAGAAATTCAAGTGAGGAATCTGGATCATGAGGTACATGCCATAGAGAAGAACCCCTTCAATGGCAAAGAAGGTATAAAAGACTTGATTAGCCGGGCGTAGATTTTCTTTGAAGAGTTCCCAAGCGCGTGACCAATGATAGTCCTTGTAGGTCATGCCATTTTCCGCATAGAGGCTCATGATAGTGGCACTAGCCGGTCCTACTCCTAGCAGAACACCCCCACAGATCGTCAAGACCCAAAAAATCCCTGTTACCAGCATAGCAACATAGACTCTCGTAAAAATGAACTCGATGATTTTTCCCATCATTCAGCCTCTTTTCCAATTAGTGATTCTATTATACCATAAAAATAAAACGCTTTCCCCCTATTTGCATTGGTAAATTGAAATATTGATTTTCATTTACAAGATTCATTTTCATAAAGACACAAAAAGACTTTGGAGATCCCTCCAAAGCCTTTTTCGAACTACCTGTTCTTATTTTTTAGAAGCAAGGAATTCGTCGTATTGTTTTTGCATTTCGTCAAGCACTTTTTGGTAAGCACCTTCTGATTTCAATTTTTCAAGCATCTTAGGAACTTCTACTTCAGGATCCACAGTACCAGTATTGATAGCACCTGCGAATTGGTTCAAAGTATTTGTAAGAGCAGTGATTTCTGATTTCACTTTATCTGTGTTAAAGATGAAGCCAAGTGCTGGAGATTCTTTTGCAGTTTCCAAGTCTTTCTTAGATTGTGCAATTTGTTCATCTGTTACGTTTTCGTTGATGTAAAGAATCCAGTTGTTACCAGTGTTCCATCCAGACATGTGAGTGTTTCCGTTGTAGCCATCCAAGACTTTGACACGGTTTTCTTTGCCGGGAACTTTTTCCCAGTTCTTGCCTTCTGGTCCATAAACAAGGCCGTTCAAGAGTTCTGGATCAGTGTTCAAGAGGTTCAACACTTCCATTGCTTTTTCTTTGTTCTTAGAGTTGTTTGAGATAACAAAGTTAGCTACTTGAGTAGTATTGTTCTTCTTGTACAGTTCAGTAAATGGTTTGATTTCGATCTTACGGTTTGCTACACGAGAAAGCAAGCTGTTACCGTAGTCAGCTGGCCCTACTGTTTCTTCACGAACCAACCATGTATCTTGAGAAAGATCATAACCAGTGTCGCTCGTTGCTACGTCTTTTGGAATGTATCCTGCTTCGTAGTATTTGTGAAGAGTCTTCAAGTTTTCTACATAACGAGGAATTGTGTAACGGTCAACGATCTTAGTAGTGTCACCTTTCAAGTCAACCACGAATGGAAGTCCATCAACAGCCACATAGTCGAAGTCATCTGAAGGTCCACCGTAGCTCTTGTTCATTGCAAATGGAACAACGTTTGGATCTTTTTCTTTGATGGCTTTCAAGACTGGTTCAAGAGAAGCATAGTCTTTCACGTTTGAAACGTCGATACCATATTTTTCAAGAAGTGGTCCGTTAAATGCAAAGTTTTGAGAAGATGCAACGTTAGCTGCTACTGGAACAGCATAGATCTTGCCGTTTACAGTGTTCCCTTTGATGTAAGCTGGGTCAAGTGCTTTGTAAAGGTCTTTCCCTTCTTTCTTGTACAATTCTGTCAAGTCAGCATAAGCACCTTTTTGAGCGTTAATGACATAGTTATTAGCAAAGGCAATATCATAGTTTTCACCAGATGAGATGATAACGTTCATTTTTTGTGCATAGTCACCCCAACCAAGATATTGGATATCCAATTTTGCGCCAACTTTCTTTTCAATGATCTTGTTGGCATTTTTAAGAAGAACATCCAAGTTATCTGGTTTATCACCGATTTGGTACATCTTGATGATTGGTTTACCGTCTTCAGTTGTTGCAGACTTCTTGTTGTTCCCTGTAAGGTTTCCACAAGCAGCAAGAGTAGCTCCAAGAGCGATGACACTAGCAGATGCTAACGCGTATTTTTTCCAATTTTTCATAAGAAAAATCTCCTTTATGTTATTTTCTTTTTAGACTAAGTTATGAGTTGAAAATCCTGCTGATTTTCAATAAACGATGTTATTCTTTCACACCACCGATGGTCAAGCCTTTTACAAAGTAGCGTTGGAAGAATGGATAGAGAATGGCGATTGGCACTGTTGCCACAACCACCATGGCCATACGTCCTGTTTCCCGTGGGATGGATTGTACAGCTCCTGCCAATTGGCCGGATACCCCGACGTTTTTAGCGATGTAATCCATATTGTTTTGGATTTGCATCAAGAGGTATTGCAATGGATAAAGGTTGTCACTCTTAATATAGAGGAGGGCGTTGAACCAGTCATTCCAGAACCCTAAAGCGGTGAACAAACTGATGGTCGCAATCCCTGGAAGAGACAATGGCAAGCAGATTTGGAAGAAGATCCGTGTTTCACTTGCCCCATCGATCCGAGCGGATTCAAGGATAGCTTCTGGAATGGTCCGTTTAAAGAAGGTCCGCATCAAGATGATGTTAAATGGACTGAGCAACATTGGGATAATCAAAGCCCCGATGGTATCACCTAACTGCAAGAGTTGAGTGGTGACAATGTAGCTTGGAACCAACCCTGCACTAAAGAGCATACTAAGGAGTGAAAATACGGTAAAGAACTTGCGGTATTTAAAGGTACTCCGTGAGATAGCGTAAGCATAAGTTGTGGTGATAAAGACATTACATGCTGTTCCCACAATGGTCACAAACAAGGTAATGAAGAGGGCTTGCAAGATTTTGTCTTTGAACTGTACCAAGAAGAGGTAACCATCAAATCCAAATTTTGCTGGCCAGAATTGGAAGCCATGGACTGCCAAACTTTGTTCGTCTGTCAAAGAGATCATGACAACGAAGATGAAGGGAAGCACACAGGTCAAGCCGACCAAGGTCAACAACAAGGTAAAGAAGAAGTTGCTCTTCTTACTGAAAGAATGGATCCCGACATTATCAATTTTTTCTTTTTGAATGGTTGATTTTTTCATACGATCCTCCTTTCTAGAAGAGAGCGGCATTCTTATCAATGCGACGGGCAATGATATTTGAGATTAACACAAGAACCAGCCCGACTACCGATTGGTAAAGACCGGCTGCTGCTGTCATCCCGATATCCCCTGACTTGGTCAAACCGTTGTAGACATAAACATCAATAACGTTGGTTACACTATAGAGAGCTCCAGCATTATGCGGGATTTGGTAGAAAAGACCGAAGTCTGCGCGGAAGATATTTCCGACTGCAAGAATGGTCAAAACCGTAATCAAGGAAGACAACTGAGGAATGGTGATGTTGCGAATGCGTTGCCACTTAGACGCACCATCCACGGTCGCTGCTTCATAGTAAGTTGGGTCAATTCCCATGATGGTTGCATAATACATGACACTGCTATAACCAAAGCCTTTCCAGATTCCTAAGAAGAGGAGAAGCGCTGGCCAGATCCACAATTCCGAATAGAAATTGATGGCTTTCATACCAAATGAAGTTAAGATGTGGTTGACCAATCCTTTGTCCACGTTAAGGAAGGCATCGGTGAAGAAGCTGATGATAACCCATGATAGGAAGTACGGGAAGAGCATGGAGGTTTGAAGCACCTTGACCACTCTTTTTGATCTCAACTCACTAAAGATGATGGCGATCCCAACGGAAACAATCAATCCTAAGAAGATGAATCCTAAGTTGTACAATACCGTGTTTCTTGTAATAATGTAGGCATCTTTGGAACTAAAGAGGAATTTGAAGTTGTCAAAGCCAACCCACTTACTCTTCATGACACTGTCAATGAAGCCCTCTCCTGTGATATGATAGTCCTTAAATGCTACGATATTCCCAAAAACCGGAATATAGAAGAATAAGATTAACCACGCTGCACCAGGTAAGACCATTAAAAGAAAAATGAAATTTTCTCTCAGAGTCCTTACAAACTTTTTCATTTAACTCCCCCCTTTGAGCCTTGAGCGTGTTTATTTGCTTTGGTAGCGTTTACATCACCTATTATAAGATAGCCCATTTATATTTTCAAACTCCTAATTATAGAAAAAATTCTACAAATTTATGACATAGCTTTAAAAAAGGAGTAGAAAAGGGTGTTCGTAAAGACAGCTCCTCTTCTACTCCTATCGACCGCGGATGAGATTTCTGTCATCCGACTTGGCATTTTTTACGTTGTATAAATGGTTGAGGCAGTCGCAATAGTATGCCACTGGTTAGCCGTTGTGGCTGCGAAGTCCTGATCCCCGTAGAAATCATTAAATGGCAAGATTTCGACTTCTAGTTCGTCGATGCGGTCAATCTGATCAGACAGATAAGCCTCAATGCGGCTTTCTGCGCGCTTGATCCGTTGCAAGAGCCCACCCATACGAATATCTACTGTATCCAAGCCAAAGACCTTGTTTTCTTTCAACCATTGGTGGCTAAAGAGCTTGTGGAAGGTTTCAATCTGGCTTCTTAATTTTGGTAATTCTTCCCTAGCAATTTGTTGCAAGCTCTCTTTATCACCTTTTTGATAGGCTTGACGAATGCGTCGGCCTACATCCACTTTACTACTTAAAATAGCATTCAACTGTGCCTGAGTTTCAAAGAGATAAGCGTAGATGCCTGCTTTTTCTTTGATAGTAGCAAGAGTCTCAGCTGCTTGGGTAAAGTGTGGTTTGTCCTGCTCAGGAGTCATGTGCTTGTCAAGGATTGGGCAGAGAACATCCTGATAAAAGACATAGCGATTAGGGTTGATACCACTGAGATTATCTGGTAGGTCTGGCAAGAGGTTGGCAAGATCAAGTTGCATAAAGTCCTCAACGGATAGGCCTGTATTGGTCTTGAAGTGAGCTGATAAACGTTCTAAGTCGTTGCGGTAGCTGAGTTCCGCCCAGATCTGCAAGCTTGGCAAAATAGAGAACTGGGCTGTTTCCCCACCATTGTCCCCCCAGCCCGTCACGATGACTTCCTTGATCTGGTTGGCACGGCAGGCTTTATTGGCTTCTACTGCAATGAGACGGCTGAAATGGTTGTGGGGCGTGAAGCCAATCCACTTCCAGGCACCACCTGCAAAGGCGATATCCTGGCTAATCTTGTGGTGATTACGGAAGTTTCGGTTGTATTTTTCCTCGCTATCTTGATAATAATCCCAGTAAACCAAGGTGACACGGTCTTTGAGACGGTCTAGGTAAACACGCGTTTCCTCTGGAATTTCTACCTCACGGTCGTACTGGCCATCTGCTGACATGAGCTTAAAGAACATATCGCTCCACATCTGGCAGTGGAAACCATACTTGTCCGCAATATCCAAGATGCGCTCCAAGTGTTGACACATGAGAAGACTCCGATCCACCACACCGTTCAAGATGAGGTAGCGTCCCAAACCAACTAGGTGAGCTTCATCCATGCCGATATTGACCTTGCGAGTTTGTAATTTAGATAACGTCGCAAACATGCCGTCAATCAGGTCATAAACTTTTTCTTCACCGATGAGGAGAATGTCTTCTACATCGCGGAGTTGCTGGACTTCTTTAATCCCCCATTTGACAAAGGCTGATAAGTGAGCCAAAGTTTGGATACATGGCACAAAGGTCATGTCAAACTGCTGGGCGTAGCTTTCGATTTCCTGTAACTCTTCAGCTGAGTATGCTCCACGGAAATAACCAAAGTAAGGTTGTCCTTCAATTTGATAAGTGTCTTCCATGTAGAGCTCAAAGGTTGAATAACCCATCAGAGCCAAGACTTCAATCATCTGCTTGGCAGATGCGACATTGAGCACGGCATTGCGCGAACAGTCCGCCATATAGGCTAAATCTTCATAGGCCGCCTGCTCTTCAATCTCTACCTTGTCCCCTTCTGCTAAAGCTGTTGCGAGCACAGACAAGGCACGGTAGAGTTGATGAGGTTTACGGTAGGTCAATTGATACTGCCCATTCTCCCCCTTGATAGAGATGGAAGCATGGTCAGACTGAGCGACTGCCACTTCTACATCTGGTAGAGAAATGTGATTTTGGAGCAACTCTAAAGCTTGCGCTTGTTTACTGTTGATTCCGGTAAAACTTACCATTGGTTTTCCTCCTGTAACCAGTTGACAAGGGCACCGTAGAGATTGGCATCTGCCTGATAGGTGCAAGCTTGAATGACTGGAGCGATGGTATATTCTTCATATCTTTCCACAAAGGCATCTACGGCTTTTTGCACGCCTTTGATAAAATCAGGGTTCTGACTGATAGAGCCGCCTAGACTAATCACATCTGGATCAATCAGGTACTGGATATTGAGCAGTCCTTGAGCAAGATTACGATTCATGCGCTCAATAGCTTCTTGGCAAAGGGCATTACCTGCTGCCGCCTCTTGGTACACCTTGCGGCCATCCCAATCGGTTTGACCAGATTTTTCAATCACATAGCGAACCATGTTTCCTGTAGAAGCGAGTTGTGACCAGTTATTGAGTCTTTCTGCGGGCTCGATTGTGGTCATGTAGCCAAACTCACCGCCCAAACCATGACGACCACGGTGTAGCTTCCCATTGATAATCATGGCTCCACCGATTCCTGTACCAATCACGACACAGGCTGCATTTTCAATCTCAGGATGAGCTAGCAGTTCACTGAGTCCAACACAGTTGGCATCATTTTCTAGGTGGATAGGAAGCTTATGATGAGCAAGCGCCTCATACCATGAAAAACCATGGATGTAAGGAATGGCACTGATCCCTTCAATTACCCCTGTTTCTTGATGAACGGCTCCTGGCACACTCATGGCAATCCCACGGTAGTCACGTTCTGACAATCGCTGATCCAACCAAGCTAGCAACTCTTCCAGAGTCTCTGGCGTTGCGGTGCTGGCCTTATCTAAAATCTTTCCATCAGGAGTTAGACTAGCAAACTTAATGCCAGTCCCTCCGATATCAATCGTTGCAATGGTCATTGCTTTTACCTGTAAAAAGGAGCGAATCAGCAGTCGGTTCTTACTCTTTTCGCTCCTCCTTTCTTTTTATGTTATCTTTTTGAAATTAGATTTCTTCTTTTTTGATCAATTCTGTACGAATTTCTTGTGGTGCCAATAAACCTGTATGGACCGGATACGGTTGTTCCAGAAGATCGACAACCGTTTGTTGTCCTTCTGACACGCGAACATTTTCTTGACTCATATTGTAGTAACGAAGGACGTATCCTTCTTCATTTTCAGCCACCTTAAAGGCTGTTGGGCAGACTTGTGGCAAGTTGAGGGCTGCATGGTTGAAGAGACTACCTGTTGCAGCAACTCTACCTTCTTGTTTTGCAACTTGAAGAGCTGTAAATGGCACCTGGAAGGCTTTAGCACGACGGAAGGCCGAGAAGCGTTCCCCTGCTTGATGGCATTCTACTGCAAACTCAACTTCGATATCGCGCAAGCACTGAGCTTCTGGCGTTGGGAAGTAGCCCCAGTCACCTAGCTCACCTGAAGCACGGAGAAGGGTTACAGCCATGGTGTCGTCCTCAAGGATTTCGTATTCGTGCAATCCTTTATTGGCTACTGTCACTCCTTTAACATCGTCATACAAGCTAACAAAGGCTTGTTGGTGTTGTGGATTTTCAGGATTTTCCCAAGAAGCTGCTGGTTTATTTGGTCTTGTAACAACTTCATAGATGCTT
This sequence comes from Streptococcus sp. HMSC076C09, assembly GCF_001837905.1. Lineage (NCBI taxonomy): Bacteria > Bacillati > Bacillota > Bacilli > Lactobacillales > Streptococcaceae > Streptococcus > Streptococcus sp. HMSC076C09. Next base: position 276,470 of record NZ_KV834640.1, read on the forward strand.
TCAGAATCATTACTTGGGCGTGTGTTATGAGTTTTGACCAAGAGACGAATGCGGTGGTCTTTGGCTGTATTGGTAAAGCGAGTCTTGAAGCGAATTTGTGGATCATCTACAAAAATGGTCATCTCCGTTTCAAGAGGAATGGTTGTCAACTCTTCTGAACGACCTGCATCTCGTTTCATGAACTCGATGATACCTCTTTGTTCAGCATCCAATTTTTCATCTGCGCTAACTGGAATAGTCAAGTCATGTTTGAGCAAAACCTTAGCATAGCGAGCATTGTTTTCCAGAATTTCATAACCTTTCAGTTTTGCGAAAATTGGCTCTGTTCCTTTTGGTTGGAAATAAATGTACTCATTCCCGATATCGCCACGGTCCTCAAATTGGATAAAGTCCTCGTAAGCTTCGTTTGTAGTCTTGTCGTAGACTGTGATACCTTCATCTACACTTACTGTCACAAATGGAGTATCAATAACTCCATTTTGGAAGATACCATCGCTTTGTGCTGCTGGCCCTTCGACTAGTTGGAAGCTTGACCAAGAAAGTGGTGCAAGGTGAATTGGAATTGTCACGCGCACTTGACGTGCAATATAAGGTTGACGGAATTTATCCTTAGGCAGGGTATAGCCAAAGCTTGCTCCCAAGTCCTCAATCTCTGCTTCTACAAGATGTCCATCTAAATCCTCTACATGGTAGTCTGGCAAGCTCAAAGCAGCCATTTTCTTGAAGCCTTCTGTCGGATGCAATTCCTTAAATGGACAAACCGCAACATCGACAATCGTGCTGACGGTGTCCACCTTATTATGCAAGCCAGTGTTGATGACCGTAAAGAGGTGCTCACTCTGGGCTTTTTGAGTCGCTAGTTTACCCTTCCATTCGTTCAGAAGGTTGGTCTTGACAAAGTTTCCGACTTGGTTGACCTTGGCAAAACGAACTTCCATTTCACGGTGAACATCATCTACGCTACATCCACAAATACTATCGTGTGGCGCATTTTGTAAGAGTGTCTTCCAAGCATAGGTCAATTGATCCTTATGGTTGTGCCCACCAGTAATGATGGTCAAAGGTTCCACCACTTGCTCGAGCAAGTTGCTGTTTTCTTGGAAGGCTTGTTTGAGGTAAATACGTGAAGAAGAGGTATTAGCAAGAGTGTACCAACCATCGGTTTCCTGACTGGTCAATTCTCCCGTAACCGTTGATAATTGTTCGGGAAGTGCACTTTCCACTGCTTGCACATATTCATCAAAGGAGCTATGAATAAAGGTCACGTCAGGGAACAGTTCGTTGGCCACGCGAATAGCTTCACTCAAGTTTCGTTGAACCGGTTGGTGGTCGCAGCCGTTCATCATTAACCATTGGTTGGTTGAGGCATAGTCGCGAACATCTGCCAATTTTTGTTTCCAGAAAGCCAAAGCTTCGTCTTTATCCACTGGAATTTCGTTCCCGTTACTGTACCAGTTGGCAAAGAGAATACCCAGCACACGGCTACCATCCGCCCCTTGCCAGTACATTTCAGAAAATTGAGAGGTGAATTGCTCATCTTCGAGGACTTGGTTGTCAAATCCGATTGGTTTGACCCCACGCCCAAAAGCTGCTACGTGAATGCCTGATTTTTGAAGGATTTGAGGAGCTTGCCCCATATTTCCAAAGGTATCTGGGAAGTAACCAATCTGAGTAGATTTGCCCCATTTGGCGCATTCAGCTTGTCCAATCAAGGTATTGCGGACATTGGCTTCGCTGGAGATCAGGTAATCATCCTGCAAGATGTAGAAGGGACCAATCTTGAGCTTGCCCTCGTCGATATAACGCTGCACCTTATCACGGTTTTCAGGGCGAATTTCTAAATAGTCGTCAAGGACAATGGTTTGGCCATCCAAGTGGAAACTTTTGAACTCAGGATCATTTTCAAAAAGATCAAACAGATTGTCAAACAGTTCCACCAATTGCATCCGGTGGCTTTCAAAAGGTAGATACCACTCACGATCCCAGTGGCTATGAGAGATGATATGTACAACAACATTTTCCATGAGTAAAACCTCATTCTAACTTAAATTTAAAGATCTATTTGTGATTCTTTACAAGAATCTGTTAAGCGACAGCTCATTAGCGAATATCCAAGTAATCCAAGACTAATTCACAGAACATCATGTTGGCCCAAGAGAACCATTCACGCGAGTATTTAGTTGGATCATCTACATGGAAACTTTCGTGCATGACGCCCGTGCCTCCATCGCAGGCAACCAACTGGTCCAGCAAATGTTTTTTCTCAGCTTTATCTGTCGTTGTCAATCCTTGAATGGATAAAGCAATCGGCCAGATATAGCGATAAAACGTATGAGAACTTCCTAGTCCACTTGCGTACTTCCCTTCATAGAAGTAGGGATTTTCAGGGCTCAAAATCGTCCGACGAGTAGCTTGGTAGACCTCATCGTCAATGGCGCAATATCCCAGATAAGGAGCTGCCAACAAGCTTGGCACGTTCGGATCATCCATGATGCTAGCATTTCCCAAACCGTCTACCTCAAAGGCATAGATTTTCTCACCCTTGCTATTAGTGGTGTAGGCATAGTTTTCGATGCCTTCTTGAATCTCAGCTTGCAGGCGTTTGGCATCTGCAATGATGCTTTCACTATCAGCTAGATTCAATGTTGCAAAGATTTCCTGGACATAACCCAAAACAACCACTGCAAACATATTGGACGGAATCAAGTAACTATACTGACAGCAATCATCACTTGGACGAAAGGCTGACCAGGTCATCCCTGTCACGGCGAAATCTGGCCCAAAGCCGTCATTCACCAGCGTGTCTTCCTTACGATCTGTATCCCGAACAAAGCGATAAGGGGAATTCTTGTGGTCTTGCTCCACTGTCCAGAGATGAAGGATTTCCTTGGTCGCTGTGACAAAGGTTTCATCAAATTGGCTAGTCTCACCAGTTTCCTTCCAAAGAAGATAAGCCAGTTGCAAGGGGTAGCAAAGCGAATCCACCTCATACTTGCGCTCCCAAATCCAGCCATTCAAATCGGTATGGTCGGTCTCGTGGTGACCCTTCCAGTTCTCCTCAATATTAAAAGAGTTGGCATAAGGATCCTTGAGGATCAAGGTCATCTGGCGTTTGACCAAACCAGCAATGGTCTGGCGCAAACGAGGGTCTCTTTTTGCCACATGAAGATAGGGTCTCAATTGAGCCGTTGAGTCACGCAGCCACATAGCTGGGATGTCCCCTGTTAACACAAAGGTTGAACCATCTTCTAAAATTTCAACTGTGTTGTCCAAAGTGTCTGTATAACAACGTTCAAAGACATCCACCCACTCCGGGTACTCCTTAGCTCGCTCAGCCACTTGATCCAACCATTCTCGCACAATTTCTTTTGAATAGGTCATTTATTTTCCTCACACGTATCGATTCTTTCCTATTCAGTATAAAAGATTTCAAAGGGGAAATACATACGCAAACTATAGCCCTTTTTCTACAAAATTTTCCATTTGATAAAAACGCTATCATATTTGACAACACTTTGATACAATGAAGAAAATACCACCGCGTATTCCAAGAAAGCACAGATCATTTAAGGTTGATGAAGAAAAAGGAGACAAGATGCGCACACAATGCCAGACCATCGATACCCGCTGGGGAAGCGATAATCATCCCCACTATTCCCACGGAAATACCCTTCCTTATACCGGAGTTCCTTTTGGAATGAACTACTTCCTTCCCCAGACGACACACGAACAAGGGGCTTGGTTTTTCAACCCCAATCTCCCTATTTTTCAGGGATTTCGCCTCACCCACCAGCCTAGTCCTTGGATAGGAGACTACGCTTGGTGCCTCATCACGCCCATCACAGGAAAAATTGCAAGTTCCGACCTCTTCCGTCGCCAAAGCAGTTATTCAATGAAAGAAGCTCTTTTCCAGCCCCACTACCTTCGTATTTTTTCGGAACGTTACCAGATTCAAAGCGAGCTGGTTCCAAGTCGCTACGGGGCTGTCATGCGCTTTCGAGCACCAGAAAAGCTAACACTCTGCTTTCATGCAGCAAAGGAACTAGAGGACTTGACTCTGACAGACCAAACCTGCCACTTCCGCATTCTGGATCAGGCCCATACTGCAGATACTTCCTACTCTTTCTATCTCCAGTGGCAATTTAGCCAGCCGATCGAGAACGTCACTCACATCGATCAAGATCTTTTTCTCACCTTTGCTAGCAATGAAGTGACCGTCCAATTAGGAACTTCTTATCTGTCCCAAGACATGGCTCACAGCCATCTTCCCAACCTTTCCCTAGAGGAAGCTAAAAAAGAAGCAGCCGATCAATGGAATCAGCTGCTAAAACGAATTGAAGTAAAAGATGCCGGAGGGCGTGACCAAGCCTTTTTCGACCATTGCCTGTACCGACTCCTCCTTTTCCCTCAAACCTTTTATGAAACAGATACCGAGGGAAATGACTGGCACCTGGATGTTGCCCATCAGGAAATCAAACCAGGAAAAGCTTATACGAATGTCGGATTTTGGGACCTCTTTCGGACCTCTTTTCCGCTCTTTAGCCTTGGCTACCCCGATTACTACCGTCACTTTCTCGAAGGATTTTTAAACACTTACAAGGATACTGGTTTTCTACCAAAATGGTTGGCCCCAGATGAACGAGGAATGATGCCAGGTACCCTCATCGATGGAGTCTTTGCGGATGCTGTCACAAAAGGGATCGCACCAGACCTACATGAAAACATTCTGACAGCCATGCTCCAGACAGCGCAAAAAACGGATCCCACGCAACATTTTGGTCGCCATGGCAATGAAAGCTACAAGGCCCTTGGCTACCTACCCGATGATTTTCACGAAAGTGTGAGCCATAGCCTAGATTACGCCTATAGTGATTTTTGCATTGCTACCGTTGCCAAGCAATTGGGTCAGACAGAAACAGCCACTCGGTATGCTGCTTCCAGCCTCTCCTACCGAACATTGTATGATGCCCAAACAGGCTTTATGAGAGCACGATCCACCAATGGAAACTTTAAAGAACCCTTCTCTCCTATCAGCTGGGGAGGAGATTATGCAGAATGCTCTGCCACCCAAGCTACTTTTGGAGCCTTACACGACCTCTCCGGTCTGATAGAGCTAATGGGCGGTAAAAAAGCCTTCACCCAACGACTGCTGGATCTGGCCAATCAAAAACCTCAATTTGATGTAAGAGGATATGGCTATGAAATCCATGAAATGAGTGAAATGGCCCAAGCCCCATTTGGGCAGATCGCCATCTCCAATCAACCCAGCTTCCACATTCCCTACCTCTTCCGTTACAGCCTTCATCCCGAATACACCAATCTCCTGATCCACCAGATCCGTTCCCAAGCTTTCCATCAAGATTTCCAAGCCTATCCAGGTGATGAAGACAACGGTAGCCTATCTGCTTGGTACATCTGGTCAGCCCTTGGGCTCTATCCAACCTGCCCAGGAAAACCAATCTATGATCTGGGCCTCCCTCTCTTTAAAGAAGTTCTTCTCCATCTTCCAAACCATGAGCTCAAAATTTGTGCCAACTCCCATACTACAGGTGCCTATTTCATCCAAAAAGCCCGATTAGATGGCAAAGCGCAGCAAGAGATTTTCCATCAAGATCTCCTTGAAGCCCAGCTACTTCAGTTCGATCTTTCTTGGCTCCCCCCACATGCATAAGAAAAAGAGAGTGGGACAGAAGTCCTAGCCTCTCAATTATTTTTGGATTGTCGAGCAAGACGCAGTGGTTGAGTGGGCTCTACTACGCTGATTTCATCAGCTTTTACAGCCCTACTCAACTGTGCGGAGGTGGGACGACGAAATCGAATTCTAACGAATTACCGATTTCTGTCCCACTCTCTTTTTCCATTATTCATCTCCTACATGATAGTAGATCGAGCCTTGTTCCCCAAAACTAGCGATACCAACACCAGACCACAAGCGGTTCTTAGAGGCATCGGATGTATCCTTAAAAACAACTTGTCCTTGATCATCGACCTGATCACCAATGGTTACTCCCGCAGGAATATACTCCAACAAGAAGCCACCATCACGACCACCATAGATCCCTTCTGAGGCTGTCCCATAATCCGTCAAAGAAGCACCATAGCCCTCCAACTCTTGTGAAACCAACCCTTTGTCGTTAAAGACCAGCTTGTTTCCTTTATCATCTTGCCAGACACCAGCAATACTGCTGTAATCCCCATTAGCAATAGCCTCAAGATCCATTTTCTTCACTTCTTTTTTCTCTTCTTTTTTTTCTTTCTCCTTCACTTCCGAACTAGAAGCTGTCGTCTTTTTCACCTCAGAAGAAGCACTTGTTTGACTAGAAGAATCAGATTTCTTACTCGCGCTCTGTTGCGAACAAGCCACCAACAGGAGTACACTAAGAAAACTCACCAGAATTGCACCAACTTTTTTCATTAAAAATTCCCCATACATTTTTTTAGTTTAAAGCCCTCTCATTGTAACGTATTTTCAAACATTTGACAAGCTCTACTTCCTATTTCTGATCAAAAAAAGACCGGGATAATACATCCCAATCTCTCTTTGAATACTACTTTCAGTGAGCCAGCATTTCCTGTGCCACTTCTAAACCAGATAAGTTGGAAGGATAATAAGTTGGCCAGTTTTCTAACTCATCATAAAGCGCCTCTTGACTCTTTCCTCCATGGAAAATGTGGAAGTGAGCTGCCTTTACCGGAGTGATTTCATGGTCACTAAATTGAACATATTTGAAGTCTCCCGCATCGCTCTCCTTGGCTTCAAAGAGATACCGAACACCACGATTCCCCTTCTTATAAGTCAAAATGTGCTTACCTACGTATTTATAGGTATATTTCTTAGAAGATCCTTTTTGATAAAACTCCATTGAATCCTTATCAATCTTAATCCGATCAATATCTGTTTGGTAACCCTTGGTATAATATTCCTTATACTCAGCAGCAGTCATGGTTGGATTTAATTTTGCCTTATAATCAAAGACCTGATCCAAAGTTCCATCTTGCAAGTATGGATAAACCGATTTCCAATCACCCGCGTAATTTTCTAAGCTACGATCCTTCACTTGACTATCCTCGAAATAGCCCTTTTGAACCGTCTTAGTTTCTTCCTCATGTTCCGGTTGAATATCCTTACCAGCTTGTGACGTTGTTTTCTCTAGCGCCTTCAGATTCTCCTTCATGACAGAAACGTAATCTTCGCCATCTTTCATTTCTTGATCCGTCAGGCTTTCCAAAGGATTTAAGACAGCCAACTCAACACCAGCTTCAGAAGACAAGGTTTTCGCCAAAGACTTAGAAGCATTTTCCTCAAAGTAAATCACCTTGATCTCATTTTTCTTGATATACTCTGTCAATTCACGCAATCGTGCAGCAGAAGGTTCGCTATCAGGTGAAATCCCTGAAATAGCCACTTGGTTTAAGCCATAATCCAAGGCCAAGTAACGGAAAGCCGCGTGTTGGGTCACAAAATTCTTTTGCTTAGCATCTTTCAAGCCATCCTGATAAGCTTGATCCAAAGCCTGTAACTTCTTCAAATAAGCTTGCGCATTTTTCTCAAACGTCTTTTTCTTATCTGGATAAGCTGCGACCAACTGATCGCGAATCGACTCTACCATCTTCATGGCACGATGTGGAGACAGCCAAAGGTGAGGATCATATTCATGATGGTGTTCTTCGCCCCCTCCGTGGTCATGATCCTCTTCCAATCCAGGAAGCAAGACCATGCCCTTAGTGGCATCGATCACTTTGGTTTTCTTATCCTTCATTGATTTCAAAAGATTTGGAACCCACGTTTCCATGTTTTCATTCTCATAGACGAAAACATCCGAATCTTGAATCATAGCCCGCCCCTTAGCAGACAATTCATATTCATGAGGCTCTGATCCCGCTCCAATGAGCAGATCTACCGTTCCTTCATCTCCGACAATATTTTTTGTAAAATCATAAACAGGATAAAAAGTGGTCATCACTTTTAATTTTCCATTTTGACTCTGACTTTTGCCACAAGCAGTCAAGATAAGGGCAAAAGCCACCAACAACATTAAACCTATTTTTTTAAATTTCATATTTACTTCCTCAAACGTGATCCAAGATTCACAAGCAAGAACAAGGCCACAAATAAAAGCGTGATGCTGGCACTTGCTGGTGTATCTGCAATATAAGACAAAATCAACCCACTAAACATCCCGATAAAGCCAATAATGACCGCAAGCAGCATGACCCCACGGAAGTTCTTCCCTAATTTCAGCGCAATACTAGCCGGTAAGACCATGATGGTTGAAACCAATAACGATCCTGCTGCAGGAATCATCAAGGCGATAGCAACCCCCGTTACCACATTAAATAAGATGGACATGGTCCGGACCGGAAGCCCATCCACAAAGGCCGTATCTTCATCAAAGGTCAAAATATACATAGGCCGCAAGAATAAAGCCGTCAGCACTAATACAACGAAAGCAATCACAAACAAGGCGATCACCTGTTCATCCGTAATGGTTAGGGTAGAACCAAACAAATACTGATCCAAGCTCATGGAGCTCTTCCCACCACCACGCATCAGTACCAAAGCTAGGGCAAGACCTGTGGACATTAAAATTGCCGTCCCGATCTCCATAAAGTCCTTAAATAAGGTCCGCAAATACTCAAGAAAAACCGCAGCAATAATGACAATGATCATGGTCGAGAGCGTTGGAGAGATCCCAAGGAAAAGCCCAAAAGCGACACCAGCAAGAGAGACGTGACTTAGCGTATCACTCATAAGACTCTGCCGTCTTAAAATCAAGAAAATCCCTAATACAGGAGAAAAAAGACTCATGGCAACCATAGCCAACAAGGCCCGTTGCATAAAATCATACTGGAATAAATCAAGCATGGTCACCCTCCCCTTCAGTATCATGGACATTAAAACATCTCCAAGGAGAGCTTTGGTCACGAACCAAATGAATATTCCGATCCGCAAATTGGTTAACCTCTTCAGGATCATGCGTAATCATCAAAACAGATTTTTGATGGTGATGCGCACTGTGATGCATCAACTCATAAAAATCACTCTTTGTCGTCGCATCCATCCCTGTCGTAGGTTCATCTAAAACAAAGATATCCGGATCTGAAGCAAACATCCTAGCAATGACAGCCCGCTGTTTCTGGCCACCAGACAAAGAACCAATCGCTCGATCCTTGAACTCCAGCATCCCAACAGATTCTAAACTCTTCAGAATATGTTTTTCATCGTGCTCATTCAACTTTCGAAACCATCCTTTACGAGGGTACCGACCTGACTTCACAAATTCATAAACCGTACTTGGAAACCCTGCATTAAAACTAGCAATTTGTTGCGGCAAATAAGCAATCCTTAACTTCTTTCCCTTAACATTCGTCTTCGAAATCTCAACAGTCCCAACCTTGGGCTGTAAGATGCCAAGGCTAGCCTTAATCAAGGTTGACTTAGCAGCCCCATTCTCCCCGGTCAAGGTAACAAACTCCCCACTATCTAAGTAGTAATTGATCCCTTCTAAAACCGGTTCCCGATCATAATAAAACGATAAATTTGAAACCGTAATATACCTCAAACTATAACTCCTCTTCCAATAAATCTAAAAACCTCGAAATAACCCCTTGCTCATTCTTAGTAAACTTCGACAAAACATCCTCATAAGTGTGAAGAGTATGCTGATGGTGGTGCTGATGCTCTAATGCAATTGGCTTACCAATCTCAGTTAAGCGATAATAGAGAACTCGAGCATCATTCTCATCACGATAAGTCTCTAACATCCCCTGACTTAATAAGGGCTTCACGGCCTTTGTGATAGCCGCCTGACTGACATTCAATTTCTTAGCTAAGACAGAATTGGTTAGAGCTTCATCAGCAACCAGCATCAAAATATGTTCCTGAGTGTTAGTTAATGAAACACCACTTGTACAAGAACCAACTAAAATCTCATGCTGATTTTCTGATAACAATAAAATAGAATTTAAAAATCGATCGATTTTATTTGCAACTTCAGACAAAATTAACTCCTTCTAATTCACTAAAAGAAACTTTACCGGTTAATTATATCATAAAAAAGAAAAAAATAAAACAAAAAAAGGAGTAAAACTCCTTTATAATCTATACCGGCGGCCGGGGTCGAACCGGCACGTCCTTGCGGACACTGGATTTTGAGTCCAGCGCGTCTGCCAATTCCGCCACGCCGGCATAAATTTAACTGGGGTAGCTGGATTCGAACCAACGCATGAGGGAGTCAAAGTCCCTTGCCTTACCGCTTGGCTATACCCCAATAATAATATTAATAAATAGGCGAGTGATGGGGATCGAACCCACGCATGCCAGAGCCACAATCTGGTGTGTTAACCACTTCACCACACCCGCCATAATTATTAACACGGGCAGTAGGAATTGAACCCACACTGAAGGTTTTGGAGACCTTAGTTCTACCTTTAAACTATGCCCGTAAAGGATGGAAGGGGAGGGATTCGAACCCCCGAACCCGAAGGAGCGGATTTACAGTCCGCCGCGTTTAGCCTCTTCGCTACCCTTCCTGATTATTGAATTGATGGCGCGAGACGGAATCGAACCGCCGACACATG
>NZ_KV834641.1:0-12034 GCF_001837905.1 Streptococcus sp. HMSC076C09
ATCATGCTGTTACTTTGTTACTCATTGATTGATACCAATACCATCCCCTTCTACTTTTCGCTGTCTCAGATTGAAGAGCAGTGATACCGCCTCAACATGGTGCGTTTGTGGACTCAAAAGGTTCGGGGAACCTTTTGAGGATTAGTTGCGTTTCACTAACAAGCTTACACACTCGACGTGTGGAGTTAGTCAACATCTATATTATATAACGAAAGTGATAGAGTTGTTGTTTAAAATTAAACTTTAGAATGAAAATATTTAAAAAAAGTAGATCACTTTTAGAAGTGTCCTACTTGTATTATTTTTATTTAAAAAGGGATAAATCCTTAACAAAAGGGGTGTACTCCCGCGCCTTCGGGAAGGAAAAAAAGAAATGGCGCAAAATCAAGGTTTTATTTTTGAAATTTACCAGAAAATACCCTTAATGAAAGTAACGTAGTTCTTGTTGATGGTCATAGTGTGTTCTATTGATGCACGTTCAACGGTTACTAGATTTAGGTTAAAATCGTTAAAGCCCATATCATAGTTTAAAAAAGCGATTATACAAAAACTTGTATATCGCTCTGTTTGTTCACTTACTTTGACAAAGTGGAGGTATCTATCCTCAAGGTCCTCAATGCATTCCATACTGCCAGTAGCGTTACACCAACATCTGCAAAGATGGCCTCCCACATATTAGAAATTCCCAATCCACTTAGAACCAAGAAAATTAGTTTAACTACAATAGCCAAGGTCATGTTTTGTTGGGCTATTCTGACTGTCTTTTTTGCCAGTCGAATGACTTGAGGAAGTTTTCCAAGGTCATCATCCATCAGTACAACATCTGCTGATTCAATGGCTGCGTCCGAACCTAGCCCTCCCATAGCAATACCAACATCTGCCCTAGCAAGAACCGGTGCATCATTCACCCCATCTCCAACAAAGGCAACAGCCTGCTGAGACTGAGTCAGAATTTCCTCAAATGTACTCACCTTATCCTGAGGCAAGCAATCTCCAAATGCATCATTAAAGGCAAATTGCTGTGCAAATTCATCAACCACTGCCTGACGATCGCCTGAAAGGAGAACCGTCTTTTTAATTCCGACTGCCTGTAAATCCTTCAAGGCCTCGATGCTCGTCTCCTTCACTTGGTCTGTGATAAGGAAATAGCCTAGAAAATGACTGTCCTCTGCCAAATAGAGAACTGTTCCTGTGCTGTCAATAGCTGGATAAGCAATCCCTTGAACTTCCATTAATCTAGCATTCCCAAGATAGAGCTGTCTGCCATCTACCCTACCGGACATGCCCTGCCCTGGTAGCTCGGTAATCTGACTCACCCTATTCTCGTCCACTTCCTGTCCATAGGCTGTTCGAATAGAGTTTGCGATTGGATGATTGGAATAGCTTTCCAGATGGGCAGCGAGGTACAGAATATCATCCTCGACACCTTCTGCGTTGACAACGGTATCCACCGCAAAGATACCTTTTGTAATTGTCCCCGTCTTATCAAATACGACCGTATCCAACTTGGCAAGAGCCTCTAAATAATTCCCACCTTTCACTAAGACACCTAATTTAGATGCTCCCCCTAGCCCGCCAAAGAAACTCATTGGTACCGAAACCGCAAGAGCACAAGGGCAAGAAATGACTAAAAAGGTAAGTGCCCGATAAAGCCAAGTCGACCACTCCCCTAAACCAAGCAAGGGAGGCAGGCTTGCAAGCAGAAAAGCGATTCCGACAACCACTGGTGTATACACACGCGAAAAACGTGTGATCATCCGTTCCGTCTCCGCTTTTTTATTGCTTGCATTTTCAACTAATTCCAAAATTTTGTTGACCGTTGATTGCGAAAAAGTCTTACTCACTTCAATTACCAATGGACTAGTCAAATTGATCACACCACTTGTAATGTCCTCACCAACGCCAATTTCCCTAGGCAGTGATTCTCCTGTCAAGGCTGACGTATCCAGAATAGAACGACCTTCTCTGACCAGACCATCTAGGGGCACCTTCTCCCCAGGCTTAACTAAAATATGGTCCGCAACCCTTACTGTTTCAGGGTCTACTTGAACGGTTTCTCCCCCCTCTAGTCTCCAAGCCTTATCCGACCGAATATCCATCAATCGTGCAATGGACTGACGAGATTGAGAGGTGGCCTTATCTTGGAAATACTCCCCAATCTGATAAAAAAGCATGACGGCTACTGCCTCTGGAAATTCTCCCAAGAGAAAGGCTCCTAAGGTCGCGATACTCATCAAAAAGTTTTCATCAAAAAGATTACCACGTTGAATATTTTGAACCATCTTGATAAGAACCTTATGGCCGATAATGATATATAGGGTCAGATAATAGACCAGACGAATCCAGAAATACTCCTCTGGCAGGAAAAAGCCGAAGGCAAATAGAATCATAACAGCAAGTAGCAGCTCTTTCGCCCAATCTCGTTTTTCTGGAAGTGCCTCTTCCTTTTTCTCACTGATAACTTCGATTCCAGGTTCAATAGCATCCACCAAGTCAATAATTTCCTTATCTATCCCATCTTCGCTTTTTGTTTCCAAAATCAGCTTTTGAGCTATCAGATTGACAGTGGCAGATTCTACCTGCTCCAATTGATTGACAGCACGTTCAATCTTAGCAGCACAATTGCCACAGTCAATTCCTCGAAGTTCATACTCTTTCTTCATGTTTTTCCTCTTTCAAATGTTTCAGTGTCAAAGACAAGACTGCTGCGACATGATCGTCCGCAAGTTCATAATAGGTCATCCTTCCTTTTTTCTCCCCCTTGACCAATTGGCAGTCCCGCAGATAGCGTAGTTGGTGAGAAATAGCAGACTTGGTCATCTGTAACGCAATCGCTAAGTCTCCGACACAAATTGGATTTTGCCGTACTGCTTGTAAAATCCGCAAACGAGTTGGGTCAGAAATCGCCTTAAAAAAATTGGACATATTTAGCAATGTAACGGTATCAAACTCCGTCTCATGGACCCCTTGAATTAAATCTGGATTACAAGCTGTTAAACACTGTGACATATTTTCTATTCCTCCTATACTAAAGTTGTATCAAGTAACATCATGATTAGAAATCCGGCCATAACCCCACCTGTCGCAATATCGGTATTCTTGTGCTCTTGAGCACCTGGCACAAGTTCTTCCACTGCAACATAAATCATGGCTCCCGCCGCAAATAAGAGAGCATAAGGTAGTAGCTGGGTCATAGACATAACAGCATAGGCCCCTAAAACAGCTGCAATCGACTCAACAATCGCTGACATGGCGCCATAGTAGAAAGCTGATTTCCTACTTCGCCCTTCTACCCGTAGTGGCAAGGACAAGGCAGAGCCTTCTCGAATATTTTGGATGCCAATTCCCAAGGCCAATCCAAGGGCACTCATTCACGTAAAGGAAAGTCTAGTTGCGAGATTTGCCACACTAGCAAATGCCACACCAACTGCTAAGCCCTCTGGTATATTATGAAACACTACCGCCAGATAAAGCAGCATGGTCTTTGATAAGGGTCTTTTGGGATTCAAAATCCCTTCCTTATCACTCATCTGATGATTCAAATGTAGGTCGGGAACCAAATAATTAATAAAGCGGATAAATAAGCCCCCGACAATAGAACCAACAGCCGTCGTCAACCAGTAAAATCTGTTCGTAGCTATTGACTGGCTATAGTCCAAAGAAGGGACAAGCAAAGGCCAGACTGCCGCTGCCGTCATAATGCCCGCTGCCAAGCCCATCATCATATCCATGAATTTTTGATGAATGGTTTTGACAAAAAAGACCAAACTAGCACCGATAAGGGTACAAAACCAGTTGAATAAGCCAGCTAATAAAGCTTGCATTACTGGTGATAGAGAAGAAAAATTACATCTCATACCTCAATAATCGATGATTCAGTTGAACAACCACTCAACTATTATCATTATAGTTGAACACTCGCTCAATTGTCAAGGAAGAAAGTAAAAAAGCTATGAGAAATCCCCATAACTTTGTAAATTATTGAAGCAATCTCGTGTTCTTAGAGAATATCACAATGCCATAAAAAGCCCAAAGGACTATTTGGAATTATCATATCATATAACGCTTCGACACAATTTAACGATTACTATATTGAGAAACAAACTTTACTCCTCAAGAAAGTTAGATGTTCCCAATGCTATCCGTAAGAGTACTTAAAACCTTGAAACATACTGATTTCAAGGTTTTTATAACGTGTTATTGTATCACCTAATTTCTACTGATTTTCATAGATCAAACCTTTCGTGATTTTTTCATATAGGTGGGTACGTTTCTATTCCCTCAAACTCCTTGTCAATGGAAATAAAAACGTACCCACAGTGTAAATGGAAATAGAATTTGAGAATTCCTAACTATCACTTCCACTCACTCCAAAAATTACTTACTCTAATACTTCCCCACCATAAAGCAAAAAGCCTTGCAATCAAGGCTTTTCATTATCCCTTTCGTTCAAAGGTTCTAGGCTTTTACGAGCAAAGCTACACACTCCACGTGTGCTGAGAGCTTTCTTCTATACTAATAGACGAAAGGGTGTGAAAATGATTTTTAAATGATACTGTGGAACGGAACAGTAGCCCTAGTATTGACTACTGTCGTTTCTATTCATATTGGCTATTCTAGGACTGAGATGAAAAAATCTATAAATGCTCAGAATAAAATTGAACCCGCAAATCTCCCCAAAACAATGGTGAGTCATGTACTTGTATTATTCCGAAAAAATACACCTCTGGTGCAGTGAGACAAATTGGTGTATCTTATAGTGGCTTCGTAGATGAAAGCTATACTCTACTATCACTCTTTGATGATGTAGAACAAATTGAAAAAGATAATAGACTTCAGACAGCTATTGATGTTGTCAGAGAACAGTTTGGTTTTTTAGCCATACAAAAAGGAACCGTCCTAACTGAAGGTTCCAGAAATATTGAACGCAGTAAACTTATCGGTGGTCATTCCGCGGGTGGATTGGAGGGATTAAAATGAAACAAGAAAAAAATACAGTACAATTTTCAGAAATCCGTAGCAAAGGATGTAATGATATTGAAATGCTTGAAAGATTTTTACATGGAATCGTTGAAACAGCAACTTCAAAACTTCGTCAGAGAAAACTCAAAACAACTGAAATATCGATACGACTAGTACATGCTAAATCTGAAAACCGATTACCATTGGAATTTACATTTAGCATTAAGCCAACAAGCTCATCTGTGATAATCTATACTGAGGTAATCAATCGCTTTAAAGAATGTTACACAGGTGGGGGAATTCAAGGTTTTACGATTCAATTTGATAAAAATACCCTTGCCTCTGCATAGAAAGGATTTGATATGATTGACCGTTCATATTTACCATTTCAATCAGCAAGAGAGTACCAGGATACAAAGATGCAAAAATGGATGGGCTTTTTCCTATCTGAACATGCATCAGCACTCTCTGATGATACAAACAAAGTAACGTACATGTCTGACTTATCACTAGAGAAGAAATTATTACTCCTCAGTCAAGTATACGCCGGGCAGCTACGCACACGCATTCAAGTGATTGAAAAAAACAAGCGTGTTTCCTACACTGGAACAATACCAAGTCTGACCAAAGATTTCATTTTGATAAAAACTACAACAGGTCACATCAATTTGAAATTAAAAGACATTATTAGTATTGAACTTGTCGAGGAGGTGCTCTATGAATCAGCTTGAGTTTCAGCGTAATCACCTACAAATGGACTATTATAGCGAGAGCTACCAAGATTTTGAACGTGACTTCTACCGCTACTCTAACATGAATATTCCATTGACCTTCCTAACTGATGATATCCTAAAAACAATGGCGACTTCACGTAAGAATTACTTTGTCCTCAATAAGGAAAAGTCCAGAGATAACCGCGATCACTTCTTCATATTTGAAGTAAGTACCGTAGATGAGAATCCGCTAATCTATCATTATACATATAAGAAAACTACAATATATTTAGCAGAAAAATAGGAGCAGTTCAATTGACTGTTCCTATTTTTAATATTCATAAAATCTAAAGTCTTTATACTCTTTAACAATGGAGTCGCCAACCAGAACAGACTATACTGACCAGCGACTACCTTAAATTTAATGTTTCAGATTTATTTTCTTATCTCTAATTTCATAAACTACATCTGCTACATTTTCGAGTAATCGTTTATCGTGGGTGATAAACACGATAGTTCCGGTGTACTCCTTCATTAGTATTTCCAAAGCCTCTAAACTTGGTATGTCAAGGAAGTTACTGGGTTCATCCATTATTAGGATGTTATATCTACCCATGAGCATTTTAGCAAGCAACAATTTTATAATTTCTCCACCGCTTAAAACAGATAAACTTTTTCCAATATCGTTCTGTTTGAACCCCATAGATGCTAGCACTGAACGAATTTCTGATATATTGTAGTCACAATCCTTCTGCATAAACTCCATAACATTCTGATTACTGTTGTACTTGTAACCATTCTGTGCAAAGTAACCTATTTTTGCCTTAGGCGAAATAGAAATTCCTTCTTCATGGTTTAAGATCATTTGGATTAAAGTTGTTTTTCCGATTCCATTACCACCAGTTAACGCCACTTTTGCTCCTAACGGAATTTGAAAAGATGCATTTTCAAACAGAGCCTTATCCCCAAATACTTTATTAATTTCTGCACCGACTATAGGGTATGGATTATGGAGCTCCAATGCTTTACTTTGCCTGAAACGAATTCTGCGAATGCCTTCCGGAGCTTCTACTTTTCCTAAGGCCGCAATCCTGTGCTCTAGGGTTTTAGCAGCATTATACATCTTTTTTTCCTTACTTCCTATTGATTTTTGATGAGCTAAACGCCCTCCGTCTTCAGTACTTTTTTTCTTTGAAGAACCTTTTGCCTTCTGTTCTATTTTACGAGCCTGTTTTCGCTTTTCCTCCGCAGCCCTTTCCAATCGGGCACGTTCCGCAATAAATTGTTCGTATTCTGCAGCTTGGCTCTTACGTTCTTCCTCTTTCTGACGAAGATAATCAGAATAGTTTCCCCAATACTCAGTGATTTTGCCATCTTTCAGTTCCCATATTTTATCTACTATTTCATCAAGAAAATAGCGGTCATGGCTAATAACTAACAGTGCACCTGTAAAATATTTTAGCTGTCCTATTAGAAAATCAATTCCTTCACGGTCTAAATGGCTCGTAGGTTCATCCGCTAAAATACCATGAACCTGTGCCGATAAGGCCTGTGCTATTTTAAGCCTTGTTTCTTCACCACCGCTCATAGTCTGTATATTTAATTGCTCAACACCTAGCTTGCCTACAAGTGCAAAATCTTTTTCCTCCTGCAGAGTTACTTCGTCCAACTGGGGAATATAGGCAAGTTCACCCAGACGATTCATTTTACATCCTGGGGGAGTTAATTCTCCTAAAAGTACCCTGAGTAAAGTGCTTTTTCCAGCACCATTTGCTCCTACTAAACCAATACGGTCATAATCATATACTTCTAATTCATTTATATCTAAAACATCGCGTCCTTTGAATTCCACACGAATGTCTTTTGCTTTTAATATTAATTCCATAACATTTCCTCCTGTCTATAATCGCATGCTTTCATTTGCTTGTATGCAGGGAAAACCCTGCGATTTTAGCAGGAAGAGTTACATGAAAATAAGATACATAAATATTCCTCCAATATTGTTTATTTTAAATCTAATTTTCTAACCTCAGTTATCATTTGGCAAACTATAGCAATGCCAATAATTAAAATACCTGATAGTAAAAACCAATGATTTACACCGATTT
This sequence comes from Streptococcus sp. HMSC076C09, assembly GCF_001837905.1. NCBI lineage: Bacteria > Bacillati > Bacillota > Bacilli > Lactobacillales > Streptococcaceae > Streptococcus > Streptococcus sp. HMSC076C09. The sequence continues at coordinate 7,784 of NZ_KV834641.1, forward strand.
TATCAGCAAAGAATCCAGAAAGAATTAACCCAATTGGCATAGCAAGTGACATGATACTTCCGATTAAAGAAAATACACGTCCTAAATATTCAGGCTTAATTTTCTCCTGAAAAAGAGCTGTTTGCACACCGCTATAAAATGGCACCGAAAGCCCCATTATTGCACAGCAAACTACGAATATTACAAATCCATTTGGAGGAAGTATTCCCGAAACGGCTAAACTGGTCCCCATTATAAAAAATGAACTTGTTATTAGTAATACATGCTTTTCGAAGCCCCCTAATCTTCCTAATAATAAGCCTCCTGCTAGCATCCCAAATGCAAAGGAAATTTCCGTAATAGAAATATGCACAGGCGTTCCATTAAAGTGTTCCATGCTTATTAAAGGAAATAGTGCATTGATTGGCATATAAACAAAAGTATATAGTGTTCCTAAGAGTAATAAGGCAAACAATCCTTTGTTTTGTCTCAGAACCACAACTCCTTCTTTCATCTCCCTTATGAAATTTGGTTCTAAACTTTGCACTTGATTACCCAGCTTAGGTATACGTACAATTGCTACCGTAATAGATGCAATCACAGCACCCAATACGTCGATGGCAATAATAGCATTTAAATCCCAAACGGAGTATAAGAGTGCTGCAACTGCCGGACTAACAATATAGCTTATAGACTGCAAAGACTGACTATAGCCTGCGCATTTCGTTAGCTGTTCTTCTGGTACTAAAAGTGGTGTAACCGCATTGAGTGCTGGGGTATGAAAAGCTGTTCCAATGCTACGGATAAACAATACTATCATAATCATCCAGACAGGTAGCTCCATACAGAATGCAACAATAGCAAGCACTGCACCAGCTGCTGCGATAATTAAATCGGCACCAATCATTATCTTCTTCCTATCATGACGATCCACTAGCACACCAATGGCAGGTCCCAAAATCGCATAGGGTAAAAAACCTACTAATGAAGCCATAGACAAGACCATCGCAGATCCTGTTTTTTCTGTAAGGTAAAAAATAATCGCCATTTGCAGGATGGCACTAGTGATTAATGATACTGCTTGCCCTGCCCATATTGCATAAAATTTTCGTTTCCAATTGTTGTATTTTTCCATTTATATTATCTCCTGCATATTATTTTGCTTGAATTTCTATTTTGAATAGCATTCTAGGCAATAAAAAATGCAGGCCAAACCCCACAATGTGGCTTTTGGTCTGCATACATACAATTTGGAAACATTCATATTAAAGACATAGTTAAATAAAGGTATAGTTAAATAACCAATATCCTCACCGTAACTAATGAATGCTCAATATCGTATAAATAAGCACAACAAAAAAGCCTATCATCGGGTATAGATTCTGCTTTTTTTATTGCCAGCTTATCTTAAACGCATTGAGGCTGTCATAGTTTCGGTTCCTCCTACATCTTTGTTTATATCAATTTATAGTATAACACAACAAGATGATATGTTCAATATAAAAGTTATGGAATGAGACTCATACTTCCAATTCGATGCCAGATTTAAAGGATATGACGAAGTTTTCTTCATAGACTGTAACGCTCTGGATTATCTTCCTTAGTAGCAAGCGATTAGCTTTCACAAAATCTTCTGTTTGTAGTTTTAAAAATTCATCAGGATTTTCTAACTCAACCTCAAAATATTTCATTTTACATTCCCTCATTTCATTTATTGATAAATTGAGTTTGCAAAAAAGAGTGGACAATTTTTGTCTACTCTTAACCTTTAAAATAGTTTTTTTTAATCGATTTGAAGTTGCCTAAATTATTACTTATTCGGTAAAATGAAGTATTGCTTTCAACAGATTTCCTTCAACTACACTTCACTTGATTCAAACAAGGTGGGTACATTTCTATTCCCACAAACTCCTTGTCAATGGAAACAAACACGTACCCACAGGGTAAATGGAAATAGAAACTGATAATTTCTAGCTATCACTTCTACTCATTCCAAAAATTTTCTCACTCTGATACTTACCCACCATAAAGCAAAAAGCCTTGCAATCAAGGCTTTTCATTATTGATTCATACCAAGCTTTCTATGCTTTTACGAGCAAACCTACACACTCTACGTGTGGTGCTAGTAAACTTCTATATTATAGAACGAAAATGACTAAGTTGTTGTTTAAAATTAAACTTTAGAATCAAACTATTTTATAGTTAGCATTTTTCAAGCTTTATAGCTGATAATTGTCACTTAATAAATTTACTTGCGAGCTTGTAAACTTGTTGAATCTCTTTACTATTAATATCCCAACCATCAAGTTCTTCTTTGATCAACTCTGGAAATTTTTTGCTAATATCCCTCAAAGCATTGCCAACTGATTTTCTAACATATTCACTAGAATCTTCTTTTAATGTTGCGATTCGTTTAATAGCTTCATCTGGATTATCCTTGAAATATGGTCTACTCGTCCATATTCTCAAACCTTCTGTAACAGCTCTTCTAACATTTGGATTACTGTTTTGTAACCATTCGTCAATAACCGGAAGAGATTTTTCATAACCTGTTTGCTTACAAAATTCATCAAATGCTTTTGCTAATACTTCTTGAACTCTCCAATTGTCATCCTTTGAAACCTCATCCCTCATGAAGATCAAAATTTCTTCATACGATGACAAATGGCCGAAGAGAAATACACTATACATTCTAACTTGATATACATTGGATTTGAAGGCTAAAAATGCTAATTCTTTGGTATACACATTCTCGTTTGATAGATAGTCAGCAAGAGCTCTTTTCTCTTCTTCTTTAAATCCATTTTCTATTAAAGAAAATTCTTTTTCTAAATTTAAAATATATTCTTTCATGCTACTTGCCCCCAAAACAACATTCCAAGTTTCAAGATAATTCTCGATAGGTATTAATAAAGAATTGAATTCGTTATAATATAAGCAAATAATCTTGACGTTTTTTCAAATTGATATTTCAACTCTTTTATTATTAAGCCTTTTTCTCAATCAAATACCAACTAGGAATGATTTGCTTCATATCATCGTACCATTCCAAAATTTCCTTGGCTTGATGTTGCATTACTGATATTTCTTCAGCTCCGTATGGTACAGCCCATGGCAGAGCACCAACTAGGTTACTTAGAGTATAAATGGCGAGAAGCTTCCAAAATAAATCCGGAACCTTATGATCAAAATATCCATCTATCATACCAGACGCAAAAGAGGGAGAGACTTGAGCAGACCATACAATACGATTGAATTCCTCCCAAGGATCTCCAAGATCAAATCGATCAAAGTCAATGACATAAATTTCTCCATCTTCACCAATCATGAAATTCCCGATATGATAATCTCCATGTTGGAAAACCTGAGGTCTATCTTTTAACAATTCTCGATTTGCATTTAAAAAATCAATAAAGATCTCACCATTTTCATATTGAACGGGACATTCTTTGTATTTGGAGATTTTGTCATCAATTTTTCGATTAAAAAAGACCTCCCAATCTTCACAAACTTCTGTAACAGGAAGAGAATGAATTTTATGAAGGATTCTTCCTGCTTCTACTCCGTAAGTGTATTGTTGTTCTTTCGAAACAGTTAAAATGGTTTCTCTTGCATCATTCCCGTCTATCCACTCGTGTATAGAATGTACTTCGTCACCGCAGAGTTCAATGCTAATTGGTTTACACATCGAAACTCCAAGATAAGCCACCTTCTCCATCATATCAAATTCAAATTTTTTAGAATCTAACTTCTCCTTATCAGAAACACGCAAGAAATATTTTTGCTGATTTTGATCTGTCACACAATATTTTTTATCATCTGACCAGCCTTTATTTATGGCTATCTTACTAATAAAATTCATCAAGCACACTCCGATTCATTTCACAACACTTTTTGCAGTTTTCACTAGTAACCCATCCAGTTCATCTACACTTTAGTTACCTAGATCAAGATTTAGATAATGAAAACTAGTCAATTCTCTCAATAATGTTTCCAAGTTTATCTAATACAAGACAGGAATGATCATTTAGTGGAATTATGGGAACATTAACGAGTTCTTCAGCTCTATCCTTATTAGCTTTATCATTCCAGGAATCATAATGAACACTAATTAAAAACTGACTAAAGAGTCCTAATCCATTTTTTATCTTTATCTGATGATCTGAATGATCATTAGGTGAAACATAGACTTCTTCTCCTAATAATAGGGCTCCTGCAGAAAATCCCATAACTTTCGCCCCTTTATTCAGCATATGATCGATATAATTCTTG
>NZ_KV834642.1:0-330 GCF_001837905.1 Streptococcus sp. HMSC076C09
GAAGCTTCTTTTGTTCATCTATGGACACATCCCTTCAATGAATGGAATCCCCACCATCGCCAACTATCTAACAAGTTGAAGAGTGGGAGTGATGCTATAAAGAATAAATAGTGATTTTTTTCACGTTTATCACATCTTTCTTTAATATATATGATATACTAAACATATATCGAAATGTAAAAATGTCACATATATACACATAATTAGAGGTGGAGCTGTTATGCGTTGGGATTACGGTACGATCTATAAAAAAATACGGAAATCAAAACATATTAGTCAAGAGGAAGTTTGCGCTGTAGTTTTACTAAATCTCTACGACTATAGATTAAA
>NZ_KV834642.1:430-48578 GCF_001837905.1 Streptococcus sp. HMSC076C09
TCTCTACGACTATAGATTAAAAATGTATACACTTTTATACAAATAGTAGAAAAGGACTCAGTCCTGTGCAATACAGAACTAAATCCTTTGGATAAATTATTAATCTAACTATTTGGGTGCACTTAACCTTCGGGATGTTTTGTCAGGAAATGAATATGTAACGTAATGAAAATCTGTGCTATTACCCTATTCTTCATTGACTAGTTTTTAGGCTTACCACTTGATCAGCTTGTTTCCAAATGGTTGGATTATGTGTTGCAATAATGATCAGACGTTCCTTATTTTTTAATGTTAGGAGTAAGTCCATAATCTCCTGTGAGGTCTCAGGATCAAGAGCGGCAGTTAATTCATCTGCCAAAATTAGAGGAGGATCTTTTAAAATGATTTTTGCCAAGGCTACACGTTGTGCTTCTCCTCCAGAAAGCTCATATACTTTTTGATCTAGTTGAATATAAGATAGTCCTACTCTATCTAATACTTCTTCTTTGGTCTCTCTCTTTTTTTGTTTGTCTAATTTATGACCAATTAATCCCAAATCTAAATTTTCTGAAACAGTTTTATTATCGATAAGTCCAAAATTCTGGAAGAGATAACCGAGTTCATTTCTGAAATAGTTTGTTGGTTTAATCTTTCGTAAATCTTTTCCTTTATATTGAATACTTCCCTGATCATAAGGTTCTAGCTTGGCTACCATATTTAGTAAGGTTGTTTTGCCACAACCACTATTTCCGATAAGAGCATAGACTTTACCTGCATCAAAATTTAAGTTCAAATCACTAAATACCGTCCGGTTCCCAAAGGTTTTTGTTAGTTGATGGATCTTAATCATTTCTATGCTCCTTTCAATATAATACTAGCCATCCTATCTTCCTTACGAGAACGATGCATTAGTATTAAAATAGAATTCAAACCAAAGACGCAAGAGGTTAGAAAGACTACCCAAAGTTTATTTGTTAGCAAAAGACCAATAGCCCCTCCCAAAATGAAGATAACTATTTGCCAGATAAAAAATTTCTGGTGTAACTCAAAAAAATTTAATCCTGATATTTTCTTAATAAGAATAGTTTTACGAAATTCTTCAAAGTAGAGGATTGTCATTGTATTAAAGAGTAGAATTGAGGTAGCAATACCGAGAAAACCACCAGCAATGATTGTCAATATTTCAACTTGAATGTTGTGACTCATACCACGATAAACATAATAGGCAAGATCATACTGACTGATATATTTCTTTATTCCACCTTGTTCAACTAGTTTTTTAGTGGCATCCAAACCTTTAAAATACAGATAATCAGATGGATAAGTGAAGAAATCATTTCGATTTTTTCCAAAAGAGCTTGGTTTAAGGACAATAAGTATAGGATCACTTAGAAATTGTTGATATGAGATTGGTGTAGAATTATATACGAAACGCTTCTTATTGTTTGAAATATAGAAAACACGAGCTTTCATAGCCTGTTGAATTTTATTTCCCTTATCGTTTCGAATCGCTAGGAAATCTTCATAAATTTGACGCAATTTATCTTCTTGATCTTTTAATTTTTCAGGCAATAGTAGTCCAAATTCTCCTTCTCCAAGGCTATTAATGCTCTTCTTATCTTCTTCATTTAATTCTACATTCTGAACATCTAGATAATTAGGAGTCACATATAAGCTATTAGCATACGGATTGTAGTCATTTATCGACATTTTTCCCATTAAGGGATGTGAAGACAGACCTTTTAGATCGAATGATGCTAATGGATGCTGAACAAGCATTCCTCCATTCTGAATGCCAGTTTCTATGAAGTTTTTCCATTGTTCTTCCAACATTTTTCTACTATCCTGATTTCTAGCCTCTGCCCCAAACTCCCTATTTGTTGAAAGCAATACCCAATCTTTTTGATTTGACCATGCTGTATCTCCAGCCTGATGCAATTGCCAAATAGTTGAATAGATACTTGTTCTATGAATGGTAAGTACTATTAAAAGAAAAGCAACCAATTGCCCCAAGTAAAGAATACCCATAATCGGTTTCAAAGGTAACTTTCCTTTGAGTAAAGAAACCAAATGTACCGCTTTAATACTTAAAACATAAAGAAAGCTAAAGAGTATAGAAAGGAACAAAAGTAACAAATTATAAGTTATGCTAGCTGAAAAAATAACTGGAATAGAAAATGGTGTGATATGGAATAGACTTACACCACAGATTCCAAGAAAAACCCCTGTAATTATCCCTAAAAGTAAATCTCCACAATCACTAATAATTGAGTTTCCAAAAATCTGAGTTAGGTGCAATCCAGAAATATATCGAATCCCAACTGTTCGCATTTCCTTGGTTTTTTGAATAATCATTAAGGCTATAAAAGTTAGTAGAAAAATGACCAAAACGAGTAATTGACTACCATTTCCCATATACGTAAATAAGCTAAGAAAAATATTTGGATATGAAACAAATGTTTGTGTGAAACCCAATGATTGAAGTTCATGATTTAATCTATCTAGAGTGAGATTTCCAGATAAAATATAATAATTGGACAATAAGCCACTATTGTAAAAATCTTCTTCACTAGCTTTAACAAGGCCATTTGGGATATGGCCAGATCCAAATATTGCATAGGAAAAATGAACCTTACCTTTATCGTCTATTGTTTCAATTTGTTCACCAATCACACTGTCTGTTTCATTTGCTAATTGATCTAAACTGTATTTTACCTGATCTTTTGATACCTCTTTGTTCTGGGAAAGAATAGCAATAGCTGGAAAACTATTGTGAATAACCACATATGAGGTTGAAAAACAAATCCAAAGTAGAAAACTTGTTATAAAGATATTTGAAAGGATGACAAAGAAGCGCTTCATACTTTACTCACTTTCTAAAATTTTCATGAATTGTAATATAATCTTTTCTATGAGCTATGAATTTTTTTAAAATCCGTAATTAAAATATACTGTTTCACCAAAATTTCTATTTATAAAAGCTCTTGAGGTCTGATGAGAAGGAGCGTAAGCATATGATGATTTACTATCTCTTGCACGAGTTACGCTTGACCAGTGATATTTGTAATCATGGTAATAATTTGAAAATGCACCCCAGTTATTTGGATTGTGAAAGCATTAATACAAAAAATAAATAGTGATTTTCTTTTGCATATCTGTACCTCCTTTTTCTATATATATGATATACTAAACACATAACGAAGTGTAAAAATGTAACATTTATACACATAATTAGAGGTGAAGTTGTTATGCGTTGGGATTACGGTACGATCTATAAAAAAATACGGAAGTCAAAACATATTAGTCAAGAGGAAGTTTGCCAGGATTACACTTCAAGAGCGCACTTGTCGCGTATTGAATCGAACCAAGTAGTGCCTAGTTTTGAGTTGATGGAGCATCTTCTAAAGCAAGTTGGCCTAGATTTCGAAGAATTTCGATATATATGCCATTCTTACCACCATTCCGATAGAGAAGAAATTATCTTATTGGCAGAAGATAACAATGCCTACCAATCAAATGATAAATTATTGGAACTGAAGAATAAGAGTGTAGCTTATTTAAAAAAACATCCTAATGATATTCCTGTGTCAAATATACTAAAGAGAGTAGAGGTCATTCTTTGTTTACGAGAATCTGGTCCAAATGAGAAGGCAAGAATGATGGCCACGGAAGCTTGGAACGAAATCAAAAATCAGGATGTCTGGTATCATAGTGACCTCAAATTAATTGTCGTTATTTTATTTACACTTCCACTAGAAACAGTGATTTCTATCTGTGATGAAGTGATAGATAGGCTCAATGATTACTCTGATTATACAGAAATTCTTCCCACCAAGTATAAATTACTCTCAAATTTAGCTAGTATTTTTCTGTGGAATGGTTTGATGGAGAAATGTACGAGGATTAGTTATCTATTGTTAGATACGGCAAAAAAAAGTAAGCGATATGATTTTCTAGGAAATGCTAAAGTTACACTTGGAATTTGTTTAACGGATAAAAAGTTGGTCGATGAAGGATTGCAGCTACTCGAATTAACGGATGAAAAAACACTGTTGGAAGCATGTCAGTCAGATGTGAATCGCTTTTTCAAGGAATGAGTTTCTAAATGGATTTAGTCATAAAACGGTTTGAAGATATAATCGACATATTGTTGTATCCATGCTCAATGGTTATTGGGTAAGGGATGGCAACCTACACATTATCCCGTTAGATCAGCTAGTTAAGCAATATTTGAAAAAATGATCATTTAATTTAACAAATAATAATTTTGAATTGCACCTCAAATGTTAGAGTTCATCTAATATTTGAGGTGTTTTTAATATGAAATACAATTATTTTCAATTATCAAATAAAGAGATTTCCGTTCAGAAGACTTTGATAGCATAGTTTGAACCACTAAATACTGGGGAAAATATTTTGAGTTCATTTATCTAGTTATACAATGTGTATATAAGAGACAATTTGACATTTGCTTTTTTATTTTGTGTATTATTATTCTAGAAAGAAAAAAATAGATTTCAATTTTAAAATCGTTCGTTATCTTTTTATTGTAGATAAATAGGTAATGAAGTAATGCTTAAGTCAGGAGGTATAGGCTGATGAAGAAAAAAGATCTTGTCAAACAAAAATTTTTAACTTTTATCATCCTTGGTATTATCATTCTCTTATCAGCCTGCACTCTTGTAGGACCACAAAAAAAATCTCCTTCCGGTAGTACCAATGTGTCTAGGAAAATAGGATTCGAGGAAAGAAAGGCAGAAGATTTATTAAAAAATTCTATTTCTATCCCTTATCCAGATGGGAAAATCTTTACACCTACCGCGCTGTCAAATGATGGGATTGCTTATGGCGAGGCTGTTGACCAAGGACACGAAGATCAGAATTATCTTGCCAGTATAAATTTACATACCAAGGAATTTCAAAAGATAAAAGATGTTGAAAAGACATCTAATCTGACTCATGTAGCTGTTAGCTATGTAGATCATGATATTGTTGTTTTTGAAGAGTATGATCAACTCAATCAGACAGGGATTTACTATCTTTGGAAGATAAAAGACAAATCTTTAACGACACTGATCGATAGGAGACCTATTGGAACGGTTCCAGTTACTCAAGTAGCTCGATCCAACCAGAAACTCTTTATAAATTATGAAGTAGGCGATAGCCTATATCAAATTGAAGAATTTGACCTTGAAACAGGGACTCATCAGACGATTGAATCAGAAAATAGCGGTTTTCCGACTGTCTTTAAAGATCACTTGTATTATGTACAAATTGATAATACAGCTTTAACTACAAAAATTGTAGCCTACTCCTTAAATGATGGGCAGAAAAAAGTTATAGATCAAACAAAGGATGATCAACGCTATTATGTCGATTTATTGACGAACGGGCACAATCTCCTTTACTTGGTTGCAAATAATAAAGATGCTTCGCTTACCTTCGAAAATAAAAACCATAAAAAGATATTTTCTACTTCACAGGCAGAAACCTCCATATATCGCAATATTTATCTCACATATATGGGAGAAAGAAGAAGTGAGGAGCGTGTTAAATCTCAATATTATTTGTGGGATTTAAAGCATCGGATTCATTATTTATATGATCATGGCCCCATTTTACTATCGGATAAAGGGATTCTATGGATTCAATTCAAAAAGAAGGATAGTGAGATTCCAAAAGGTGAAATCTATCGAAATGAATACTCCGTAATGCGCTATCAGGAATGGTAGAAAGGAGAAAAATCATGAGAAAAGTTCATTTATTTCTTGTATTTCTAGCTTTGCTTGGTTTATCTGGCTGTACAGAGACACAAAAAGAAAGCCAAACAAGTCCTTCCAGCTCTCGTAAGGTCACATCTGCTTCATCAACAACAGTTAGTGTAAAAACAAAGGAGCGTACAGAACCTAATCCTCCAATGCCAGCAGAAGTAGCAGAGCGATTAAAAATCAAGGAAGACGGCGCAGAAGTTGGAACTCAGCAAACTTTGCCATCTTCAAAACAGGAACAAGTTTCAATGCCAGAGAACACGCAACCTTCTCAATCGCTCAAGCAAGAATCATCTAGCAAAGAGAATCAAGTGATCCGAAAACTATTGCCTATTCCTCTAAAACTTCAAGAAGAATGGTATTTCTGTGCTCCGGCGACAGTCCATATGATGCTGGCTAGTCGAGGGGTTAGCGTCTCTCAACATCAATTAGCTAAGGAAATGGGGACTTATAATCCCTATGGGACTCATAATCGAGATGCGATTCGCGTCTTGAATCAGAATCTATTTGGCTATCCAGAACCAAGTGGAAACCAAGCAGGTTATCGACTAGCTACTGTAACAGACGCTCGTCCAGGTTCTGAAGATGTCCGCCTCTTTAAAGAACGCGTGCGCAAAGATATTGATGATGGCTATCCTCTCTATTACACCTTTAATGTAGCTCAAATCTATCCTGGAAAACGTGGGGAACATAATGTGATTGGAGTAGGCTATGAATTAACAGCAGATAGCAAGGACATCGCAGCAATCTATTATCTAGACCCCGATACACATGTACAGGATCCAACCTATGGAGGCTTGAAGAAACTGACACCAGAGGAGCTGTTAGCAGCAATGGCTACGTGTGGTGAGAAAAATTATGCTTGGTGAAAAAGTAAGTCGTGAAATGAATAAAAGAAAAAAGCCTTTGAAACATTGATTTCAAAGGCTTTTTAAACTCTATTATTTAACTTCTGTAAACACAACGTGTTTGCGAAGTTTTGGTGAGTATTTCTTCAATTGAAGACGGTCTGGAGTGTTACGTTTGTTTTTAGAAGTAAGGTACAAGCGTTCACCAGATTCTTTGTGTTCAAGTGTAATATTTACGCGCATGGTATCTCCCTTCTATTATTCAGCTGATGCAGCTTTAGCGATCTTACGTCCTTTGTAGTATCCTTTAAGTGATACACGGTGTGAACGTGAGTAATCTCCAGTTGCTTCGTCAAAGTTTACAGATGGAGCTGTTACTTTGTAGTGCGTACGACGTTTGTTTTTCTTCGCTTTTGATGTGCGACGTGCAGGTACTGCCATTTCGTTTTTCTCCTTTTAAGATATAAATTCAATTAGGTTTGATTTTCATCAACTGTAACAGTATAACAAAACTTTTTTGTAAAGTAAAGTTACTTGACAAAAAAAATGAAATTTTTGGGAAAAGTTTCTTCTCCCTAGTTGATCTCAAAGTTTGGATCTGTCTTTGGGCCTTCTTTTATGCTATAATGGTAAAAAATGGAACGAGAGGAATGACATGACAGAATTAGACAAACGCCATCGTAGTAGTGTCTACGATAGCATGGTAAAATCTCCCAACCGTGCCATGCTTCGCGCGACGGGAATGACCGATGAAAGCTTTGAGAAACCGATTGTCGGAGTGATTTCGACATGGGCGGAAAATACCCCTTGTAACATCCACCTTCACGATTTTGGAAAACTGGCCAAAGAAGGTGTGAAAGATGCAGGAGCTTGGCCGGTTCAATTCGGAACCATTACGGTTGCGGATGGGATCGCTATGGGGACACCAGGAATGCGCTTCTCTTTGACGTCACGTGATATCATTGCGGATTCTATCGAAGCTGCTATGGGCGGTCACAACGTGGATGCTTTTGTAGCCATCGGGGGCTGTGATAAGAACATGCCTGGTTCCATGATTGCCATTGCCAATATGGATATCCCAGCGATCTTTGCCTACGGTGGGACCATTGCTCCAGGGAATCTCGATGGAAAAAATATCGACTTGGTTTCTGTTTTCGAAGGTATCGGGAAATGGAATCACGGTGATATGACCGCTGAAGAAGTGAAGCAATTAGAGTGTAATGCCTGCCCTGGCCCTGGTGGCTGTGGTGGGATGTATACGGCCAATACCATGGCGACAGCGATCGAGGTCCTTGGGATGAGCTTACCAGGTTCCTCTTCTCACCCTGCTGAATCAGCTGATAAAAAGGCCGATATCGAAGAAGCAGGTCGTGCTGTTGTCAAGATGTTGGAAATGGGACTGAAACCATCTGACATCTTAACTCGTGAAGCCTTTGAAGATGCGATTACAGTGACTATGGCGCTGGGTGGCTCCACCAATGCGACCCTTCACTTGCTCGCGATCGCTCATGCGGCCAACGTTGATTTGACACTTGAAGACTTCAATGATTTCCAAGAGCGTGTGCCTCACTTGGCAGACTTGAAACCTTCTGGTCAATACGTCTTCCAAGATCTTTACAATGTCGGTGGTGTGCCAGCCGTCATGAAATATCTTCTTAAGAATGGTTTCCTTCATGGGGATCGCATCACATGTACTGGTAAAACAGTAGCTGAGAACTTGGAAGCCTTTGCTGATTTGACACCAGGTCAAAAAGTCATCATGCCACTTGAAAATCCAAAACGTGCGGATGGTCCATTGATCATCTTGAAAGGGAACTTGGCTCCAGAAGGGGCGGTTGCCAAAGTATCAGGTGTGAAAGTTCGTAACATCACTGGTCCTGCTAAGGTCTTTGACTCAGAAGAAGCTGCCATTGAAGCGGTTCTTTCGGATGAAATTGTGGATGGCGACGTTGTTGTTGTTCGTTTCGTGGGTCCTAAGGGTGGTCCTGGTATGCCGGAAATGCTGTCCTTGTCATCCATGATCGTTGGTAAAGGCCAAGGAGACAAGGTGGCCCTCTTGACAGACGGACGCTTCTCTGGTGGTACGTATGGTCTCGTTGTTGGACACATCGCGCCTGAAGCTCAGGTCGGCGGTCCAATCGCCTACCTCCACACAGGGGATCTGGTAACAGTTGACCAAGATACCAAAGAAATCACCATGCACGTCTCAGACGAAGAGTTGGCGAAACGGAAAGCTGAAACAACCTTGCCACCACTGTATAGCCGTGGGGTTCTGGGTAAATACGCCCACATCGTTTCTTCAGCATCACGTGGTGCTGTAACCGACTTCTGGAATATGGAACAGTCTGGTAAACAGTAATTACAAGGACGACTTTGTCCCACCTCCGCACAGTTGAGTAGGGCTGTAAAAGCTGATGAAATCAGCGTAGTAGAGCCCACTCAACCACTGCGTCTTGCTCGACAATCCAAAGAAAATTGAGAGGCTAGGATTTTTGTCCCAGCCTCTTTTTTGGCTCAAAGTCGCTAATTTTAACCCTGTCGCTGAATCGTATGAATATTACTTTTTTGGGGATTTGAGTGTATCATCTGTCATTTTTCTTGTAAATCCGTCTATAATTTGCTATAATTGTGACTAATCGAATCAATCCTTTAATACTGTCCAGAGAGGCAGGCAAGGAGCTATGGAAATGAAAGGCCTGGGAAGACCAGCCTATATTTTGTGTATCTCCTTGTTGTGGGGGATTTTTTTGTATAGTTGAAAAGTGGTTTGATAAAAAAGAAATCGTCGATGATGGAAGTAGGGAGTGCATCCTTATGATTTGGTCATCGAAGGTAGACGTTTTTGTTCAGCCATAGCTTGTCGCATCTTAATTTTAGGAGGTTTTTACGATCGTGAATGACGTTAAATATGATGTGAATGATATGCCAAAACCTGGTTTATTGGTTGGTTTATCTTTCCAGCATTTGTTTGCCATGTTTGGGGCGACAGTGCTGGTGCCGATTTTGGTTGGGATTGATCCTGCCATTGCTTTGTTCTCATCTGGTTTGGGGACCTTGGCTCACTTGACCGTGACCAAGTATAAGATCCCTGCTTACATGGGGTCTAGTTTTGCTTATATTGCAGCGATGCAAATGCTGATGAAGTCAGATGGGATCGCGGCAGTTGCCCAGGGTGCCATGGCGGGTGGTTTGGTCTACTTGTTTGTAGCTCTGATTGTTAAGCATGCGGGTAAAGATTGGATTAATAAGGTCCTTCCACCAATCGTGGTTGGTCCCATTATCATGGTAATTGGTTTGAGTCTTGCGAAGAATGCCGTCACTGATGCGACAACCTTAAATAATAGCTACAGCGGCTATGCTCTATTGATTTCGATGGTGACCCTCTTTGCGGTTATCCTCTTTAACATGTATGGCAAGAAGATTGTCGGTGTCGTCCCAATTTTACTTGGATTAATTGTGGGCTATATTTTCTCATTGGCTCTTGGTTTGCTGACAGGACATAGTTTTGTCAATTTCTCAGAGGTAAGTGCGGCGCATTGGATTCAAGTTCCAAACTTTGACATTCCATTTGTGGATTATAGTTTTAAGCTCTATCCAAGTGCGATTTTGACCATGGCTCCGATTGCCTTTGTGACCATGACGGAACATTTTGGCCACCTCATGGTTTTAAATAGTTTGACTGAGCGTGATTACTTCAAGGATCCAGGGCTTGACCATACGCTTACTGGTGATGGCTTGGCACAGATTATTGCTGGATTCTTTGGAGCTCCTCCAGTAACTTCTTATGGGGAAAACATTGGGGTTATGGCCCTTAGTAAGGTCTACTCAGTTTACGTTATTTCAGGCGCAGCAGTGATTGCGGTTGTCATGAGCTTTATTGGGAAGCTATCAGCACTCTTGCACTCTATTCCAACTCCTGTATTGGGAGGTTTGTCTATTGCCCTCTTTGGGGTTATCGCTGCTAGTGGTTTGAAAATTTTAGTTGAACATAAGATTGATTTTGATAATAAAAAGAATCTCTTGATTGCAAGTGTGATCTTGGTATCAGGGATCGGTGGTTTGATGATTGACCTCGGTGGTCTTCAAATCACGGGTGTGGCAACGTCAACAATTCTTGGAATTGTGTTGTATCAAATCCTTCCAGAACCAAAAGCTGACGAGGCTTAGTCCATTCTGGTAGTGAAAAAGTTTGAATGGATTCAATCATTATAAAAAACGAGGAACAAACTCTGATGGCAGAGTTTGTTCCTCGTTTTTTTATGATGGATTGGACTTCCAAAGAGGCCTTCCTTCATTAGTTGACTTCATTTTTAAAAAGGTAATGTTTATTATCGTGGTGGAAGGCCAAGGGCGATGCGCCCGTATCGGCTGATTCGTGTAATTTTCCAAGCGGGTGACCAAGTCACTTCAACCTTGACATCTTCGATCCCCTCGATTTCTTTTAGGCGAGCGACGATCTCGATCGGAAGGCTCTCAGCACAGCTACAAGCCGTATCGGTAAAGGTCATAACCACCTTGCAAGTGCCGGCTTCATCTAGATGGATCTCGTAGATCAGTCCTAGGTTATAGACATCTAACTCAACATCGGTATCAAATACAAGCTCCAATTTTTCGATTAACGGCTTCTCTAGTGCCAGGGCGCGGTCATTGATTTTGATATCCTCTCTCATCGCAAGATCCTTTCAGTGTAGTATGGCTTCCATTTTCTCATAATTCGGCTGATAAGGCAAGAAGAGAAAGAGGATTTGAACGTGTCGAACGAAGGAAATTCGGTCCAGTCTCCATTTCTCTTCGAATTTGTGGTAAAATAGAGGCAAAAGTAAGACAAAGGATGAAGGCTATGAAATTACAAAAACCAAAAGGGACCCAGGATATCCTTCCTGGCGATTCAGCGAAATGGCAATATGTAGAAGGCTTTGCACGCAAGGTCTTTGCGCGATACAATTATGATGAAATCCGCACACCGATCTTCGAACATTATGAAGTCATCAGCCGTTCAGTAGGGGATACGACGGATATCGTTACCAAAGAAATGTATGATTTCTATGACAAGGGAGACCGTCATATCACGCTTCGTCCAGAAGGAACAGCTCCTGTTGTCCGCTCGTATGTAGAAAATAAACTCTTTGCGCCTGAGGTACAAAAACCAAGTAAGTTCTATTACATAGGCCCAATGTTCCGCTACGAACGTCCTCAAGCAGGTCGTTTGCGTCAATTCCACCAAATTGGGGTAGAATGCTTTGGATCGAGCAATCCTGCAACGGATGTCGAAACCATTGCCATGGCAGCGCAATTCCTGAAAGAACTAGGGATTGACAATGTGACCTTGCACTTGAACACCTTGGGAAGTCCTGCTAGTCGTCAGGCTTATCGTCAAGCCTTGATTGATTACCTCTTGCCAATGAAGGATCAATTGTCTAAGGACAGCCAACGTCGCTTAGAAGAAAATCCGCTTCGTGTCTTGGATTCAAAAGAAAAAGAAGACAAGGCGGCGGTTGAACAGGCTCCTTCCATCCTAGACTATCTTGATGAAGAAAGCCAAGCGCATTTTGATGCGGTTCGTCGGATGTTGGAAGATTTGGGGGTAGCCTATGTCATCGATACCAATATGGTGCGTGGCTTGGATTACTACAACCACACGATTTTTGAGTTCATTACAGAAATTGAAGGCAATGAATTGACAGTTTGTGCGGGTGGTCGCTATGATGGTTTGGTTGAATACTTCGGTGGCCCTGCGACAGCTGGTTTTGGATTTGGTATCGGTGTGGAACGGATCCTTCTCGTTCTTGAAAAGAAAGGCATTGAATTACCGATCGAAACAGGCCTAGATGCCTATATCGCTGTCCTAGGAGATGAGGTCAATGAAGCAGCGCTTAGCTTGGTTCAGGCCCTTCGAATCCAAGGTTTCAAGGCAGAACGTGATTACCTTGGACGCAAGCTCAAGGCACAATTTAAGTCAGCAGATGTCTTTGCGGCCAAAGCCTTGATTACCTTAGGAAGTAGTGAAGTTGAGAGCGGTCAAGTTACTGTGAAAAATAACCAAACTCGTCAAGAAGTAACGGTAGCTCTTGAAACCTTGAAGAAAGACTTCCCATCTGTTTTAGCAGAGTTGGGATTGGCTTGATCAAGTCTTGCAGACACCTGAAAAACAGATTCGCATGGGAGTAGGAGCAAAGTCGTTGCGCCTGCTCTCTTTTATCTAGCTTCTGTTTGCCGACCTTTGCCAAGATTTGGCGAAAAGCCGTTAAATTTTCTGACATTTATGATATAATGAGAAGACTACTAGTAAAGGAATGAAACAGTCATGACATTAGTTTATCAATCAACACGAGATGAAAAAAATACTGTAACAGCTAGTCAAGCCATCCTTCAAGGATTGGCGACAGATGGCGGTTTGTTTACTCCAGTCTCTTATCCTCAAGTAGAGCTGGATTTTGATACCCTCAAAGACGCTTCTTACCAAGAAGTGGCCAAGCTTGTTTTGTCAGCCTTTTTGGACGACTTTACAGCAGAAGAGTTGGACTACTGTATTTCTCATGCTTATGACAGCAAGTTTGATACCCCAGCTATTGCTCCTCTTGTCAAACTCGATGGGCAATACAACTTGGAGCTCTTCCACGGTTCCACCATTGCCTTTAAAGATATGGCTTTGTCGATCTTGCCTTACTTTATGACAACAGCAGCTAAAAAGCACGGTCTGGAAAATAAAATTGTCATCTTGACGGCGACTTCTGGAGATACAGGAAAAGCTGCGATGGCAGGTTTTGCTGATGTTCCAGGAACAGAGATCATTGTCTTTTATCCAAAAGATGGTGTCAGCAAGGTGCAAGAATTGCAAATGACGACTCAAACTGGGGACAATACCCATGTCATCGCGATCGATGGAAACTTTGACGATGCCCAAACCAATGTCAAACATATGTTCAACGATGTTGAACTACGTGAAAAATTGGCAGCCAACAAGATGCAATTCTCATCAGCCAACTCCATGAATATCGGCCGTTTGGTGCCCCAAATTGTTTATTACGTATACGCCTACGCGCAATTGGTGAAGACAGGTCAAATCACAGCGGGAGAAAAAGTCAACTTCACCGTTCCAACAGGGAACTTTGGAAATATCTTGGCAGCTTTCTATGCCAAACAAATCGGTCTTCCAGTTGGAAAATTGATCTGTGCCTCAAACGAGAACAATGTCTTGACAGACTTCTTTACAACACGTGTCTATGATAAGAAACGCAGCTTCAAAGTAACCACTAGTCCATCGATGGATATCTTGGTCTCTTCAAACTTGGAACGCTTGATCTTCCACTTGGTAGGCAATGATGCCACAAAGACCAAAGAGTTGATGGAAAGCCTCGTTGCAACAGGTCAATACCAATTGTCCGACTTTGATGCAGATATCTTAGATTTGTTTGCGGCTGCATACGCAGATGAAGCAGAAACTGCTGCAGAGATCAAGCGGGTCTATGAAGCGTCTGATTACATCGAAGACCCTCATACAGCTGTAGCATCAGCCGTTTATCAAAAATACCGGACTCAAACAGGAGATGCTGCTAAAACAGTCATTGCCTCTACAGCAAGTCCTTATAAATTCCCAGTTGTAGCAGTAGAAGCGGTGACAGGCGAGACAGGTCTAGGCGATTTCGAAGCCTTGGCCAAATTACACACCCTCTCAGGTGTTCCTGTGCCACCGGCCGTAGATGGACTTGAAACTGCGCCGGTTCGCCATCGTACAAGCGTAGCTGCTAAAGACATGCAAGCAGCAGTAGAAGACTACTTGGGACTGTAATTCTCCCTATTAGAAAGATCAAAAGAGCCGTTTGGCTCTTTTATATACTCATGAATTCATACAAAAAAATCTTAAACATTGCCCTCCCTGCCATGGGTGAAAATTTCTTACAAATGCTGATGGGTATGGTGGACTCTTATTTAGTGGCTCACCTGGGCTTGATTGCCATTTCAGGTGTTTCCGTCGCAGGAAACATCATCACCATCTATCAAGCCATCTTTTTGGCACTGGGTGCGGCAGTTGCCAGTGTTATGTCCAAAAGCTTGGGTGAAAAAAATCAAGCCAACATTGCCTACCATGCGACAGAGTCACTGAAGGTGACCTTGTTGTTGAGTGCTCTCTTAGGAGGGGCTTCGCTGTTATTTGGACGCCAGATGATTTCGCTGTTGGGGACTGAAGCTGCAGTAGCCGAAAGCGGGGGGATTTACCTTTCCTTGGTCGGCGGGACCATAGTTCTCTTAGGCTTGATGACGACCTTGGGCTCCTTGGTTCGGGTGGCCAACAATCCACGTCTTCCTATGTATGTGAGCCTGTTGACCAATGTTTTGAATGCTCTATTCTCCTCTGTGGCCATTTTCCTTTTTGGTTGGGGAATTGTCGGAGCAGCCTTGGGGACTGTGCTGGCCCGTCTGGTTGGGGTTGTCCTCTTGTGGCAAAAGGTCCGGCTACCCTTTGCCCCCCTTCGTTGGGGATTGGATCGTAAGCTCTTGAACTTAGCACTTCCAGCTGCCGGAGAGCGGCTGATGATGCGGGCTGGAGATGTGGTGATCATTGCGATCGTGGTTGCTTTTGGGACCGAGGCAGTCGCAGGAAATGCCATCGGAGAGACCCTGACCCAGTTCAACTACATGCCTGTGTTTGGAGTGGCCACAGCGACGGTCATGCTCGTAGCACGGAGCCTAGGCGAAGGGGATCTTGAGCAGATTGACCGCCTTCGAAAGCAGTCTTACTGCTTGTCCTTTGTGTTGATGTTGCCCATTGCTCTGAGTATCTTTTTTGGGGGCACCCTTCTGACCCATCTCTACACACAAGATACAAAAGCGGTAGAAGCTAGTCTATCGGTTGTCCTCTTTTCTTTGTTGGGAACGCCGTTTACAGCAGGAACGGTCATCTATACAGCTGTTTGGCAAGGCTTGGGAAATGGGAAACTTCCATTTTATGCAACGACGATTGGTATGTGGGTCATTCGAATTGGAGCCGGTTATCTGCTTGGAGTAACCCTTGGCTTTGGCCTTCCAGGGGTCTGGACGGGGACACTGCTCGACAATGGCTTTCGTTGGCTATTTTTGAGTCAGCTATATAGACGAAAAGTAGGAGAGAAGAAAAAATGACAAAACAAGCCTTTATTTGGGATTTGGATGGGACCTTGCTAGATTCCTATGATGCTATTCTGGCAGGTCTTGAGGAGACCTATGCAACTTATCAGCTTCCATTTGACCGAGCCAGCATTAAAGACTACATCTTGAAGCATTCGGTTCAAGATCTTTTAGTAGCCGTGGCGGAAGAGTATCATCTGGATGTGACGGACTTAAATCAGCGTCGAGCAGAAAGTCTAGCAGAGAAAAATGCCCAGGTCCTTCTGATGGATGGGGCGCGTGATGTCCTATCCTGGGCACAAGAAGCTGGAATTGAGCAGTTTGTCTATACCCATAAGGGAGAGAACGCCTTTGTCATCCTGCGGGACTTGGGTTTGGAATCTTTTTTTACAGAGATTTTGACCAGTCAAAGTGGTTTTGCTCGCAAGCCTGACCCAGAAGCTGCCAGGTATCTGATGGAGAAGTACGGGGTGGAGCCAGAAAATACCTACTATATTGGGGATCGGAGCCTGGATATTGACTTTGCAAGAAATAGCCAGATTCAGAGTATCAATTTTTTGACGTCTGACTATCAAGGCAATCATCAGATGAACACCTTACTAGATATTCCAGGTATTTTAAACGCTGAAAAGAATCTGTAAAGAATTTGTTTTCATTTTGAAATAAAGTCGTAAGCTTTCTTTAAGAAATGTCCGCTATAATAGAAGCATAAACAAAGACCTCCTAACTTTGTTTAGAAAAATCCTAAAACTTTTCTTTTTCATAATAATCTCCCTAAGAGTCGCCAAATCAGGCGGCTTTTTTTGTGCGAAAAAACAGTACAAGCTCTTTTCCTTGCTAGGATAGAAGAAAAAGTTTATAATTGACCTATCAATTATTGATTTATCAAAAATAATACGGAGAAGGAATATGGCAGAAATAAATGATTTGCTCTACCAACTACGCTTGGCGGATCAATCAACTACGCAACTTTTTGAAAAGTGCCTAGGGATTAGCTTAACACGTTATCAAATTTTGCAGGATTTATTAGAACAAGCACCTTGCAATCAGATCGCGGTTCAGGAGCGCTTGCAGATTGATCCAGCGGCTTTAACCCGGCATTTCAAAATATTGGAAAAGGAAGGATTTGTCCATCGGAGTCGAAATCCAAAGAATCATCGGGAAATCTTAATTCATTTGACGGATACGGCCTATAATCGTTTGGTCAAACATCCCCCTCGCCATCATGTGGCGGTGAAAGAACAGATGAGTCGGATTTTAACTGCTCAAGAACAAGAGCAATTTTCTTACCTGCTGGACAAATTAGTATCTGGCATTGAACAAATAACAGTTGAATAAAAAGGAGAATCTACGATGTCATTACTGACGATTATTTTAGCAAGTCTTGCTGCACTGGAGCATTTGTATATTTTTTATTTGGAGAGCATCAGAACCACATCTGATACCACAAGTCGGGTTTTCAACATGGATAAAGAAGAACTCGCTCGCCCATCTGTGACTTCTTTATTTAAGAATCAAGGGATATACAATGCCTTGATTGGGGTGTTCCTCTTGTATGGATTGTTTGTCTCTAAAAATAGTGAAGTTGTTACAATTTTTGTGCTTTTTATTATTGGAGCTGCGGCCTACGGTGCGATGACAGCCAATAAAAAGATTATCTTGACCCAAGGTGGTCCTGCAATTTTAGCTTTATTGAGTATCCTATTGTTGGGATAAAAAGGACGGGCCGCTAGGGCTCTTTGAGCTGATTTTATTAAATAAGTGTAGAAAAAAGTATAAAAAAAGACTAAAAATTTTATTGACTTTCTAAGAAAAAGGGTTATAATGGTAGCAACAGAAAAGTAATGAGTCAGCTATTTTCAGGGAGCTTGTGGGAATTGTGAACAAGCAATAGCGACTGATGAAAATTGGACTGTTATGATTAATGAATTCTAACCCATGTGAATTCGGTTGGCACCCCTTACCGTGCAACTCCTTGATAGAGGAGATAGAGATGTAGGGAAAGACCAGCTATTTTTCCCTATAAAAGAGGTGGTACCGCGGACACTACGCCCTCACACAGTTTTTGTGTGAGGGCTTTTCTATGTGCCTTAGCAAGCGAAGCGAGCTTAGGCACATTGATCCCAAAGCGAGAATTGAGCGATGGGATACCCTTGCTTGCCTTAGCAAGCGAAGCGCGCTTAGGCACATTGATCCCAAAGCGCAAATAGAGCGTGGGATATCCTTGATAGCCTTAGCAAGCGAAGTAGGGTGCGGCTGAATTCCTTAGAATAAAAGAGAGGTTTCTGATATGAAAAAAGTTTTATCTGCTGATGTGTTGAGTCCAATTTTGGCTTATATGCGTTTGGATGCGCCCCATAAAATGATCTTGGAGTCGATCCCTCGTGAAAAAGAGAATGCACGTTTTTCAATTGTAGCCTATCGGCCAGTCAGTGAAGTCAAGTTTGAAAATGGCATTCTCTATTACAATGATCAAATTGTTGAAGAGGATCCTTTGGATTTTTTGAATCGCATCACGGTCAAAACGAAAACTTCAGAAGAACTTCCTTTTAACGGTGGGGCGATTGGATTTGTCGGCTATGACTTGATTGGCTTCTATGAGAACATTGGTTCCATTCCTGAAGATACGATCGGCACACCAGATCTTCACTTTTTCTTATATGAAAGCTATGTGATTTTTGATCACAAAAAGGAAAAGGTCTATGTGGTGGAAGAGAACCTCTATAGTGGACGGAGTGAAGCAGAGCAAGCGTCGAGCTTGGAGCAAGTATTAGCACAATTGGCAAGACCTGCAAAAGAAGAGTTTCAGGACAAGGACCTGCATGCGCTTCATTTCCACAATCATTTGGAGCAAAAAGAGTTTGAGGAAATGGTGGCCCTAGCGCGGGACTATATTCGAAAAGGAGATATGTTCCAATGCGTGCTCAGTCAACGTTTTTCAGCTGACTTTTCAGGAAAACCACTAGATTATTACCGCAATTTGCGCGTGACCAACCCTTCGAATTATCTCTACTTTTATGATTTTGGGGAGTACCAAATTATCGGTGCTAGTCCAGAAAGTCTGGTGTCGGTCAAGGACCGAGTGGTGACAACTAATCCCATTGCGGGCACGCGTCCAAGAGGGATCGATGAAGAGAGTGATCGGCAATTGGCAGCTGATTTGGCAGGGGATCCAAAAGAAGTCGCAGAACACCGGATGTTGGTGGATCTAGGGCGAAACGATATTGGGCGTATCGCCCAAAATGGGTCGGTTGAAGTGACCAAATATATGGAAGTGGAATTCTTCCGTTATGTCATGCACCTGACCAGTGTGGTCAAGGGACAATTGCTTCCTGGACTAGCCTCCATTGAGGCTCTGAAGGCAACTCTTCCAGCGGGGACCGTTTCGGGGGCTCCCAAGATTCGAGCCATGAAGCGAATCTATGAGGCTGAAAAAGAGAAACGAGGCGTCTATGCGGGTGCTATTGGCTATCTCTCTGTGACGGGGGATCTCGATTTTGCTATTGCGATTCGAACCATGATCCTCAAAAATAAGAAGGCTTATGTGCAGGCTGGAGCAGGAATCGTTTATGATTCGATCGCTGAAAATGAATACCAAGAAACCGTCAATAAGGCAAAATCGATGACAAGGATTGGAGAAGAAGGATGATTTTATTAGTCGATAATTACGATTCATTTACCTACAATTTAGCACAGTATATCGGAAAATTTGATGAGGTCCAGGTGCTTCGAAATGATGATCCGGACTTGTACCAAGTTGCCCAAGAAGCAGATGCCTTGGTCTTTTCTCCAGGTCCAGGTTGGCCAAAGGATGCGGGCAAGATGGAGGAGATGATCCGAGATTTCGCAGGGATCAAACCAATCTTGGGGATTTGCTTGGGGCATCAAGCGATTGCGGAAGTTTTTGGAGGGCGCTTGGGATTGGCACCACAGGTCATGCATGGCAAACAAAGCCAGATCCAGCTAGAAGCTCCCTCTCCGCTATACGCGGGTGTTGCAAAAGAGGTCCCAGTCATGCGTTACCATTCGCTGACGATTGAAGACATGCCAGAGGATTTTGTCATTACCTCTCGAACGACGGATGATCAAGCGATTATGGGAATTCAACACCGTAGCTTACCGATTTATGGTTTTCAATACCATCCAGAAAGTATCGGGACGCCAGATGGGCTCAAGACCATCGAAAATTTTGTCAAACTAGTCAAGGAGCGGAAGATGAAACAAGTGCTTGCAAAAGTAGCGGAAGGAATGGATCTAACTAGTGCAGAGTTAGAAGCAACCATGGAGGAAGTCGTTGCTGGTCGTGCTTCAGAAGCACAGGTGACGGCCCTTCTTCTAGGTCTCAAAATGAAGGGAGAAACGGTTGAAGAGCGGACGGCTATTGCAAAAGTGATGCAGGCCTATGCAGTCGCTATTCCTACAGAAGTTCAAGGAGCAATGGACAATTGTGGAACAGGGGGCGATCGTTCGTATAGTTTCAATATTTCAACAACAGCTGCCTTCGTCCTTGCTGGTGGTGGCATCAAGATGGCGAAACACGGCAATCGTTCGATTTCTTCTAAATCTGGTTCTGCGGATGTATTAGAAGCTCTAGGGATTAACCTTGATTTGGGTCCAGAAGACTTGGGACGAGTGTTTGAAAAGGCGGGCATTGTCTTTCTGTTCGCCAAAAATCTGCACCCTGGCATGCGCTATATTATGCCCGCTCGCTTGGCGCTAGGGGTTCCAACGGTGATGAACTTAACCGGTCCTCTTATCAATCCGATTCCTCTAGAAACCCAGCTATTGGGAACCAGTCGTCCAGATATGCTGGAAAGTACGGCGGAGATTCTAAAGAATTTGGGTCGGAAACGCGCAGTGGTGGTGAGTGGTCCACAAGGTTTAGACGAGGCAGGCCTTGATGGGGCAACCCAGCTCGCTATTCTGGAAAATGGACAGGTTACCTTATCCAGCTTTCAACCAGAAGATATCGAAATGGAGCGCATCGAAATTGATCAAGTACGAGGTGGAGACGCCAAACGCAATGCGGAAATTTTGCTCAGTGTCTTGAAGAATGAAGCGAGTCCCTTCTTAGAGGTGACGGTCTTAAATGCAGGCCTTGGTTTTTATGCCAACGGCAAGGTAGATTCTATCAAGGAGGGAATTGCCTTGGCACGTGAAGTGATTGCCAGTGGGGCTGCCCTTGAGAAATTGAGATTATTACAGGAGTATCAAAAATGAGTCAAGAATTCTTGCCAAAGATTCTAAAGGAAAAGGCGCGTGAAGTGGCTGCGATGAAAGAAGAGAAACTCCAACCTTTGCGCGAGACCTACCGCCTGTATGATTACCTAAAGAGTCATCCAGAAAAGCTTCAGATCATCGCAGAGGTGAAAAAGGCTAGCCCGAGTCTGGGAGATATTCATGTCGATGTGGATATCGTCGCGCAGGCTAAGATTTACGAAGAAAATGGGGCCGTGATGATTTCTGTCTTGACTGATGAAGTGTTTTTCAAGGGCAGTATCGAGTATCTCCGCGAAATATCTAGTCAGGTGCGTATCCCCACCCTCAACAAAGATTTCATTGTGGATGAAAAGCAAATAATTCGGGCGCGAAATGCAGGGGCAACCGTGATCTTGTTGATTGTTGCAGCCTTATCAGAGACTCGTCTGAAAGAGCTCTATGAGTTTGCGACCCATCTTGGCCTGGAGGTCTTGGTGGAGACCCATAATCTGACAGAACTAGAGGTAGCTCACCGGATTGGGGCTCAGATCATCGGGGTCAATAATCGCAACTTGGTGACCTTTGAGACAGACCTCCATACTAGCCTTGAATTGGCGACAAGCTTTGAACAAGAACCGGTTTACATCTCTGAGTCTGCTATTTTCACAGCAGCAGACGCTCGCATGCTGGCTCCTTATTTTAATGGCATTCTCGTTGGGACAGCCCTCATGAAGGCAGACAATGTGGCTGAAAAAGTAAAGGAGTTGCAGATTGACAAAGGTTAAAATTTGCGGACTGTCCACTCCAGAAGCTGTCCAGACAGCTGTTGAAGCTGGTGCGGACTACATTGGTTTTGTCTTTGCACCAAGCAAACGGCAAGTAACACTGGAGCAAGCCCGGCAGTTGGCTACAGGGATTCCAGAGGGGGTTCAAAAAGTCGGTGTTTTTGTATCGCCACAAAGAGAAGAAGTGGAGCAAGCTTGCCAAGTTGTGGGCTTGGACCTGATACAAGTGCATGGGCCGATGGATGAAACCATCTTGCAAGACCTTCCCCAACAAACGATTCGCGCTGTTCAAGTGGGGAAAGATGCAGCTCTTCCTGAGACCAGTGCCGATTATCTGCTCTTTGATGCTCCTGTAGCAGGAAGTGGGCAGACCTTTGACTGGCAAAAGCTCGAAAGTCAAAACTTTACAAAGCCCTTCTTTATTGCAGGAGGCTTGACGGAAGACAATGTAGCAGATGCCATTCGCTTCTTTCATCCTTATGCGGTGGATGTATCCAGTGGGGTCGAGACAAATGGAATAAAAGATCAAGAAAAGATAAAACGATTTATAGAAAGGGTCAAGCATGGCATATAAACAACCAGATCAAAACGGATTTTACGGGCGGTTCGGGGGACGATTTGTCCCTGAAACCTTGATGACAGCAGTTTTAGAATTAGAAGAAGCCTACAGAGAAAGTCAAGCAGATCCTTCTTTTCAAGCAGAATTGGATCAGCTTCTGAAACAATATGTCGGTCGGGAAACACCGCTCTATTATGCTAAGAATCTAACCAAGTATGTCGGTGGAGCCAAGATCTTTCTTAAAAGAGAAGATCTCAACCACACAGGAGCTCATAAAATTAATAATGCCCTAGGACAGGTTTTGCTGGCACACCGAATGGGTAAAAAGAAGATCATCGCAGAAACAGGGGCTGGACAGCACGGTGTTGCAACGGCAACGGCCGCTGCTTTATTTGATATGGAATGCACCATCTACATGGGGGAAGAAGATGTCAGACGCCAAGCCCTTAATGTCTTTCGGATGGAGTTGTTGGGGGCAAAGGTTCAATCGGTAACAGATGGGTCGCGTGTCCTCAAGGATGCAGTCAATGCTGCCCTTAGAGGCTGGGTAGCAAATGTGGAGGATACCCACTATATCATGGGTTCTGCTCTAGGACCTCACCCATTCCCAGAAATTGTCCGTGATTTTCAAAGTGTCATTGGCCGAGAAGCCAAACGCCAATTTGCAGAGCAAAATGATGGTGCATTACCAAATGCAGTTTTAGCCTGTGTAGGAGGCGGATCGAACGCCATTGGCCTCTTTTATCCTTTTGTTGAAGATACATCTGTTGCCATGTATGGGGCAGAAGCTGCTGGGCTTGGAGTAGATACAGACCAGCATGCAGCAACCTTGACCAAGGGACGTCCGGGAGTCCTTCACGGTGCCTTGATGGATGTTTTACAGGATGCCCATGGACAGATTTTAGAAGCCTTCTCGATTTCAGCAGGTCTCGATTATCCAGGAATTGGGCCAGAGCATTCTTATTTCCATGACATCAAGCGGGCAACCTATGTGCCAGTGACAGACAAAGAAGCCCTAGAAGCCTTTCAATTGCTTTCGAAAGTAGAAGGAATCATTCCAGCCCTGGAATCGAGCCATGCTATCGCCTATGCGGTGAAATTGGCCAAGGAAATGGGGCCTGAAAAATCTATGATCGTTTGCTTATCAGGTCGTGGGGATAAAGATGTGGTACAAGTCAAAGACCGCCTAGAACAAGAGAGAGGAGAGTAAGATGGGAAAGACCTTAACAGAGCATTTACAAAAGCTGAAAGACCAGCAGCAAGGGATCTTTGTTCCTTATATCATGGCAGGAGATCATGAAAAAGGCTTGGAAGGTTTGCAGGAAACCATCCAATTTTTGGAGGAGCTTGGTGTCTCAGCCATTGAAGTTGGCATTCCTTTTTCAGATCCGGTGGCAGATGGCCCTGTGATTGAAGAGGCGGGACTAAGAAGTTTAGCCCATGGGACGACGACAGAGGAACTGGTACAAACGATCCAGCGTCTGGAGACAAGTGTTCCTTTGGTCATCATGACCTATTTCAATCCCTTGTTCCAATATGGGCTTAAAAACTTCTTTAGAGATGTAGAAGGAACAGCGGTCAAGGGAGTGATTATTCCGGATCTTCCTCATGAGCATGCAGATCTGGTAGAGCCTCTCTTAGTGGATAAAGACATCGCTTTGGTGCCGCTAGTGAGCTTAACCACAGGAATCGAGCGCCAGAAGAAATTGATCCATGATGCAGAAGGATTTATCTATGCCGTTGCTGTCAATGGAGTGACGGGGAAAGCTGGTAGCTATCGAGATGACTTGGACCATCACTTGGCCCAATTACACGAAATAGCGTCCATTCCTGTTTTAACAGGTTTTGGAGTTTCCAGCATGGAGGATGTTCACCGTTTCAACAAGGTCTCAGATGGAGTGATTGTGGGGTCCAAAATCGTTAAGGCTCTCCACCAAGGGGAGACAGACGCCATCGCTCGTTTTATTTCTCAAGCAGTGAAGGGCTAGAAGCTTCATTTCATTCATCATCAGCTTGATTCTCCTAGATCAAGCTCTTTGTCTACTATTTTAAACATTCCCCTCGTTTGTCTTTACAAACGAGGGTTTCTCGTTACAATAGAGGTAGTAACAAGAAAAGAGGAGAAGAGAATGATAAGCCTTGAAGAAATTGATCAAGTTGTCCAGTCAGGTCCTTTTGAACCAACCTGGGACTCTCTTAGCCATCAAGTCTGTCCAGATTGGTATCGAGATGCCAAATTTGGAATGTTTATCCACTGGGGCGTCTACAGTGTACCTGCCTTTGGTTCAGAATGGTATTCGCGAAATATGTATATCCAAGGGAATCCTTGCTATGACTATCATCGAGAGCATTTTGGAGACCAGGCCAGCTTTGGCTACAAGGCTCTCATTCCTCTTTTTACAGCCGATCGATTTGATCCGGCATCTTGGCTGGATCTCTTTCAAAAAGCGGGAGCCCAGTATCTTTTTCCAGTTGCGGAGCACCACGATGGTTTTCAGATGTATGCCTCTACTCTCTCGCCTTATAATAGCTTAGAAATGGGGCCGAGACGAGATGTCTTAGGAGAGCTGAGGGAGGAAGCAGAAAAACGTGGCCTGCACTTCTGTACGTCTTCTCACCGGGCAGAACACCAGTTTTTCTTTTCACATGGCAAGGAATTCGTCAGTGACATTTCGCAGGAAGTCCCAAGAGACAGCCTTTATTGGCCAGCGGAGCCAGAGCCCAAGGATCATTTTGATCTGACTTCCCAGCCTTATCCAAGCAAAGAATTCTTGGAAGACTGGCTGTTGCGAACCTGTGAACTGGTGCGGGACTACCAGCCAGAGCTCCTTTATTTTGACTGGTGGATCCAGCATGAGAGTTTCCGTCCCTACTTGATGCGCTTTTTGGCTTATTATTACAATCTAGCAGCACAAGAGGATCGCAAGGTGGCTGTTTGTTACAAACAGGATGCCCTCCCTTTCGGTTCAGGAATCGTTGAGATGGAGCGGGGAGGCTACGGAGAGACGCAAGCCTTTCCGTGGCAAATGGATACCGCGATCGCCCGTAATTCTTGGTGTTATACTCAGGATCTAGCCTACAAGACCAGTAAGGAATTGCTACAAAATTTAGTTGATGTTGTGGCCAAAAATGGCAATCTTCTGCTCAATATTGGACCCAAGGCAGATGGCACGATCCCTGAGCAAGACCAAGACATCCTCACAGAGATCGGGGACTGGCTGGCGGTAAATGGAGAAGCCATTTATCAGAGTCGGCCTTGGCGGGTGTCATCGGACGGACCAACCGAGGCCCAGGAAGGTTCCTTCTCAGATGGGGAAGCGCCACTCTATACCAGCCAAGATTTCCGCTATACCATGCGTGATGGCTTTCTTTATGCTATCCAGCTGGAACCAAGTGGAAGGACGGAAGAGTTGACCTTGCCGTCTCTCGCCTATGACCTCAAGCAACCGAAAATTCTTCATGCGCGCATTCAAAAGGTGGAACCCCTTGGAGAAAGTCAGCTTCTTTCTTGGAGCCAAGATGAGACAGGGCTTCATCTTCAGTTACCAGCTTGTAGCAAAAAACAACCGCGTGTTTTGCGCCTCAGCTTTTAGTTTTCTTGAAGCTTTCTATAAGGAATCGTTTAGGTTTCTCTTGTATACTGTACTCATCCAATAAGAAATGAGGTACAGAAAATGAAAATCTCAGTTAATTATCCAAAACGCTTTAAGAAATTGCCACAACAAGGTTCTTGTTACGGCGAATAAACACTTCTCTTCATTTTTCATAAGAAACTCCTAAAGAAGGCTCTACCCGAAAGGGTAGAGTTTTTATGTACCAGAGACCTTGTGATTCGTGGTATAATAGGCCTATGGAAAAAAAGAATAAATTACTACTCATCGACGGGTCATCCGTCGCTTTTCGTGCCTTTTTCGCACTCTATAATCAAATCGATCGCTTCAAAAATGCCAATGGTCTGCATACCAATGCGGTCTATGGCTTTAATCTCATGTTGAGCCATCTCTTAGAGCGCATCCAACCGACCCATGTCCTCGTTGCTTTTGATGCAGGAAAGACGACTTTTCGGACGGAGATGTATGCCGACTACAAAGGGGGCCGTGCAAAAACTCCAGATGAGTTCCGCGAGCAGTTTCCTTTCATTCGTGAGCAATTAGACCATCTGGGAATCCGCCATTATGAGCTAGCCCAGTATGAAGCGGATGATATTATTGGAACGCTTGATAAGATGGCAGAAGCTACCTCAGTACCCTTTGAAGTCACCATTGTCTCTGGGGACAAGGATTTGATCCAGCTGACGGATGACAATACGGTGGTTGAAATCTCCAAAAAAGGGGTGGCAGAGTTTGAAGAATTCACTCCAGCCTATCTGAAAGAAAAGATGGGACTGACACCAGAGCAATTTATCGACCTCAAGGCCTTGATGGGAGATAAGTCGGATAATATCCCAGGTGTCACCAAAATCGGAGAAAAGACCGGGATCAAACTACTCCTAGAGTACGGGTCTCTCGATGGTATTTATGAGCATATCGACGAGATGAAGGCTTCTAAGATGAAGGAAAACCTCATCAACGACAAGGAGCAGGCCTATCTGTCTAAGACTCTCGCAACCATCGATACCAATGCGCCTATTGAAATTGGCCTGGACGATATCACTTATTCGGGTCCTCATCTAGAAAATCTCGCCAAGTTTTATGAGGAGATGGGCTTCAAGCAACTCCGTCAGGCCTTGGATCTCAGTGGAGAAGAAGCAGCTCCTGTAGCTATTGACTATACAGAAGTCGAGCAAGTCACTTCAGATATGCTCACGGAAGATAGTTTCTTCCATTTTGAGATTTTTGGGGACAATTACCATACGGAACCCATCATCGGTTTCGCATGGGGGACCAAAGGTCAGCTCTACGCGAGTACAGATACTGGTCTTTTACAAACACCGATTTTCAAAGAATTTCTCGAAAAAACGCCCCTCAAGGTCTATGACTTCAAGCGGGCCAAGGTCTTGCTTAGCCACTTGGGCATTACCCTTCAAAATCCCGCGTTTGACAGTCGATTGGCCAAGTATCTCTTGTCGACCGTAGAGGACAATGAAATTTCAACCATTGCGAGTCTCTATAGTCAGATTGCGCTACCGCTGGACGAAGTCGTTTATGGCAAGGGAGCCAAAAAAGCTATCCCAGAAAAGGCGGTCCTATTAGAGCATTTGGCACGGAAAGTCGCTGTTTTACTGGATACCGAAGAGCCCATGGTGGAACAGTTGCAAGCCCATGACCAGCTAGATTTGCTCTATGATATGGAGCAACCACTAGCAGCTATTTTGGCCAAGATGGAAATCGCGGGGATCAAGGTAGAGCGCCAGACCCTAGAGGATATGCAGGTGGAAAACGAAGTGGTCTTGGAGCGCTTGACTCAAGAAATCTACGAGCTTGCAGGAGAAGAGTTTAATATCAATTCTCCAAAACAATTGGGGGTCATTCTCTTTGAAAAATTGGGACTCCCTCTTGAATATACTAAGAAGACAAAAACCGGCTATTCAACAGCCGTTGATGTCTTGGAACGCCTGGCTCCAATTGCACCGATTGTGTCTAAGATTCTTGAATACCGCCAAATTGCTAAGATCCAGTCGACCTATGTCATCGGTCTTCAAGATTGGATTTTGGAAGATGGGAAGATCCATACCCGCTATGTACAGGATTTGACGCAGACAGGCCGTTTGTCCAGTGTGGATCCCAACCTGCAAAACATTCCTGTCCGTTTGGAACAAGGTCGTCTTATTCGTAAGGCCTTTGTCCCAGAAGAGGAAAACAGTGTCTTGCTGAGTTCGGACTATTCACAAATCGAACTGCGCGTCTTGGCCCATATTTCGGGAGATGAGCATTTGATTGACGCCTTTAAACATGGGGCAGATATCCATACATCGACTGCTATGCGCGTTTTCAATATTGCAAAACCTGAAGATGTGACGCCGAACGACCGTCGCAATGCAAAAGCAGTAAACTTCGGTGTGGTTTATGGAATTTCCGACTTTGGACTGTCTAACAACCTAGGGATCAGTCGAAAAGAAGCCAAGGCTTATATTGAGACCTACTTCGAACGCTACCCTGGCATCAAGGACTATATGGAGAGAGTGGTACGGGAAGCGCGTGATAAAGGCTATGTGGAGACCCTCTTCAAGCGTCGTCGGGAGATTCCAGATATCAATTCTCGCAACTTCAATGTTCGAGGCTTTGCGGAGCGGACGGCTATCAACTCACCAATCCAAGGATCTGCAGCAGATATCTTGAAAATTGCCATGATCCACTTGGACCAAGCGCTAGAAGCAGGAGCATACAAGACCAAGATGCTTCTTCAGGTGCACGATGAAATCGTTCTGCAAGTACCAAGTGATGAACTGGCAGCGATCAAAGAACTCGTCAAAGAGACCATGGAATCCGCTATTGAACTTGCAGTACCACTGGAAGCTGATGAGAACGAAGGCAAAACATGGTATGAAGCCAAATAAGATTAAGTTTGTTCAAAACAGAAAGCGGTAGGAAACTTTTCAGTTTCCTACCGCTTTTAACGACAAACACTTGCAATGCCCTCCGTATTGTTATACTATTTAAAGAAAGGAAACGCATACAAAAGGAGATTCTTATGGCTTATTCATTTCGCAATCCTAGTGATGGCATTATCAAACATTACCTAGAAACCAGCAAGATCATCGCTGTAGTTGGATTATCTGACCGTGAAGATACGACCAGTCATCGTGTCAGCAAGGAGATGCAAGAGCGGGGCTACCGGATTATTCCTGTCAACCCCCGTGCAGCTGGTGGCCAGATCCTTGGAGAAACGGTGTACGCTAGCTTGCAGGAGATCCCTTTCCCAGTAGATATCGTCGATGTATACCGTCGCAGTGAGTTTTTACCAGATGTGGCACGTGATTTTATTGAGACGGATGCGAAAATTTTCTGGGCACAGTTGGAGCTGGAAAATCAAGAAGCCGAAGAAATCCTTCGTGGAGCTGGACGAGAAGATATTGTCATGAACCGCTGTATCAAACGGGAACACACCCGACTGATCTGAGGAGACTCCCTATACGGTTTATAAATGACAAGAAATTAACAGTAGGGCTATAGAAGAAAACCCCAGCAGGAAACTGGGGTTTTCTTCTTACTCTTATTCAGTTTCATGGCTTGGATGGCCTGTGAAATGGCGCGGCCCTTGTTTAATCTGCTTGATTTGATCATAAAATGCAATTTGGCAGTTGATAAAGTAAGGCATGGTATAGAAGCCGATGACATCGCGCGTGAAGTAATTCAAGAAGTACCAACCAATCAAGGTTAGATCGAGCACCAAGCGATTGCTGCGGAACCCTTTCATGGTTTCACGACTTTGGCGAAGCACTCCAAAGGCTCCCTTGTAGTCGCCGTCTCGTAATTGCTCATAGAGGATCAATTCGACCAAGCTGAGACTGTAGTATTGTGGCAGGTAAAAGAGTAGGCCGAGTAGGCCCAGCACGACACCGGTAGTCATCAGAGGCATTTGTTGCATGAGAGATTGGAATTCAGGACTGGAAGCACTCAGAGTGCTAGGGTTGCTCACCTTGTCGTAAATCGCCAAAAATCGAATGCTGGCGTAGGTGCTGATGAGGCTCCCTACATAGAGGATGAGTCCCCATAAAAAGAGGACGACTTGCTTCAAGATCAAGGTGGCAAATACAGAGGTAAAGCGATCTTGTTTAAAGATATCTAACACGCGTGTTCGGTGTTCGATCTTGGGATTAATCGTATCTAAATAGCTAAAAGTTGCACCGACCACTAAAATGGAGATGACAAAGGAGACGACAGAAGGAAAGAGCTGCCGCTGGATCATGTAGATACCTGCTTGCTGCAAGGTCATATCCGGTAGTAGATCGATCAGATCTTGCCCACTTAATAGAAAGTTAGCAAGAATGGTCAACAGGACCGGCAAGGCAAAAAGGATAGCTAAGCCCGGTTGCTGGACTTGCATGGTACGTGCCCGGAGGCGAATCAGTTTAAGGTTCATGGATGACACTCTCTTCATAGTAGTACTTTTTATTATAACATAAGTCCGTGACAGAGCCGGTAAAATTTGGTACAATCGTACAGGTGATCACAGGAAAACTGTGACAGGAATAAGAAGGCTGGGACTGTTTTTCCCAGTACGGAGGTAACCATGACAGATTCACCGATTCAATATCGATTAATCAAAAAAGAAAAGCATACAGGTGCTCGTCTGGGAGAAATTATCACCCCTCACGGGACCTTCCCAACCCCAATGTTTATGCCTGTAGGGACTCAGGCAACCGTTAAGACCCAATCGCCAGAAGAACTCAAGGAAATGGGTTCCGGCATTATCTTGGCCAACACCTACCATCTCTGGCTTCGTCCCGGGGACGACTTGGTCGCAAAAGCAGGAGGACTGCACCAGTTCATGAACTGGGACCAGCCCATTTTAACAGATAGTGGAGGCTTTCAGGTCTATTCATTAGCGGATACCCGCAATATTACTGAAGAAGGGGTAACTTTTAAAAACCACCTCAACGGCTCGAAGATGTTCCTCTCTCCAGAAAAAGCCATCTCCATCCAAAACAATCTAGGGAGTGACATCATGATGTCCTTTGATGAATGTCCTCAGTTCTATCAACCCTATGATTATGTGAAAAAATCGATCGAACGGACCAGTCGTTGGGCAGAACGTGGTCTGAAGGCTCACCGTCGCCCTCATGATCAAGGTCTTTTCGGGATTGTCCAAGGGGCTGGATTTGAAGACTTGCGCCGTCAGTCTGCTCAAGATTTAGTCAGCATGGACTTCCCAGGCTATTCCATCGGCGGCTTAGCTGTTGGGGAAAGCCATGAAGAGATGAATGCGGTACTAGATTTCACAACTCCGCTCTTACCAGAGAACAAGCCACGCTATCTCATGGGAGTAGGAGCTCCAGACAGTCTGATCGATGGCGTTATTCGTGGAGTAGATATGTTTGACTGTGTCTTGCCGACGCGAATTGCGCGAAATGGCACCTGTATGACTAGTCAAGGACGTCTGGTGGTGAAAAATGCGCAATTTGCAGAAGACTTTACACCGCTGGATCCCGAATGTGATTGCTACACCTGTAAGAATTACACCCGAGCTTATCTTCGCCACCTCCTCAAGGCAGATGAGACCTTCGGCATTCGCTTGACAAGCTACCACAACCTGTACTTCTTGATCAACCTCATGAAGCAGGTCCGTCAAGCCATTATGGATGACAATCTCTTAGAATTCCGTGAGCATTTCGTCGAAAAATATGGCTATAACAAATCAGGACGGAATTTCTAGAAATAGATAAATAGGAAGAAAAAAGACGACAGCCATCTGAGAATAATAGGAATAACTGCTAGACGCAGTGGTTGATTGGTATCTTTGTTCGCTTGTTAAGCTCCAAAGATAACCTAATCAACTTTGCGGGGGCGAGACGATGAACAAATTGGATATAAATTTGTTCTGTCTCGCTCCCTTTTTCCTATATAATAGCAACTTTTTTAGCACGCTTTTTCTTTCGAAAACACTTTCATCAAAAAAACGAAAAAAATCTTCTCAAATCCCTTGCATTGGGCCTTTGTTTGTGTTAAACTACTATGGTGCTGTGAAAAACAGCTATTAGCTTTGATGCAAGAGGTTGCGACACGCTCGGTTGCATTGCCACGCAACGCGCGTCGGTTTTCTTGTGGAGCTAGCCTATTATCTTAAATAGACGAAAAGGAGAAAAAGATGGCAAACAAAAAAATCCGCATCCGTTTGAAAGCGTACGAACACCGTACACTCGACACGGCGGCTGCAAAAATCGTAGAATCAGCTACTCGTACAGGTGCACAAGTTGCGGGTCCAATCCCACTTCCAACTGAGCGTAGCCTCTACACAATCATTCGTGCGACTCACAAATACAAAGATTCTCGCGAACAATTCGAAATGCGTACACACAAACGTTTGATCGACATCATCAACCCAACTCAAAAAACAGTTGACGCTTTGATGAAATTGGATCTTCCAAGTGGTGTAAACGTAGAAATCAAACTTTAATCTAAAGCTTGATCCAGAGCATAAAAAACGCTCGTTAAAAACTTTTTGAATAAAAAACTATAGAAAAGGAACTATTTTCTCATGACAAAAGGAATCTTAGGGAAAAAAGTGGGAATGACTCAAATCTTCACTGAAGCTGGCGAATTGATCCCTGTAACAGTTATCGAAGCAACTCCAAACGTTGTTCTTCAAGTTAAAACTGTTGAAACAGATGGTTACAACGCTATCCAAGTTGGTTTCGATGACAAACGCGAAGTATTGAGCAACAAACCTGCTAAAGGACATGTAGCAAAAGCTAACACGGCTCCTAAGCGCTTCATTCGTGAATTCAAAAACGTTGAAGGCTTGGAAGTTGGTGCTGAAATCACAGTTGACACTTTCGAAGCTGGAGACATTGTTGATGTAACTGGTACTTCTAAAGGTAAAGGTTTCCAAGGTGTTATCAAACGCCACGGACAATCACGTGGACCTATGGCTCACGGTTCTCGTTACCACCGTCGTCCAGGTTCTATGGGACCTGTTGCACCTAACCGCGTATTCAAAGGTAAAAACCTTGCAGGACGCATGGGTGGCGATCGTGTAACGATTCAAAACCTTGAAGTTGTACAAGTTGTTCCAGAAAAGAACGTTATCCTTATCAAAGGTAACGTACCAGGTGCTAAGAAATCTCTTATCACTATCAAGTCAGCAGTTAAAGCTGGTAAATAATAAGGAAAGGGGAATACAGTCAAAATGGCAAATGTAACATTATTCGACCAAACTGGTAAACAAGCGGGCGAAGTTGTTCTTAACGATGCGATCTTTGGTATCGAACCAAACCAAGCAGTTGTATTTGATGTGATCATCAGCCAACGTGCTAGCCTTCGTCAAGGAACTCACGCAGTTAAAAACCGTTCAGCCGTTTCAGGTGGCGGACGCAAACCATGGCGTCAAAAAGGAACTGGACGTGCTCGTCAAGGTTCTATCCGCTCTCCACAATGGCGTGGTGGTGGAATCGTCTTCGGACCAACTCCACGTAGCTATGCGTACAAACTTCCTCAAAAAGTTCGTCGCCTTGCACTTAAATCTGTTTACTCAGAAAAAGTTGCTGAAAACAAATTTGTAGCCGTTGATTCTCTTGAATTTACAGCTCCAAAAACTGCTGAATTTGCAAAAGTTCTTGCAGCTTTGAGCATCGATTCTAAAGTCCTTGTTATTCTTGAAGAAGGAAACGAATTCGCAGCTCTTTCAGCTCGTAACCTTCCAAACGTGAAAGTTGCGACTGCTACAACTGCAAGTGTTCTTGACATCGCAAATAGTGACAAACTTCTTGTTACTCAAGCAGCTATCTCTAAAATCGAGGAGGTTCTTGCATAATGAATTTGTATGATGTTATCAAAAAACCTGTTATCACTGAAAAGTCAATGGCTCAACTTGAAGCAGGCAAATATGTATTCGAAGTTGACACTCGCGCTCACAAACTTTTGATCAAACAAGCTGTTGAAGCTGCGTTTGAAGGTGTAAAAGTTGCGAATGTGAACACTGTAAACGTAAAACCTAAAGCAAAACGCGTTGGACGTTACACTGGTTTTACTTCAAAAACTAAAAAAGCTATCATCACGCTTGCAGCTGATTCTAAAGCAATCGAGTTGTTTGCTACTGAAGCTGAATAATCTAAGGAGGAAATATCGTGGGAATTCGTGTTTATAAACCAACAACAAACGGTCGCCGTAATATGACTTCTTTGGATTTCGCTGAAATCACAACAAACACACCTGAGAAAACTTTGCTTGTTTCTCTTAAAAACAAAGCAGGTCGTAACAACAACGGTCGTATCACTGTTCGTCACCAAGGTGGTGGACATAAACGTCATTACCGTTTGATCGATTTCAAACGTAACAAAGATGGAGTTGAAGCAGTCGTTAAAACGATCGAATACGATCCAAACCGCTCAGCTAACATCGCGCTTGTACACTACACTGACGGTGTGAAAGCTTACATCATTGCCCCTAAAGGTCTTGAAGTAGGTCAACGTATCGTATCAGGACCAGAAGCAGATATCAAAGTCGGAAACGCTCTTCCACTTGCTAACATCCCAGTTGGTACTTTGATCCACAACATCGAATTGAAACCTGGTAAAGGTGGAGAATTGGTACGTGCTGCTGGAGCTTCTGCTCAAGTGTTGGGTTCTGAAGGTAAATATGTACTTGTTCGTCTTCAATCAGGCGAAGTTCGTATGATTCTTGGAACTTGCCGTGCTACAGTTGGTGTTGTCGGAAACGAACAACATGGACTTGTAAACCTTGGTAAAGCGGGACGTAACCGCTGGAAAGGTGTTCGCCCTACAGTTCGTGGTTCTGTAATGAACCCGAATGATCACCCACACGGTGGTGGTGAAGGTAAAGCACCAGTTGGACGTAAAGCGCCATCTACTCCTTGGGGTAAACCTGCGCTTGGTCTTAAAACTCGTAACAAGAAAGCGAAATCTGACAAACTTATCGTTCGTCGTCGCAACCAAAAATAATCATAAGCAACTAGCTTACACTTTCCGCCAGCTCGGTAGCGCTGCTTAGCAGCGCAAGCCGCTGTGGTACTAAATTTTAAAGGAGAAAATTACAAAATGGGACGTAGTCTTAAAAAAGGACCTTTCGTCGATGAGCATTTGATGAAAAAAGTTGAAGCTCAAGCAAACGACGAAAAGAAAAAAGTAATTAAAACTTGGTCACGTCGTTCAACGATCTTCCCAAGTTTCATCGGATACACTATCGCAGTTTATGATGGACGTAAACATGTACCTGTCTACATCCAAGAAGACATGGTAGGTCACAAGCTTGGTGAATTTGCACCAACTCGTACTTACAAAGGTCACGCGGCAGACGACAAGAAGACACGTAGAAAATAAGGAGAACATAAATGGCAGAAATTACTTCAGCTAAAGCAATGGCTCGTACAGTGCGTGTTTCACCTCGTAAATCACGTCTTGTTCTTGACAACATCCGTGGTAAAAGCGTAGCCGATGCCATCGCTATTTTGACATTCACACCAAACAAAGCTGCAGGGATCATCCTTAAAGTGTTGAACTCAGCAGTAGCAAACGCTGAAAACAACTTTGGTTTGGAAAAAGCTAACTTGGTAGTATCTGAAGCATTCGCAAACGAAGGACCAACTATGAAACGTTTCCGTCCACGTGCGAAAGGTTCAGCTTCACCAATCAACAAACGTACAGCTCACATCACAGTAGCTGTTGCAGAAAAATAAGGAGGTAAACTCGTGGGTCAAAAAGTACATCCAATTGGTATGCGTGTTGGTATCATCCGTGATTGGGATGCCAAATGGTATGCTGAAAAAGAATACGCGGATTACCTTCATGAAGATCTTGCAATCCGTAAATTCATTCAAAAAGAATTGGCTGACGCAGCCGTTTCAACTATTGAAATCGAACGCGCAGTAAACAAAGTTAACGTTTCACTTCACACTGCTAAACCAGGTATGGTTATCGGTAAAGGTGGAGCAAACGTTGATGCACTTCGTGCAGCTCTTAACAAATTGACTGGTAAACAAGTACACATCAACATCATTGAGATCAAACGTCCTGACTTGGATGCTCACCTTGTTGGTGAAGGAATTGCTCGTCAATTGGAACAACGTGTTGCTTTCCGTCGTGCACAAAAACAAGCGATCCAACGTGCTATGCGTGCTGGAGCTAAAGGAATCAAAACTCAAGTATCAGGTCGTTTGAACGGTGCAGATATCGCCCGTGCAGAAGGATACTCTGAAGGAACTGTTCCACTTCACACACTTCGCGCTGATATCGATTACGCTTGGGAAGAAGCAGACACTACTTACGGTAAACTTGGTGTTAAAGTATGGATCTACCGTGGTGAAGTTCTTCCAGCTCGTAAAGACGCTAAAGGAGGTAAATAACCAATGTTAGTACCTAAACGTGTAAAACACCGTCGCGAATTCCGTGGTAAAATGCGCGGTGAAGCAAAAGGTGGAAAAGAAGTAGCATTCGGTGAATACGGTCTTCAAGCTACAACTAGCCACTGGATCACAAACCGTCAAATCGAAGCTGCTCGTATCGCCATGACTCGTTACATGAAACGTGGTGGTAAAGTTTGGATTAAGATTTTCCCACACAAATCATACACCGCTAAAGCTATCGGGGTACGTATGGGATCTGGTAAAGGGGCTCCTGAAGGTTGGGTAGCACCAGTTAAACGTGGTAAAGTGATGTTCGAAATCGCTGGTGTATCTGAAGAGATCGCGCGCGAAGCACTTCGTCTTGCTAGCCACAAATTGCCAGTTAAAACTAAATTTGTGAAACGTGAAGCAGAATAAGGAGAGGTCATGAAACTTACAGAAGTAAAAGAATTTGTTAAAGAACTTCGTGGTCTTTCTCAAGAAGAACTCGCGAAGCGTGAAAATGAATTGAAGAAAGAATTGTTTGAACTTCGTTTCCAAGCAGCTGCTGGTCAATTGGAACAAACTGGACGTTTGAAAGAAGTGAAAAAACAAATCGCTCGTATCAAAACTGTTCAATCAGAAGCTAAATAATAGACTAGGGAAGGAGAATTTCAATGGAACGCAATAATCGTAAAGTTCTTGTTGGACGCGTTGTGTCTGACAAAATGGACAAAACAATCACAGTTGTAGTTGAAACTAAACGTAACCACCCAGTCTATGGTAAACGTATCAACTATTCTAAAAAATACAAAGCTCATGATGAAAACAATGTTGCTAAAGAAGGCGATATCGTTCGTATCATGGAAACTCGTCCGCTTTCAGCTACAAAACGCTTCCGTCTTGTAGAAGTCGTTGAAAAAGCGGTCATCATCTAATCATACCTGAAAGGAGAAAACGTAAATGATTCAAACAGAAACTCGTTTGAAAGTCGCTGACAACAGTGGCGCACGCGAAATCTTGACAATCAAAGTTCTTGGTGGTTCAAAACGTAAATTCGCGAGCATCGGTGATGTAATCGTTGCATCTGTAAAACAAGCTACTCCTGGTGGTGCGGTTAAGAAAGGTGACGTTGTAAAAGCTGTTATCGTTCGTACTAAATCAGGTGCTCGTCGTAAAGATGGTTCATACATCAAGTTCGACGAAAATGCAGCAGTGATCATCCGTGACGACAAAACTCCTCGCGGAACTCGTATCTTTGGCCCAGTTGCACGTGAATTGCGTGACGGTGGTTTCATGAAGATCGTATCACTTGCTCCAGAAGTACTTTAATCAATAAAAAAACAAACACAGTCCCCTGGCTTAGCCAGGGTGCCCATCGGGCGTAAGAATAAAAGGAGAATAAAATGTTTGTAAAAAAAGGCGACAAAGTTCGCGTTATTGCTGGTAAAGACAAAGGCGTAGAAGCTGTTGTTCTTACTGCTCTTCCAAAAGTAAATAAAGTTGTTGTAGAAGGTGTAAACATCATTAAGAAACACCAACGTCCAAATAACGAAAACCCTCAAGGTGCGATCGTTGAAAAAGAAGCTCCAATCCATGCTTCTAACGTTCAAGTTTTGGACAAAAACGGTGTTGCTGGACGTGTTGGCTACAAATTTGTAGACGGCAAAAAAGTTCGCTACAACAAAAAATCAGGCGAAGTGCTTGACTAATCACGAAGGAAAGGAGAAGTATAATGGCTAATCGTTTAAAAGAAAAATACCTTAATGAAGTAGTACCATCATTGACTGAGCAGTTCAACTATTCATCAGTTATGGCTGTGCCAAAAGTTGATAAAATCGTTTTGAACATGGGTGTCGGTGATGCAGTATCAAATGCTAAAAACCTTGAAAAAGCTGCTGAAGAGCTTGCTTTGATCTCAGGTCAAAAACCATTGATCACTAAGGCTAAAAAATCAATCGCCGGCTTCCGTCTTCGTGAAGGTGTTGCGATCGGTGCAAAAGTTACCCTTCGTGGTGAACGTATGTACGAATTCTTGGATAAATTGGTAACAGTTTCACTTCCACGTGTACGTGACTTCCATGGTGTTCCAACAAAATCATTTGATGGACGCGGAAACTACACACTTGGTGTGAAAGAACAATTGATCTTCCCAGAAATCAACTTTGATGATGTTGATAAAACTCGTGGTTTGGATATCGTAATCGTAACTACAGCGAACACAGACGAAGAATCACGTGCATTGCTTACTGGCCTCGGTATGCCGTTTGCAAAATAATATAGGAGGTAAAACTAATGGCTAAAAAATCTATGATTGCTAAGAACAAACGCCCAGCGAAGTTCTCTACTCAAGCATACACTCGCTGTGAACGTTGTGGACGTCCACACTCAGTTTACCGCAAGTTTAAACTTTGCCGTGTTTGCTTCCGTGAATTGGCATACAAAGGTCAAATCCCAGGTGTCACAAAAGCATCTTGGTAATTTAAGATAGTTAGGGCGTCAAAACTCTAAGTGAAAATAGGAAACTTGACGAAGAAACTTTAGTTTCTAGGAAAGTTTATCTTTTTCACACAGAGTTTAGCCCGGGTTCAGTTGGGCTTGCCAATTTGAACACGAGCTACAGCTTTGGCAAAAAAGACCAATTTTCTTTGGAGCATCGCTCCTGCATCAAATTGCCTATTTTTGCTCTCGCTGTTACGCTCTCTGTATCATGTATTAACTAGCAAGTGCAACTTGCAAACTACTAGTAAGAGGAGAAATTATAATGGTTATGACTGACCCAATCGCAGACTTCCTTACACGTATTCGTAACGCTAACCAAGCAAAACACGAAGTACTTGAAGTACCTGCATCAAACATCAAAAAAGGGATTGCTGAAATCCTTAAAC
Source organism: Streptococcus sp. HMSC076C09 (assembly GCF_001837905.1). Classification (NCBI taxonomy): domain Bacteria; kingdom Bacillati; phylum Bacillota; class Bacilli; order Lactobacillales; family Streptococcaceae; genus Streptococcus; species Streptococcus sp. HMSC076C09. The sequence continues at coordinate 39,500 of NZ_KV834642.1, forward strand.
GCGAAGGTTTTGTAAAAAACGTTGAATTCATCGAAGATGACAAACAAGGCATCATCCGTGTATTCTTGAAATACGGACAAAACGGTGAAAAAGTTATCACAAACTTGAAACGTGTATCTAAACCAGGTTTGCGTGTTTACAAAAAACGTGAAGATCTTCCAAAAGTTCTTAACGGACTTGGAATTGCTATCCTTTCAACTTCTGAAGGTTTGCTTACTGATAAAGAAGCACGCCAAAAGAACGTTGGTGGGGAAGTTATCGCTTACGTTTGGTAATATTTAGTTCCCAATTTCGTTGTGACTCTTCGTTATTGTCTCTTGCCTAACCCAAAGTTATGTCTGCGAGACAATGCCTTGATTCACTTAGAAAATGAGACCTAAACATTAACTTTTAAATCAAAAAGATTTAAACCCCGTGAAAACTGGCCCGTAAAGGCCTGACAATTTAACAGGAGAATAAAAAACATGTCACGTATTGGTAATAAAGTTATCGTGTTGCCTGCTGGTGTTGAAATCACTAACAATGACAACGTTGTAACTGTAAAAGGACCTAAAGGAGAACTTACTCGTGAGTTCTCAAAAGATATTGAAATCCGTGTGGAAGGTACTGAAGTAACACTTCACCGTCCAAACGATTCAAAAGAAATGAAAACAATCCACGGAACAACTCGTGCCCTTTTGAACAACATGGTTACTGGTGTATCAGAAGGATTCAAGAAAGAACTTGAAATGCGCGGGGTTGGATACCGTGCACAACTTCAAGGATCAAAACTTGTTTTGGCTGTTGGTAAATCACACCCAGACGAAGTTGAAGCTCCAGAAGGAATTACTTTTGAACTTCCAAACCCAACAACAATCGTTGTTAGCGGAATTTCAAAAGAAGTAGTTGGTCAAACAGCTGCTTATGTACGTAGCCTTCGTTCACCTGAACCATACAAAGGTAAAGGGATCCGTTATGTTGGTGAATACGTTCGCCGCAAAGAAGGTAAAACAGGTAAATAATGTAGTTTGGTTGTTTTTCAACCAACCTTCATCTTACCAACTCAGTGCTTAGCACATGATTTTAAAATTAAGAGGTGAAAATTGTGATTTCGAAACCAGATAAAAACAAAATCCGTCAAAAACGCCACCGTCGCGTTCGCGGAAAACTCTCTGGAACTGCTGATCGCCCACGTTTGAACGTATTCCGTTCTAATACAGGCATCTACGCTCAAGTAATTGATGACGTAGCGGGTGTAACGCTCGCAAGCGCTTCAACTCTTGACAAAGAAGTTTCAAAAGGAACTAAAACTGAACAAGCCGTTGTTGTCGGCAAACTTGTTGCTGAACGTGCAGTTGCTAAAGGTATTTCTGAAGTGGTGTTCGACCGCGGTGGATATCTATATCACGGACGTGTTAAAGCTTTGGCTGATGCAGCTCGTGAAAACGGATTGAAATTCTAATAGGAGGACACTAGAAAATGGCATTTAAAGATAATGCAGTTGAACTTGAAGAACGCGTAGTTGCCATCAACCGTGTAACAAAAGTTGTTAAAGGTGGACGTCGTCTTCGTTTTGCAGCTCTTGTAGTTGTTGGTGACCGTAATGGCCGTGTTGGATTTGGTACTGGTAAAGCTCAAGAAGTTCCAGAAGCAATCCGTAAGGCTGTTGAAGATGCTAAGAAAAACTTGATCGAAGTTCCTATGGTTGGAACAACAATTCCACACGAAGTAACATCAGTATTTGGTGGAGCTCGTGTATTGTTGAAACCAGCTATCGAAGGGGCTGGGGTTGCTGCAGGTGGAGCAGTTCGTGCCGTTGTCGAATTGGCAGGTATTGCAGATGTTACATCTAAATCACTTGGATCAAACACTCCAATCAACATCGTTCGTGCAACTGTTAACGGTTTGGCACAATTGAAACGTGCTGATGAAGTTGCTGCCCTTCGTGGTATTTCAGTTTCTGACTTGGCTTAAGAAAGGAGATTCAAATGGCTCAAATTAAAATTACTTTGACTAAGTCTCCAATCGGACGCATCCCGTCACAACGTAAAACTGTTGTAGCACTTGGACTTGGCAAATTGAACAGCTCTGTTATTAAAGAAGATAACCCAGCAGTACGTGGTATGATCACTGCTGTATCTCACTTGGTAACAGTTGAAGAAGTAAAATAATCTATTTAAAATAGAAACAAAGTTTTCAGGGGTATGAGAGATTCTCATCCCCTAAAACTAAATATAAGTATAGGCGAGTTTGTAGTTAGGACACCTTTTCCTGATTACATGCGTTAGCAATTTACAAAAGAGGAGAAAATAAATAATGAAACTTCATGAATTACAACCTGCTACAGGTTCACGTAAAGTCCGCAACCGTGTTGGTCGTGGTACTTCATCTGGTAATGGTAAAACTTCTGGCCGTGGTCAAAAAGGTCAAAAAGCTCGTAGCGGTGGCGGTGTACGTCTTGGTTTTGAAGGTGGACAAACTCCATTGTTCCGTCGTCTTCCAAAACGTGGATTTACAAACATCAACGCTAAAGAATATGCTATTGTGAACCTTGATCAATTGAACGCCTTTGAAGATGGTGCTGAAGTAACTCCAGTAGTACTTGTAGAATCAGGAATTGTAAAAGCTGAAAAATCAGGTATCAAAATTCTTGGTAACGGAGAATTGACTAAGAAGTTGACTGTTAAAGCAGCTAAATTCTCTAAATCAGCTGAAGAAGCTATCACTGCTAAAGGTGGTTCAGTTGAAGTCATCTAAGTGAGGTGACCTATGTTTTTTAAATTATTAAAAGATGCATTTAAGGTGAAACAAGTACGGTCGAAGATTTTATTTACGATCTTCATCATTCTTGTTTTCCGCATTGGGACCACGATTACAGTGCCTGGTGTAAATGCGAAAATTCTGAACAACCTTCAAGATGTGTCCTTCTTGAACATGCTCAGTTTGGTTTCTGGGAATGCCATGAGGAACTTCTCAGTTTTCGCATTAGGGGTTAGCCCATACATTACAGCTTCGATCGTCGTGCAACTTTTGCAAATGGATCTGTTGCCTAAGTTTGTTGAATGGGGCAAACAAGGGGAAGTTGGTCGAAGAAAGCTCAACCAAGCAACACGCTATATTTCTTTGGTTCTAGCCTTTGTTCAATCCATCGGGATTACAGCCACCTTCCACACTTTGTCTCAGGCGAAATTAGTCGCAACTCCAAATACCAAGACCTATCTATTAATCGGTGCGATTCTGACGACCGGTTCCATGATTGTGACTTGGCTTGGAGAACAAATCACAGATAAAGGGTACGGTAATGGTGTTTCAATGATTATCTTTGCAGGGATTGTGTCATCAATTCCTGAGATGATTAAAGAAATCTATGAAAATGCATTTGTGAATGTTCGTTCTGGTCAAATGACCAATTCCCTCATTTTTGTTGGGGTATTAATCCTTGCTGTCTTGGTTATTGTTTACTTTACAACCTTTGTGGAGCAAGCACAATACAAGATTCCAATCCAATATACAAAGATTGCACAAGGAGCTCCATCAAGTTCTTACCTACCTTTGAAAGTAAACCCAGCAGGAGTTATTCCTGTCATCTTCGCTAGTTCGATTACAGCAGCGCCTGCTGCAATTTTCCAAGTGATTAGCGCTATGGGTTACAATGCAGGATGGGTGAAAACAGCTCAAGCCATGTTGGCTACAAACACACCAACTGGTGTGGCAATGTATGCCTTATTGATCATTCTCTTCACCTTCTTCTACACGTTTGTTCAGATCAATCCTGAAAAAACGGCAGAAAACCTTCAAAAGAGTGGTGCCTATATCCCAGGCGTCCGCCCTGGTAAGGGGACAGAAGAGTTTATGTCTCGTTTGCTACGTCGTTTAGCAAGCGTCGGATCAGTATTCCTTGGCTTTATTACCATCATTCCAATCCTGGCTCGAGATTTATTTGGTTTGACAGATGCAGTGGCTCTTGGAGGAACTAGTTTGTTAATCATTATTTCAACAGGTATTGAGGGAATGAAACAATTAGAAGGCTACTTATTAAAACGTAAGTATGTCGGATTTATGGACACAACAACAGAATAGAATAAGGTTGACTTTGTCAGCCTTCTATTTTGTTTTTAAATGGAAATAGGAATTCGCTCCTGCTTCCATTTAAAAACAAAATAAGGAGAATTCATCATGAATCTTTTAATTATGGGGTTGCCTGGAGCAGGTAAAGGAACTCAAGCAGCTAAAATCGTTGAAGAATTTCACGTAGCGCATATCTCCACTGGAGATATGTTCCGCGCAGCGATGGCTAACCAAACTGAAATGGGTGTGCTTGCAAAATCATACATTGATAAAGGTGAGTTGGTACCAGATGAAGTAACCAATGGAATTGTAAAAGAACGCCTTGCTCAAGATGATATTAAAGAAACAGGTTTCTTGTTAGACGGATATCCACGTACCATTGAGCAAGCTCATGCTTTAGATAAAACATTGGCTGAACTTGGTATTGAGCTTGAAGGTGTTATCAACATCGAAGTAAATCCAGACAGTCTTTTAGAGCGTTTGAGCGGACGTATCATTCATCGTCAAACTGGAGAAACTTTCCATAAAGTATTCAATCCACCAGTTGATTACAAAGAGGAAGATTACTACCAACGTGAAGATGATAAACCTGAGACAGTAAAACGTCGTTTGGATGTTAATATTGCCCAAGGTGAACCAATCATTGAATTTTATCGTTCAAAAGGACTCGTACATGACATCCAAGGGAACCAAGATATCAATGATGTATTTTCAGACATTGAAAAAGTCTTGTCAAATTTGAAATAAAAGCGTTTTTCATGCTTGCAATATTGGACAACTAGTGTTACAATTAGTTAGTCTGACTTATAATTGTTACCTCTGTGCTCAGAGGAATGAATCGAAATTTATGGAGGTACTTTTGCGTGGCAAAAGACGATGTGATTGAAGTAGAAGGCAAAGTAGTCGATACAATGCCGAATGCTATGTTTACGGTTGAACTTGAAAATGGACATCAGATTTTAGCAACAGTTTCTGGTAAAATTCGTAAAAACTATATTCGTATTTTAGCGGGAGATCGTGTTACAGTGGAGATGAGTCCGTACGATTTGACACGTGGACGTATCACATACCGCTTTAAATAATCGAAAAACTTGGAGGGATAAAAATGAAAGTAAGACCATCGGTCAAACCAATTTGCGAATACTGTAAAGTAATTCGTCGTAATGGTCGTGTTATGGTAATTTGCCCAGCAAATCCAAAACACAAACAACGTCAAGGATAAGATAGAAAGGAGAAAACATGGCTCGTATTGCTGGAGTTGACATTCCAAATGACAAACGTGTAGTAATTTCATTGACTTATGTGTACGGTATCGGACTTCCAACATCTAAGAAAATCCTTGCTGCTGCAGGCGTTTCTGAAGATATTCGTGTTCGCGATCTTACACCAGATCAAGAAGATGCTATCCGTCGTGAAGTTGACGCAATCAAAGTTGAAGGTGACCTTCGTCGTGAAGTAAACTTGAACATCAAACGCTTGATGGAAATCGGTTCATACCGTGGTATCCGTCACCGTCGTGGACTTCCAGTTCGTGGACAAAACACTAAAAACAATGCTCGCACTCGTAAAGGTAAAGCTGTTGCGATTGCAGGTAAGAAAAAATAAAATAAAATAAGGAGGTAAAAATCTTGGCTAAACCAACACGTAAACGTCGTGTGAAAAAGAATATCGAATCTGGTATTGCTCATATTCACGCTACATTTAACAACACAATTGTTATGATTACTGATGTGCATGGTAACGCAATCGCTTGGTCATCTGCAGGTGCACTTGGATTTAAAGGTTCTCGTAAATCTACACCATTTGCTGCTCAAATGGCATCAGAAGCTGCTGCAAAAGCTGCTCAAGAACACGGACTTAAATCTGTTGAAGTAACTGTTAAAGGTCCCGGTTCAGGTCGTGAGTCTGCTATTCGTGCACTTGCTGCTGCTGGTCTTGAAGTAACTGCAATCCGCGATGTAACTCCTGTACCACACAATGGTGCTCGTCCTCCAAAACGTCGCCGTGTATAATCATCAACAATTACACAGCTTTTCGTTTAAGAGGGAGTATAGCAAATGATTGAGTTTGAAAAACCAAATATAACAAAAATTGATGAAAACAAAGATTATGGCGTGTTTGTCGTAGAACCACTTGAACGTGGCTATGGTACAACACTTGGAAACTCACTTCGTCGTGTACTTCTGGCTTCACTTCCAGGTGCAGCTGTCACTTCAATCAACATTGAAGGTGTACTCCACGAATTTGATACCGTTCCAGGAGTCCGTGAAGACGTTATGCAAATTATTCTTAACGTTAAAGGAATCGCCGTTAAATCTTACGTCCAAGACGAAAAGATTATTGAACTTGATGTAGAAGGACCTGCAGAAGTAACTGCCGGAGACATTCTTACTGATAGTGACATCGAAATTGTAAACCCTGATCATTATCTATTTACAATCGGAGAAGGAGCATCTTTGAAAGCAACGCTTACTGTAAACAGTGGACGTGGCTATGTTCCAGCTGATCAAAACAAAAAAGATGATGCACCAGTGGGAACACTTGCTGTAGATTCAATCTATACGCCAGTGACTAAAGTCAATTACCAAGTTGAACCAGCACGCGTTGGTAGCAACGATGGCTTTGACAAGCTAACCCTTGAAATTTTGACAAATGGGACAATCATTCCAGAAGATGCCTTAGGTTTGTCTGCTCGTATTTTGACAGAACACCTAAATCTATTCACAAACTTAACTGAAATTGCTATTGCAACAGATGTTATGAAGGAAGTGGATACAACTTCTGATGATCGCATTTTAGAACGTACGATCGAAGAATTAGATCTTTCAGTTCGTTCATATAACTGTTTGAAACGTGCTGGCATTAATACTGTTTACGATTTGACTGAAAAATCAGAAGCAGAAATGATGAAAGTTCGTAACTTGGGACGTAAGAGTCTTGAAGAAGTTAAAATCAAACTTGCCGACTTAGGCCTTGGGTTAAAAAACGATAAATAGAGGAGGAATACATGGCTTACCGTAAACTAGGACGCACTAGCTCACAACGTAAAGCAATGCTTCGCGATTTGACTACAGATCTTATCATCAATGAAGCAATTGTTACAACTGAAGCACGTGCGAAAGAAATCCGTAAATCAGTTGAAAAAATGATTACTTTGGGTAAACGTGGTGATTTGCATGCACGTCGTCAAGCTGCTGCATTCGTACGTAACGAAGTTGCATCACAAAACTTTGATGAAGAAACAGGTAAATACTCAGAAACAACTGCACTTCAAAAATTGTTCTCTGAATTAGCACCTCGTTATGCTGAGCGCAATGGTGGATATACTCGTATCCTTAAAACTGAACCACGTCGTGGTGATGCTGCGCCAATGGCTATCATCGAATTGGTATAATATCATCAATTTTGTTGAGTGTTATGATGATGGAATACACTGTTATTCTTAGTCTAGCTCTGGTCTACCGCTGGGGATTTTCCCCAGCGGGAACACTCATCATATTGAATGAATGGTAGACGCTTGTTTACGAAATTGCTTTAATTTAAAACAATTTCGTAAGCAGGCGTTTTGTCTTGTTTTCGTGAGTAGTCGAGAATAGCAAAAAATGATATAATGGAACCCATATCTCCAATAGAAGAAAAAGGATTCAATGACAAAACAACAAGCAATTAAATTACTAAAAGAGAAGTACCTTAGTAATATGAAAGAGGATTCGGAACTCTTTGTCGGAGTTGAATTAGAGTTTCCGATTGTAGAAACAAATGGAAACAAAACAAATATAGAGGTGACGAAAAATCTTTTTCGAACCTTAGCCAACTTATCAGATTTTGAAGTTGAAAAAATAGATGACGATCAAAATCCAATTCAATTAGTTCACTGCTCTTCTAAAGATCGTATTCTATTCGAGTTGAGTTACAATACAATTGAATTTGCATTTGAGAGAGCTCGTTCTATAAATGAGGTGGCCAAACGTTTTGAGGCCTATTTGAAGATTATTCAACCGATTTTGAAAGAAAATAATCACGAAATCCAAGGGCACGGAATCCATCCTCTGTGGCAAGAAAATGATAATAGCCCAGTGAAAATCGAACGATACAAGATGTTAATGGCTTTCCTTGCAATGAATGGCACTGGGATGAAGACACACTCCTATCCTTCGTACGGAGCATTTATATGCGGAAACCAGGTTCAATTGGATGTAAGGCGCGATAATTTTATTCGCATCATTAATGCATTTAATAAAATTGAAGCAGCAAAAGCATATTTGTTTTCTAACTCAGAATTTTCAGCAGAAGCTTGGGATACAAAAATTGCCAGAGATATTTTTTGGGAAGAATCCTTACATGGTTATTATAAGGAAAATGTAGGGATTTATCCTAAAGACTACCAAAGCGAGGAAGAGTTTTTTAATAATCTCGCTAGAACGGCTATTTTTACGGTAACTAGAGAGGGAAAATCTTATTATTTTAAACCAATTCGAGTCGAGGACTATCTAGATCAAAAAGAAATTACAGCCTATACGGCTGATGGAAATGAGAAGATCATTAAGCCTGTAAAAGAAGATCTAAAACAACATCGAAGTTACCAATTTCAAGATTTAACTGCTCGTGGGACTGTGGAATTTAGAAGTGTTTGTACGCAACCGTTAGAAACCACTTTTGCCCCGATTGCCTTTGAGTTGGGCTTGTTTGTAGAATTAGAAAAACTGGAAAACTATTTAGAAGATTCTTCATTTTTTAAAAATGAAGAACAGGACTATCGAAAACTTAGAAAGAAATATTCAAAGAAAATTCTAAGTAAAGAAGAAAAAGAAGCGATCCAATCCTTTTCAAAAGATCTTCTAGACATAGCTAGAGCGGGTTTAATGAAAAGAGGCTACGGGGAAGAAAAATTTCTCATCATTAACAAAGAACTAGACTAATAGAAAAGCCTTATTACAGGCTTTTCTTTGTTGCTTTCAAAAAAACTTTCAAAAAAATAAAATTTTTTGAGAAAAAGTATTGACAGTAAGGGTAGGTCATGATATACTAATAT
>NZ_KV834643.1:0-1041 GCF_001837905.1 Streptococcus sp. HMSC076C09
ACACTGACTCAGATGTCGATACTGATTCGGACGCTGATTCTGAATCAGACGCTGATACTGATTCGGATGTAGACACCGATTCAGACGTAGAAACCGATTTACTTACTGAGGTTGAAGCTGATTCAGATGCTGACACTGATTGGCTTACTGAGGTTGAAGCTGATTCAGATGCTGACACTGATTGGCTTACTGAGGTTGAAGCTGATTCGGACACTGATACTGATTCTGACGTTGACACTGATTCAGATGTTGACGCTGACTCAGACGCCGAAACCGATTCTGATATTGACGCTGATTCTGATGTTGACGCTGATTCTGACGTAGAAACCGATTCGGATACAGATACCGATTCTGACGTAGAAACCGATTCGGATACAGATGCCGATTCTGAGGTTGACACTGATTCTGACGTTGAAACTGATTCAGAGGCTGAAATTGATTCGGATGTTGATACTGATTCTGATGCAGAAACTGATTCTGATGTTGACACCGATTCAGACGTAGACACTGATTCGGATGTTGACGCTGACTCGGACGCAGAGGCTGATTCAGAGACTGAGAATGATTCTGATGTTGACACCGATTCAGAAGTTGAAACTGACTCGGACGCGGACAATGACTCGGATGTCGATACTGATTCAGAGGTTGAGACCGACTCAGATGTTGATGCTGACAATGATTCAGAGGTCGAGATTGATTCAGACGTAGATACTGACTCAGAGGTAGAAACTGATTCAGACGCTGATACTGACTCAGACGTTGAGACTGATTCAGATACAGAAACTGACTCGGATGTCGAGACTGATTCTGATGTTGAAACTGACTCAGAAGTCGATACTGATTCTGATGTTGAAACTGACTCAGATGCCGAGACTGATTCAGACGTTAAAACTGATTCAGATACAGAAACTGACTCGGATGTCGAGACTGATTCGGACACTGAGGCTGATTCAGAAGCAGATGCTGATTCGGATGTTGATTCAGACTCTGATGTCAAAACTGATTCTGATGTTGACAATGATTCGGAAGTCGAAACAGATT
>NZ_KV834643.1:1141-2444 GCF_001837905.1 Streptococcus sp. HMSC076C09
GATACAGATTCTGATGTAGATGCTGACTCGGATGCCGATACTGATTCCGATACAGAAACAGACTTGGAAGTCGACACCGATTCAGAAGTCGAAACGGACTCGGATGCAGATGCTGAAACTGACTCAGACGTTGAGACTGATTCGGATGCAGAGGCTGATTCTGAAGTAGACACTGATTCAGAAGCAGAGGCTGACTCAGATGTTGAGACTGACACTGAAGTAGAGACTGACACTGAAGTAGAGACTGACTGACTTTCTGATACTAAAGTGCTCAACGATGCTGACAATGATTCTGATGTCGAGATTGATTCTGATACAGAAACCGATTCAGACGTTGAAACTGATTCGGACTCTGAGACTGATTCTGATGTTGAAACTGATTCAGAAGCAGAGGCTGATTCTGAGGCTGATACCGACTCAGATTCTGAGGCTGATTCTGATGCTGATACCGACTCAGATTCTGAGGCTGACGCTGATTCGGACGTAGATACTGACTCAGAGACTGAGACTGACTCAGATGTCGATACTGATTCAGAGGTTGAAACTGACTCAGACGCTGATACTGATTCGGACGTTGAAACTGATTCGGAAGTCGATACCGATTCAGAGGTTGAAACTGACTCAGACGTTGAGGCTGACTCAGAGGCAGAAGCTGATTCTGATGCAGAAGCTGATTCTGATGTAGATGCCGATTCAGAAGTCGAGACTGATTCGGACGTTGAAACCGACTCAGACGCTGACACTGATTCAGACGTTGAAATTGACTGACTTTCTGATACTGACTCGGATTCTGAAACTGATTCTGATGTTGAGACTGACTCAGACGTCGATACCGATTCAGAGGCTGAAACTGACTCGGATGTTGAGACTGATTCGGACGTTGACACCGAATCAGACGTTGAAACTGATTCGGATGTTGACAATGATTCAGACGCTGAAACTGACTCGGATGTTGAGACTGATTCGGACGTTGACACCGAATCAGACGTTGAAACTGATTCGGATGTTGACAATGATTCAGACGCTGAAACTGACTCGGAAGTCGATACCGATTCTGAGGTAGATGCCGATTCAGAGGTTGAGACTGACTCAGACGTTGACACTGATTCGGATGTTGATTCAGACTCTGATGTCGAAACTGATTCGGATGTTGACAATGATTCGGAAGTCGAAACAGATTCAGAAGTAGACACTGATTCAGAAGTCGAAACGGACTCGGATGCTGATACTGATTCCGATACAGAAACAGACTCGGAAGTCGACACCGATTCAGACGTTGATACAGATTCTGATGTAGATGCTG
>NZ_KV834643.1:2544-6030 GCF_001837905.1 Streptococcus sp. HMSC076C09
GATACAGATTCTGATGTAGATGCTGACTCGGATGTCGAGAATGATTCTGACGTAGACACTGACTCAGACGCTGATACCGACTCAGACGCTGACACTGATTCGGACGTTGAAACTGATTCTGATGTTGACACTGACTCTGCTGTTGACACCGATTCAGAAGTAGACACTGATTCAGATACAGAAACCGACTCGGACGTTGAAACTGACTCAGACGCTGACACTGATTCAGAAGCAGATACTGATTCCGAAACTTTCACAGATTCAGATTTTCTTGTCGATACAGATTGACTCGTTGAAGCGGATTGAGATTGAGAAACCTCCTTGCTCAACGATTGACTGCGAGATAAACTAGTTTGAGCTGAGACACTTGCAGAAGCTGATTGGCTTAGTGAAGCTGACAAACTTTGTGAGCGAACCGAGCTCAGTGACTGGCTTAATGAAACGCTCTGAGATTGCTTCGCACTTAAAGACTGACTGATCGATTGCGAAGTCTTCGTAGACGCACTCTGACTGTTTGATACAGACTGACTGTGATCGCTATCTGACAGTTTCACCGCTACGACATTGGTCGTACTATCTTTATAAGTAATGGTGACTGTACCATCACTATTAACCGTATAGGACTTAATCCGGTTGGCTACCTCTGGATTAACAGCCGACACAGCAGCAATCACCTTGCTCTTATCTGCATCAGTCAATGCAGTTAGACTCGTCACCTGAATAGTGCTTGTCGGCGCCACACCTGGCGTACGATCAGCGAGACGTCCTTGTGTAATCCGAATTTCACCCAAACCATTTGGGCGGTTCATATTAGACGCATTATCAATAGCTGCAACATTACGTTGCCATGTATTTCGGTAGGTATGGTAAAGATCATCCTTCAAATGAATGGTCGTTGTGATGGTTGCAGGGTTCGCACTGGTAGCCGTAATATCACCCGTGATAGGAGCAATATCACCTGTTCCATACTGGCTGCCACCAAAGAAATTCCCGTTCAAAGCATTGTCGTTCAGATCCGCTCGTGCAACGACTTTCATTTCTTTCAACTTGCCACTGTCATCAGTAGCTGTAAAGGTCACAACCGCATCATCACCAGCGTAAATAATATAATTCTTCCCACCACCTTCAAGAGGGGTTGATTTCGGTTCCACACCATTGACGGTCAACTTAGCCGTCACTTCAGGACGTGTGGCATCTGTTACAGCAACCATATTACTGGCATCGGAATAAACTGCATGATCACCATACAGAATGCGAGCTTTGGCTGTTACACCACCCGTTTGTAACTTAACAGTCGGCGTCACAATCGCTTGACCCGAAGCATCTGCCACAGCTGTTCCCACTTCATCGTCATTATTGTATAGAACGACTGTAGAACCTGGCTCAGCTCCTGTCACCGTTACAGGTGTCTGTGTGTAAGCCTTATCCAATAATCTCGTTTCAACAGTTGGTGCTGCAAGTCGCTTCACTGGAGCCGTCACATCATTTGTAGTGTTATCTTTATAGGTAATGGTCACCACACCAGATGATGAAACGGAATAAGATTTAAAGTCCTTTGAAGTGGCAATATTGGGGTTAGCAGTCTTAAACGCTTCCCAAATCTTCTCTTTTTCAGCCTGGGCCAAGTTAGTAGTATCATTGACAAAAGTCGCTGTCGTCACAGCCGTAATCGGATTACGAATGCCATCATTTTGCGGCAAAACCTGAATGCGTAGCGTTCGTGTCACTGACTGCCTAGCCGTATTGGTCACTACAAAAGAAACATTATAAATTTTCCCAGGCGTTACGACCTCTGTCTGCCCAACAGTTCCCATGATATTAAAGGCCACTGCACTATTTTTCAAGGCCGACGTCTGAGGCACATTGATGCCATTCACACGATCACTACCAGAAGCGTAAGCAATGCTTTTAATACTATTTCGTGTAGGAATGGTTTCCACAACATTATAAGCATAATTGAGGTAATCTGAATTATAGACAGAAATCAAAGTATTATTAGCTGGACCTAAATTATACTGAGGCGCACGGAGACTGGTATCAGCATCAATACGATTCCCGTTACGCGGATCCCGTTGGCCAGATGTCGCACGAAGCACAGCATTGACCAAGCGATTGCGAGCAATCTTTGCTTGGCTTTCCACGGCATCGATTTGAATTGCCGGATTGGACAAGCCTACACGAATAGCCTCTAAAGCCATATCTCCATTTTCAATAGCAGATTCTGTCCCAGGAATTTCCAGAGCCTGTGCCCGATAGGTATATAAATCCAAGGCCAAGACCTGCAGACGCTTCACCTGGTCTTCCGAGCGAGTGGTCTGAACTGCTGCTTCTTTCTCACTCGTTTCAGAAGTAGCTACATGAATAGCGTTATTCTCTGAGAGAGTGCTACTAGCAGTTTCTGATGTGGACTGACTCGCTGAATGACTAACAACATGAGATTCACTCAAAGAAACCGACTGAGAAAGTGAACTGCTTTCTGAAAGCAACTGACTGCCTGACTTCGAGAGTGATTCAGATTCGCTAGCAGACTGACTCGCTGACACAGAGTCTGTGGTAGACGTCGTCCCCAAAACAAGACTATCCGAACCCGCTACACCAGTCGATGGGCTGATTTCAGACCCAACAGTCGCATTCATCTCATTTTCCTCAGCAAATACTGGATTGGCAACCGTGGTCGCCCCAGCCAGAGCTCCTAGCACAACCAGCCCTTTGACCAGATCTGCAGGCATCGAGTGTGATGAGGCTTCGTATTGAACCACGATCTTTTCATCTACACCACCTCGCATGACACGAAATAGGCCTAACCGAGAAACAGATGCCCGTACCCAATTCTTTCCTGATTTGATTAATTTATAACGTGTGATTCGCTCCGTTTCGCGAAAATCACCCTTCGAACGTTTAAAAAACATGTCCGCTCCTTAAATTTTAGATATCAAGTTATTATACATTATTTTTTCCCTAATGTAACTAATTAAGACCATTTTCTGATACGAAAACAATACACAAAAAGAGAACCCGGAGGTTCTCTTTTTGGATCCTTTTTCATTGACCACATACCTGAAATGATCGAATCAAATTAGGATAGAAGATTATTTTTCATCTTCTTTTTTGCGACGACCAAGAACAGCCACTCCAGCAAGTCCTGCAACCGCTCCAAGAAGAGCTGATGTTACAGATGTTGTTTCACCAGTATTTGGAAGTGCTACAGATTCGCTGTGTTTTTGTGATCCATTTGCTGATTCTGATGTAGACAATGACTCTGAACCAGAAGCTGATTGACTCATTGAGTTAGAGTATGAACCACTAGCAGAAGTAGATCCTGATTGACTCATTGAGTTAGAGTATGAACCACTAGCAGATGTTGATCCTGATTGGCTCATTGAGTTAGAGTATGAACCGCTACCAGATGTTGATCCTGATTGTGATTGTGATTGGCTAACTGAAACTGAAGTACTTACTGATGTTGAAGTTGATTCAGACGCAGAT
>NZ_KV834644.1:0-235 GCF_001837905.1 Streptococcus sp. HMSC076C09
AAAAAACAATAAATCTGTCAGTGACAGAATGAGTTTAAGACAAACAATTATTTTAATGAGAGTTTGATCCTGGCTCAGGATGAACGCTGGCGGCGTGCCTAATACATGCAAGTAGAACGCTGAAGCTTGGTGCTTGCACCGAGCGGATGAGTTGCGAACGGGTGAGTAACGCGTAGGTAACCTGCCTCTTAGCGGGGGATAACTATTGGAAACGATAGCTAATACCGCATAAAAG
>NZ_KV834645.1:0-231 GCF_001837905.1 Streptococcus sp. HMSC076C09
ATTCTAATCCAAGGTACTTACAAATTTGTGAAAGTTCTTCTCGATACCAGTAATAGCTGTTAAAATCTTCAAATGATTTTATATCTCTAAAATCAGGTCTATTTTCTTCCAAATGCTCACCTCTACAACTCCAAATTTATCTTATTATATCAAAAATACCCATACCACATAAAGCTATAACAGAAAATATTACAATCTTGTAATTACTGTATTTCTATTAAGCTTAACTTT
>NZ_KV834646.1:0-37961 GCF_001837905.1 Streptococcus sp. HMSC076C09
GATTTTTTCTGTCTAACTTTTGGGGTGCAGTTCAGAGACAAGAAGGGTCCTTTTTTATATGAACATCTGAAAGACTAACCAAGTAGAAGAAAAATTCTAATGTTTTTAAATGGATTGAAAAGGGAGTGAAATGATGTCAAGTACAGAATTACTTTTGTTTGTTTCTTTGTTATGCTTATGGGCACTTGTACGTGTCATGAGAAAATTTTTAAAGAATTCGTTGATCTTTTGGGGGATGGCTATCCTTTATGGCGCCTCACTCATTCTAATCATTTGGGAATGGGTGATCATGACATCATCGATGACATTTTATGGAGAGATTGTCCAAGAAAGTTATTACTCTCTATTGGTAAAAGGGTTAGCTGTTTTTGGGATATTTTGGTCTTTCACCAAATTTTTGTACTTGGGAACATTGTACATGATGATTGGAAACGCCTTAATAAAAGGGAATTCGCAAGATCAAGGAAATGACTAATGGAAAATCTATAGACGTAGAGCATAAAAAAGCAGATAAGTTATGTTATAGTCTAATTAGGTGGTAGGACATCGAGCACCCATTGGTGCGCGGTAGCCTACCGCTTTTGAAGAGAAAAAAGCACCGTGTGAGGGTGATAGATCTTGCCTGCTGAACTCGTGAATGGATTGCCCCCTTGAGGGGTATTTTTTTGTGAACTTTTTAGGAACTTTAAGGACTGTTTAAGTGGGGATCATTGAATAGTAAATAGCCCGAAAACGTCTATTTTAATAAGTTTTATCGAATAAATTTTAACTATACTTTGAAATATGGTATAATAAAGGGATTAATCTAAGGTGGTAAACATGGCAAAATTAATTCCTGGGAAGGTTCGTTCACAAGGGAGCCTTCTCTATGAAGCTGGGAAAGTTTCCCTTCAGGAAGTAAAAGAAAAATACCTGTATTTTCGGGTGGAAGAAGAAAGCTTGCGGTACAGTTTGGATGACGATGTCGTTTTTTGTAGCTGCGCTTTCTTTCAAAAGAAAAAATTCTGTACGCATCTAGCAGCTGTGGAAGCTTTTTTGAAGAATGATGACAGTGGGAAAGCAGCTCTTACAAGCCTTGAAGAAGATGCCACGGCGACTGAAGAAACGCAGGAGAAGGTCTCTTTTGGAAGTTTGTTTTTAGACCAGGTCCTTCCAAAAATCGAAAAGAAAGCAACACGCTATGTCTTATCAGCAGTCGGGCAGGAGGATGAATACTCTGGTCAATTCTTATGGACTCTTCGCATTCGTCGCTTGCCAGACGAGCGTTCTTATGTGATCAGAGATGTGCTAGCTTTTTTGCAGACCCTTCAGAAAGAAGGCCACTTTGCAATTGGCAAAAGTTACTATGAACCCATTTCTTACTTAGAATTTGATGGACCTAGTCAGGATGTGATCAATTTCCTTCAAGGCTTGGTCACAGATAGTGGATCAAAAGAGCAAGATTTCTTTCCCAATGCTGGGCGCCATCTTTATTTTCCACCGACTCTCTTTGAAGAAGCTGTGGAATTACTGATGAATTTGGACTCTTTTCTCCTGCAATATAGCTTATATGACTTTTCAGAAGTCCATTTTCAGGATGTCCATGGGGAGGAAGATCTCTTTCATTTTCAGGTGGAAGACCATGGTGATTTTTACGAATTGATCATTACGGAGCCTCAAGTGAAGGTTGTCGAGTCGGCTAATTACCTGTTTCGAAATGGAGTGTTCTATCACCTGACGCCCCAACAGCGGACCCTATGGAAGGCCATTCAAGACTTACCAATGGATCAGGATCGCAAAAAACGCCTGCATTTTGATCCAACGGATCAGACCAAACTTTCCTATAGTTTAAAAGAGTTCAAAAAACTGGGACAAATAACCGCACCGACCAGCTTTTTAATCCACGATTTCACTCCGGAATTTCATTTTGATCTAGCACAGGACCAGACTGTTTTACTGGATGTAGTCTTTCAATACCAGGATCGTGTGGTGACCACGCGTGAGGAACTCCTCAATCTTCCTTATTCCAGTGATTTCGATAAGGAGCAAGAAGTCTTTTCAACCATGCTAGCAGCAGGTTTTACAGACGACTTTTCTTCCCAAAGAAGTCCGTTATCAAGTGAGCAAATCTATCCATTCTTTCATCGACAGATCCCGACTTTTGAAGCCTTAGGAGAGGTTACCCTCTCTGATAGCCTTTTAGATCTTTATCAAGTGGAGCGTCCAAAAATTGATGTTAAAACCAATGGCAGTCTACTGGAGATCGGTTTTGACTTTGAAAGTGTGGATCCAGCCGAAGTGGACCAGGTCCTCAAAGCTCTAGTGGGGCAAGCAGATTATTTTGTCAGCCATACAGGGAAGGTCCTTGTTTTTGATGAAGAAACCAAGAAGATCAGTCGAGCCCTAGCAGATTTGCGGGCGAAAATGAGCAAGGGTGGGAAACTACAAGCCCGCCGGATTGCTGCTTATCAGCTATCTGATTTGTTGGCAGATCAAGACAATGTTCATTTTTCAGAAGAATTTCGAAATTTAGCTCATGATCTGACTCATCCAGAAGACTTCCAACTCCCTCAGATGACAATCCAAGCGACCCTAAGGGATTACCAAGAAACAGGGGTCAAATGGTTCTCCATGCTAAATCATTATGGTTTTGGTGGTATTTTAGCGGATGATATGGGGCTTGGTAAAACTCTGCAGACCATTTCCTTCTTGACTAGTGTTGCAAAAAAAGAAACTAAAATCTTGATTCTAGCTCCATCTAGTCTCATCTACAATTGGAAACAAGAATTTTCAAAATTCGCTCCTCAGATGGAGGTGGCCGTCGTCTATGGTCTCAAGCAGCACCGAGATGAACTCATCGCAACCAATCCACAGGTAGTTATCACTAGTTACGCGTCTTTCCGTCAAGATGTGGAGGAATACCAGAAGAATCAGTATGAGTACTTGATTCTAGATGAAGCCCAGGTCATGAAAAATGCCCAAACCAAGATTGCCCAACACTTACGTGGCTTTGACGTTCCGCATGTGTTTGCCTTATCTGGGACACCGATTGAAAATCATGTGGGTGAACTCTGGTCTATTTTCCAAATTGTCCTTCCAGGGCTCTTCCCAGCTAAAAGAGAATTTCAAAAATTGAGTCCTGAGACCATTGCACGTTTTGTCAAACCTTTCGTCATGAGACGGAAAAAAGATGAAGTGCTCCAAGAATTACCGGACTTGATTGAAACAACCTATCACAATGAGTTGGATGAAAGTCAAAAAACGATCTATTTGGCTCAATTAAAACAAATTCAAGATCGGGTTCGAACCTCTAGTGAGGAAGAACTAAATCGGAGCAAGGTGGAAATTCTCTCTGGTCTCATGCGCCTTCGCCAAATCTGTGATACCCCCGCCCTCTTTATGGAAGACTATCAAGGAGATAGTGGGAAATTGGAGAGCCTTCGAGATCTTTTGGGTCAAATCAAGGATGGTGAACACCGGGTTTTGATCTTCTCTCAATTTAGAGGCATGCTGGATATTCTAGAGCAGGAAATTGACCAGCTTGGCATGACCTCCTTCAAAATCACGGGATCCACTCCGGCCAAAGACCGTCAAGAAATGACCAATGCCTTTAATGCAGGTGAGCGCCATGCTTTTCTCATTTCTCTGAAGGCTGGAGGGGTCGGATTAAACCTCACTGGTGCCGATACGGTCATCTTAGTCGATTTGTGGTGGAATCCTGCAGTGGAAGACCAGGCTATTGGACGTGCCCATCGAATGGGACAGGAACAAAATGTCGAAGTTTATCGTATGATTACTCGTGGTACGATCGAAGAAAAAATCCAAGAACTGCAAGCTTCCAAAAGACACTTGGTCTCAACGATTTTAGATGGAACGGAAACACGATCTAGTTTATCGGTTGAGGAAATTCGTGAGATTCTTGGAATTCAGTCAGAATAGCTTGAAAAATTCTGTGAATAGTTTATAATTAATGGAGTGTCGAAAGGAAGAAAGCATGACAGAAAAATATTTTCCTCAAGTAGGGGATAATGAGTTGATGTTAACAGAGATGCCTCACATGAACCTGTATGATGAAACAGATTTGATTAGTAACATTACAGGCGACTATGTGGATAAAAATTATTTGGAATGGCAACCGATTGCTGAAAATACCAAACCTAAGCATCCTTACCACCAACCACTAGAAGAGCCCCTACCGAAAAGACGGCCAGTAAGAAAACCTGATTTTAAAGAGCCGATTGATAAAAAAAGCCCAGCCAATCGTTATGCAGAGGAAGCGAGAGAGCGCGCTCGTGAAGATCTGAAAAAGAAACGCACAGCCCCCTATCTGACAACGGATCCAGCAGCTACTACAAGTAAACGGAAAAAACCATTTATTTCTGAACGAAAACCTGGTCAGCCAACGGCTCCCTTCCAAAAGGAAAATCCGGGTGAATTATTGAAATATAGCAAACGATTACGACAAGATCAGTTGATCCTTGCAGAGTTCGAATCTGCAGGAGAACCAGAAGTGGCAGAACCGACTGAAAAGAAAAACAATTATGATTTCTTAAAGACTAGCCAAATATACAATAAAGATCAGCACAAGTTGAAACCACAGCCAATCAAACAAGAATTGGATTTAACCCATCTAGATCAAGAATAAGGAGAAAACATGTCTAATACATACCATTTTATTGGAATTAAAGGAGCAGGGATGAGTGCTTTAGCCCTCATGCTTCACCAAATGGGACATACGGTTCAAGGTTCAGATGTTGAGAAGTATTACTTTACGCAACGTGGCTTGGAACAAGCAGGAATTCAAATTTATCCATTTGATGTGAAAAATTTGGAAGGCGACAAGATCCTCATTGCTGGGAATGCTTTCCGTCCAGATAACAATGTGGAAATTGCTTATGCAGATGAGCATGGCCTAACCTATAAACGCTACCATGAATTCCTTGGTGAATTTATGCGTGACTTCGTCAGCATGGGGGTTGCCGGAGCACACGGAAAAACCTCAACAACAGGGATGCTTTCTCACGTCTTATCAAATATCACTGATACCAGTTATTTGATTGGTGACGGGACAGGTCGTGGCTCTGCAGCAGCCAAATACTTTGTCTTTGAATCAGATGAGTATGAACGCCACTTTATGCCTTACCATCCTGAATACAGCATCATCACCAATATTGACTTTGACCATCCAGACTATTTCACGAGCTTGGAAGATGTCTTTAATGCCTTTAACGATTATGCCAAACAAATCAGCAAAGGACTCTTCATCTACGGAGAAGACAAAGAATTGCGTCGGATTACCTCATCAGCGCCAATTTATTACTATGGTTTTGATAAGGAGACGAACGATTTTGTGGCAAGCAACTTGCTTCGCTCAACGACAGGTTCAACCTTCAACGTTCATTTCCGTGGAGAAGATTTGGGGCAGTTCCATATCCCAACATTTGGTCGTCACAACATCATGAATGCCACAGCTGTCATTGGCTTGCTTTACATTGCAGGATTTGACTTAGATTTAGTCCGCGAGCATTTGAAGACCTTTGCTGGAGTGAAACGTCGCTTCACTGAAAAAGTAGTCAATGGAACAGTGATCATCGATGACTTTGCGCACCATCCAACGGAAATTATTGCAACCTTGGATGCAGCCCGTCAAAAATACCCAAGTAAAGAGATTGTGGCCATTTTCCAACCACATACCTTTACACGGACGATTGCCTTGTTAGATGAATTTGCTGAAGCTTTGAATCAAGCAGATGCTGTTTACTTGGCACAGATCTATGGTTCTGCACGGGAAGTCGATCACGGCGATGTGAAAGTTGAAGATTTGGAAGCAAAAATTGTCAAACGTTCAGCGATTATTACAGCTGAGAATGTTTCTCCTCTTCTTGACCATGACAATGCAGTCTATGTCTTTATGGGAGCAGGAGATATTCAAACCTATGAATACTCATTTGAGCGTTTATTATCTAGTTTGACACATAGTGTACAATAAGAGATGATTGAGTCTGGAATCGATTGGTTCCAGACTCAAATTTATCTGTCCACTGAAGGAGTATGAGATGAGGAAAGCAGGATGATGATTCGATCAATCACCCCAGCTGATCAAGAACAGCTGCTGTTGCTAGAAGAAGAACTTCATGACAATGAAGGAAAGAAGCACAAGGCCACTCTTGAGGAAGCGCTAGGTTCAAAGGAAGCCATTTCTCTACTTGCAGAACAGGCGGGAGATATGGTGGCCTACTTGTTGGCGACAGAAGACCAGCATTTAAAAGGAGACCTAATCGTATTGCGATTAGCAGTGAGACCAGCCTTTCAAGGTCAAGGTTATGGTTCTATTTTGATCGCTGCTTTAAAGGATCTAGCTGTTCAAATGGAAAAGAAAGCCATTTGGATCGATTGCCCAGAAAACTTACTATCTTATTTTGCCCAGCAAGGATTCCGGGATGAAGCTGAGTCTGATCGAGGTGTCCATATGGTTTGGGAACGATAGAAGGGGTAAATGATGAAAGAAAAGATTCACATTAGACAGGCAGAGCTGCAGTATTTGGATGCCATCGAGCGCATTGAGCTTGAGAATTTCTCAGAAGAAGAAGCGATTGCGCGTGAGATTTTAAAAGATCACATTGAAAAGATTCAAACGACATTTCTTGTAGCAGAGTGCCAAGGTCAGATTTTAGGCTATTTAGAAGGACCTGTTAGACCAGAGCGCTATTTGATCGATTCCTCTTTTTCAGAGGTTGAAGATCTAAGCCAGTTAGAAAAGGGCTTTATTTCCATTACGAGTCTATCCATTGCTAAAGAAGCCCAAGGACTTGGAGTGGGAACTCTTTTGCTTGAAGCGATGAAAGAGATTGCGATTAAGGAGGACCGTCAAGGGATCAATTTGACCTGTCATGATTATTTGATTCCTTATTACGAAAAACAAGGATTTACCAATGAAGGTCTTTCAGAATCCCAATATGCGGGTGAAGTTTGGTACAATCTGGTCTGGGAAAACGAAAACCTTGATTAAATAGGTATTTTGAAGAAGAAGGGCGATTTGTATTGCTTTTCTAAATCTTTTAAGATATAATATTAAGGATTATGATGAGGGAGGTCAATTATTTGACTGATAAATCACAAGACAGTGAGAAGTTATTAAGCTTCAAAGAGCAGATCCTCAGAGACTTAGAAGAGGCCAATGAGCAACTTCTAAAGATCGAAAAAGAGTATGATCTACCTGATCGAAGCATTGAAACCCCTTCTTCACTGAAAGAGGAGGAAGAAGCAACACCACCTCCAAAAGTAGAAGAATCTGCGTTGGCTCCCAAAGAAGAACCAGTGGAGCCGGTACAGGCGACTCCTGCTGTGGAAGAAAAGAGTGAGCTTACAAAGCCTGCTAAAAAAGAACCAAGTCAGGAACCGGTAGAGGAGAACTTATCGCGCTCTTCTCGTAACCAGCGCCAACAAAAACAAAAGAAACAAAATAAAATCGCTAAACGAATTGTGCGGACAGTGGTCAGCCTTTTGCTGATTGTGATCGTGGCTACAGGGATCTTTGCTGTGACCTATATCCATTCAGCTGTCAAGCCAATGGATAAAAATGCAACAGAATTCGTAACGGTTGAGATTCCAGCAGGTTCAAGTAATCGTGAGATTGGCGCGATCCTTGAGAAAAAAGGACTCGTGAAAAATGGCCAGTTCTTTAACTACTATACCAAGTTCAAGAACTATAGCAATTTCAAATCCGGTTATTTCAACCTTCAAAAGAGCATGGATCTAGAAACCATCATCCAAAAACTGCAGGAAGAGGGAACCAAAACTCCTCAGGCTCCAGTTCTTGGGAAGGTGACGATTCCAGAAGGCTATACGATCGATCAGATTGCGACGGCTATCACCACCGATGTCTCCACTAAGAAGGCCGGCAAGACTCCATTTAAGAAAGAAGATTTCTTGAAGGCTGTCCAAGACGATGCCTTTATTGAGAAGATGGTGGCCAAATATCCTAAGCTCTTGGCGAATCTGCCAAGTAAGGATTCTGGTGTTCGCTACCGTTTAGAAGGTTATCTCTTCCCAGCAACTTATAACTATGGCAAAGATACCACAGTGAAAGAGATGATCGATCAGATGCTTGCGGCAATGGATCAAAACTTAAGCCCATACTATGAAACACTTGAGAGCAAGAACATCAATGTAAACGAAGTATTGACTCTTGCTTCCTTGGTTGAAAAAGAAGGGGCGACGGATCAGGACCGCCAAGATATCGCGAGTGTCTTCTATAACCGTTTGAACCAAGACATGCCTTTGCAAAGTAATATTGCAATTCTTTATGCAGAAGGGAAACTTGGTCAAAAGACGACCTTAAAAGAAGATGCAACGATCAATACAGAGCTGGATTCCCCTTATAATATTTATAAGAATACCGGCTTGATGCCTGGCCCAGTGGATAACCCTGGAGTATCAGCGATCGAAGCGGCAGTGAACCCAAGTAAGACCGATTACTTGTATTTTGTCGCAAATGTCGAAAATGGTGAAGTTTTCTTCGCTAAGACATACGAAGAACACAATAAAAATGTTGAAGAACATGTCAATAGTAAATTGACACAAGCAAGTTCAAACTAGAAAAAGCATGTGGCGCGTCCACAGCTTTTTCATTCAAATAATAGAAAGAGAAGAATAATGGCAGAAAAAACATACCCAATGACACTAGCAGAAAAAGAAAAATTGGAACAAGAATTAGAAGAATTGAAATTGGTCCGTCGACCTGAAGTGGTAGAACGGATTAAGATCGCTCGTTCATATGGTGACCTCTCAGAAAACTCTGAGTATGAAGCAGCAAAAGATGAACAAGCTTTTGTGGAAGGTCAAATCTCTAGCTTGGAAACAAAAATCCGTTATGCAGAAATCGTCGATAGTGATGCTGTTGCAGTAGACGAAGTTGCGATCGGAAAAACCGTTACAGTCCAAGAAGTTGGCGAAACAGATGAAGAAGTATACAGCATCGTCGGTTCAGCAGGGGCAGATGCCTTTGCAGGAAAGATTTCTAACGAAAGCCCAATCGGTCACGCTTTGATTGGTAAGAAGACAGGTGACGTTGTCACTGTTGAGACCCCAGCTGGAAGCTACCAAGTGAAAATTTTGAACGTAGAAAAAACAGCGTAACTATAAAACGCAAGCCCTCCAAGAGGGCTTGTTTTTTTGTGCTCTTAATCTTTTTGTGAGAGTGAAAATTCTTTGCTGACTGAACGGTATCAAAAAAGCACTTGAACCTTGGGTTCAAGTGCTACTGTATACCGCTAGAATTAGTAGTTTGTACTACTTTCTATTGCGTTGTTTTCCTGCATTGCGGTTGTTTTTTGGTTTGTGTTGGATTTGTGTCGTCGCAGTTGGTGTGACATCTTTTTTCACGCGGTGACTAGTCGCTTTTGGAGGATTGTTTTTGTATTCCTCAGCGACCCGTTTGCGAAGATTTGGACGAATCAAGTAGTTGATGACAAATTGTTGGATAATTTGGATCACCCCACCGACTACCCAGTAAAGAGTCACTCCGGCTGAAGAGATCAATGAGAAGACACCGATCATAATCGGACTCATCAGTGATGCTTTGCGCATGCTTTCCTTTTGGGTTTCATCTTCAATTCCATGAAGAGAAAGCATACTTTGGATATAGTAGAGAACCGCAACGATAGCCGTCAAGAGCAAGCTTGGTTTGCCAAGAGCAATGCCAAGGAAGCTACTATCTGCTACCCCTTTGGTGTGCTGAGCTGCAAAGAAAAGGGCAGAGAAGAATGGCATTTGGATCAAGAGTGGCAAACACCCAACTCCACCAAACATGCTAACACCATTTTCACGTTGAGCGGCCATTAATTCCTGTTGAGCCAATAGCTTTTCTTCTTGTGTGCTAGCGTTCTTCATGCGCTCTTGGATTGGCCCAAGGATAGGTTTTAAGTAATTCATCTTTTCAGATTGGTAGGTTGCCTTCCATGATTGGTACAAACCAAGTGGCAAGATGATTAACCGCACGATCAAGGTGACGATAATAATCCCGATCCCAAAGCCCAAGCCAAGGTTGTTGGCAAAGAATTTGATGGCTTCGCCCATCGGACGACCAAGAAGATTCCAGATCAATCCAGTCGGATTTCCAGTTTTCCGATCGACACTCACGCATCCTGATAAGAAGACAAGCGAAGCTAGTCCCATCGATGCAAGTAATGCAAGTTTATTTTTTTTCACAAATCGTTCCTTCTTTTTTTTAATGTTACCTTTCTATTCTACTGTTTTTTTTGAAAATACACAATAGTTCTCTAGTCTTAATTTGCAATTTTGAAGTCTGAATAGTTTTCAAAGTTTGCGAGCGTAACATCTAAATAAGTTACATGTGCAAAAGGCGTAGGACCTTTGCGAATTTCTTGAATGAATTTGGCCATTTGGCTACTAGACTCTGCCTGGGCCAGAATGCCAACCGTTCCGTCGTCATTATTCCAGACACGGCCAGTAATCCCACCGATCTCTAAAGCAAGACTGTACACTCCCCAGCGAAAGCCAACCCCTTGAACCCGTCCTTGGGCAATCATTTTTACCTTTTGCATGTGCGACCTCCTTGACTCGAAGAAATCTATCTGAGGCATGATTTCTTCTTTTTCTTTGTGCTATAATAGTTCTATGAATATTATAACGTCTAAATCCAATAATGTAATCAAAAATGCTAAAAAATTACATCAAAAAAAATACCGGACAGATTCTTATCTCATTGAAGGCTGGCATCTGTTTGAAGAGGCAGTAGAAAATCATGCGAAGATTCGGCAGGTCTTTGTTTTAGAAGCCTATTTAGACCGGGTAGAGAATATCCAAAAAGTCACCGTCGTGACTCCGGAGATCTTAAGTCTCTTGGCAGATTCGAAGACTCCTCAAGGGATTGTCGCAGAGATCGCTCTAGAGCAGCCAGAACTTCCGGATCAGCTACAAGGGCGCTTCCTCTATTTGGAGGATGTACAGGATCCTGGCAATGTAGGGACGATGATTCGAACAGCAGATGCAGCAGGTTTTGATGGCGTCATGCTTTCGAAAGCCTCCGCAGATCTATACAGTCTCAAGACCCTTCGATCCATGCAGGGCAGTCATTTCCATATTCCTATCTGGAAACTGGATCGAGAAGAACTATTGGAGCGAGCTGCACACTCTCATCTAGCAGTTCTCGCAACGACGCTTTCAGAAGCTTCCATTGACTACCGGCAGCTTCCTCAGACTGACCAGTTTATCCTGGTGATGGGGAATGAAGGAAATGGAATCAGCCAGGAAATGGCCGCACAAGCAGACCAGCTGGTTCATATTCCCATGCCAGGTCGGGCAGAGAGTTTGAATGTTGCAGTAGCAGCAGGAATTTTGATGTTTTCTTTAAGGAAATTTTGAGAAAAAGCAGTATACTTAACCTGTAAGAAGAAGTTGATGGATATCTTATTGGGAGAGCTTATCAACGAAAGGTGGTTATCTTATGCAATATCATCGTGACAAAGAATACATGACCTATGTAGGACATTTGATCCAGCATCCGAAGGTTCAAAAATTAGCCGACATTCCCCACCATATTCATTCCAATCGTTTGGAGCATTCCATTCATGTTAGTTATACCAGTTATAAACTGGCTAAAAAATTTGGTTGGGATGCCAAAAGTACGGCTCGGGGTGGCCTCTTGCATGACCTCTTTTACTATGATTGGCGCGAGACCAAGTTTACCAAGAGTCACGCCTGGATCCATCCCCGCATTGCCGTGAGAAATGCACGAAAGATCACAGATCTCAATGCCAAGGAAGAAGACATCATTATTAAACACATGTGGGGAGCTACCCTTGCTCCGCCTCGCTATAAAGAATCCTTCGTGGTGACCATGGTGGATAAATACTGGGCTGTTAAAGAAGCTTCAGAACCATGGCGTAAAAAGATGGCTAAAAGGAGATTTTTTCATCGAAAAATGTTAAAATCGTAGTAAACAAATTTGAAAGGAACTTGTTTATATGTATAATGATTCAGTAATCCAAGAACAAAGTGGATTGAATGCCTTTTATAACAAAATCTACTCATTAGTTGGGATCGGTGTTGGGATTTCAGCCCTTGTCTCTGGTCTGATGATGACGGTCTTTCAAGATTTCTTCGTTCAAATCTTGACAACCGCACCAATGGTTTACTATGGAGCAGTCGTTGTAGAATTGATCTTGGTCTTTGTTGCAAGTGGGAAGGCTGTTAAAAATAGCCCGTCTGCTCTTCCAATCTTCTTGATCTACTCAGCTTTGAATGGGTTTACGTTGAGCTTTATCATTGCTCGCTACATGCAAGCGACTGTCTATAAGGCTTTCTTGGTCAGTGCCTTGATGTTTATTGTCATGGGAGCTATCGGACGCGTTGTGAAAAAGGACCTGTCTGGAATGGGACGTGCCTTGATGGGAGTCTTGATCGGTGTGATCATCGCTTCTGTTGTGAACATGTTCTTGAGAAGTTCTGGCATGGACTATATCTTGAGTATTATCTCTGTCTTCCTCTTTGCAGGATTGACAGCTTGGGATAACCAAAAGATTCGCTATGTCTATGATCAAACAAATGGTCAACCTGCTACAGGTTGGGCAGTAGCAATGGCTTTGGAACTTTATCTTGACTTTATCAACCTCTTTATCAGTCTGCTTCGTATCTTCGGAAGAAACGACTAATCAAAGAGAGATTGAGCTGGGGCAGTTGCCTCGGCTTTTTTTGTCTTCCGACTTGTGCTATACTAATAGTGACTAAAGAATAGAAATGAGCGCTTATGAAAACACCTTTTGTAACCCGTGAACAATTAGAAAGTCTGACCCAAGAATTTCCTACCCCTTTCCATCTCTATGATGAAGCAGGAATTCGTGAAACGGCTCGTGCCCTCCATCAAGCTTTTGCTTGGAATGAAGGATTTAAGGAATACTTTGCCATCAAGGCGACTCCTAACCCATCGATCCTAAAAATTTTGCAAGAAGAGGGCTGTGGAGTCGACACGGCCAGCTACGTGGAATTGTTAATGGCGGATAAACTGGGCTTTAGTGGGAAAGAAATCATGTTTTCTTCTAACAACACGCCAGCTGATGAATTTGTCTATGCGAGAGAATTAGGGGCAACTATCAATCTGGACGCCTATGAAGACATTGCTTTCTTGAAGTCTGTGACCAGCATCCCCAAGGTTATTTCTTGCCGCTATAATCCTGGTGGAGTTTTTGAACTGGGAACCGATATTATGGACAATCCTGAAGAAGCCAAGTTTGGAATGACCAAGGAGCAATTGATCCAAGCCTTTATCGAGTTGAAAGAACTAGGTGTGGAAGAGTTTGGCATTCACGCTTTATTGGCTTCTAATACTGTATCCAACGACTACTATCCAGAGCTAGCGCGTCAACTTTTTGAATTGGCAGTAGAAGTCGTCGAGAAAACAGGTGTCCACTTGGGCTTCATCAACCTTTCTGGTGGAGTTGGGGTCAATTACAAACCAGAACAAGAACCAAATGATATTGCCATTATTGGGGAAGGTGTGCAACGCGTTTTTGATGAGATTCTCAAACCGGCAGGACTTGGTAATGTGAAAATCTATACCGAGCTTGGTCGCTTTATGCTAGCTTCACACGGCCTCCTGGTAACCAGAGTTACTCATAAAAAGAAAACCTACCGGACCTATGTGGGCGTCGATGCTTCAGCGGTGAATCTTCTTAGACCGGCTATGTACGGTGCTTATCACCATATCACCAATATGGATCGTCCAGAGGAACCGACTGAAGTGGTCGATGTAGTGGGAAGTCTCTGTGAAAATAACGATAAATTTGCCAAACAACGAGAACTACCCGTGACGGAGATTGGAGATTTACTTGTGATCCATGACACCGGAGCTCATGGATTTTCAATGGGGTATCAGTACAATGCTAAGTTGCGTTCGGCAGAAGTTTTGCTTCAAGAAGATGGGCAGGCCCGTTTGATTCGTCGAGCAGAAAAACCAGAAGATTATCTTGCGACACTCTACGGCTTTGACATTGAAAAATAAGCGATTGTCTGATATAATGATAGTTATGTAAAAATAATGGATCGGAGAAAATTTTATGAATCTCTTTTTAGGAATTTTGTTGATTATTTTAGCTTTCTTTGGTGGGATGGTTGCAGGAATGTTCTTGCTTCGTCGTCAATTTGAAAAAGAATTTGCCTCAAACCCACGTTTGAATGTTGAAGCAGTCCGTACACTTTTAGGTGCCAGCGGCCAACGTCCAAGCGAAGCAAAAGTTCAACAAGTCTATCGCCAAATTGTGAACCAACAAAAATCAGCAATGGCGAAAAACAAGAAAAAATAAGAGTGGGGCAATCTCACGATAATAAATGAGAGGGGCTTGGAGGAATTTCTTAGTCCCTCCTTTTGGAAGGAAGAGATATGGATAACCGACCGATTGGTTTTTTAGATTCTGGAGTAGGGGGCCTGACTGTTGTCCGCGAATTGCTCCGTCAGCTTCCTCACGAAGATGTCGTCTATATTGGAGATTCAGCGCGTGCACCTTATGGTCCTAGACCAGCAGACCAAATTCGCGAGTATACTTGGCAGATGGTGAACTTCCTTCTGACCAAAAATGTCAAGATGATTGTCTTAGCCTGTAATACAGCGACGGCAGTTGTTTGGGAAGAAGTCAAGGAGAAACTTGATATTCCCGTTTTAGGAGTGATTTTGCCCGGAGCTTCTGCAGCCATTAAATCGACGACCCATCAAAAAATTGGGGTGATTGGGACACCGATGACGGTTTCTTCTGGAATTTATAAAGAGAAGATTCAAAGTCTGGCACCAGACATGGAAGTCAGCAGTTTAGCTTGTCCCAAGTTTGTTCCTTTAGTGGAATCAAACGAGTTGGCATCCAGTGTGACCAAAAAGGTGGTCTACGAAACCCTAAAACCACTAGTTGGAAAGGTTGATACCTTGGTCTTGGGATGCACCCATTATCCCCTTTTAAAACCGATCATTCAAAATGTGATGGGACCGGATGTCAAATTGATTGATAGTGGAGCTGAGTGTGTTCGGGATATTTCCGTCTTATTAAACTATTTTGAGCTCAATAAGAGTCGCGAACTCTTAGAACAGACCCACCGCTTTTATACCACTGCAAATGCCAATAGCTTTGCAGCGATTGCCGAAAAATGGCTAGAACGTTCAGTGAATGTGGAGCATGTAAATTTATGAGTGACAAACTATTTGAATACAAAGATCCCCAAGATTGGTATATTGCCCAATGGGGAGAAGATGCAGACTACAACCAATTTAGTCAAGTGCCTGCGGAAGCTTCCACTCTGTTAGACCAGCTGGAACTTCTCTTTGCCAAGGATCCTGAAGGATTCCCTCTCAATCTATCGGTGATACGCTATGGTTCAGCCTTTCGTTTTCTGACCTTTTTGATTGAAATCTTAAATGAAGTCAAGGGAAGAGCTTTTGAGATCGTACAGCGTCAAGGAGCCTTGCTCTTGGTTGAAAAAGGGAAATTGCTTTACTTGCATTTGCCAAGTGATGGGGTGGATTTGGAAGCCTTCTTAGGTCAAGACAAGGTCAAAGATACGATTCTTATTGCGACTCGAAATGAGGGAAAAACAAAAGAATTCCGTAATATGTTTGAAAAGCTGGGCTTTGAAGTGGAAAATCTCAATCAATACCCAGAGCTTCCAGAAGTCGAAGAAACAGGGATGACCTTTGAAGAGAATGCCCGCCTAAAAGCTGAAACCATTGCAGAGCTAACTGGGAAAACAGTCTTAGCAGATGATTCAGGTTTGAAGGTGGATATCTTGGGAGGCTTACCAGGAGTTTGGTCAGCTCGCTTTGCGGGAGTTGGTGCGACAGATGCGGAAAACAATGCGAAATTGTTGCACGAATTAGCCATGGTCTTTGATTTGAAAGATCGTTCAGCTCAGTTCCATACGACCTTGGTGGTTGCAAGACCAGGCAAGGAAAGCCTAGTGGTGGAAGCAGATTGGCCTGGATATATTAATTTTGAGCCCAAAGGGGAACACGGCTTTGGCTATGACCCTCTCTTCTTAGTTGGGGAAACGGGCCGTGCTGCTGCTGAATTAACGCTAGAAGAAAAAAATACACAATCACATCGTGCTTTAGCTGTTAAAAAGTTATTGGAGGTATTTCCATCATGGCAAAGCAAACAATCATCGTTATGAGTGACTCGCATGGAGACCGCTCCATTGTTGAAGCTATTAAAGAAAAATACCTAGGTCAGGTCGATGGGATCTTTCACAATGGGGATTCTGAGCTAAAAAGTGACGATCCTGTCTGGGAAGGGATCCACGTTGTCCAAGGAAATATGGATTTTTATGATGGCTATCCGGAACGCTTGGTGACCCAACTAGGGCCAACACGGATCATCCAGACCCACGGACATCTCTTCCAGATCAATTTTAGTTTTCAAAAATTGGATCTGTGGGCCCAAGAGGAGGAAGCAGATATCTGTCTATACGGCCATCTTCATATCCCAGATGCTTGGAAGGAAGGAAGAACCCTCTTTGTGAATCCTGGATCCATTAGCCAACCTCGTGGTCTGATTCGCGAGTGTTTGTATGCCAAGATAGAGATTACCGATTCGAACTTCAAGGTAGAGTATTATACGCGAGATCATGAATTGTACCCTGAATTGACAAAGGAGTTTAGCAGATGATAGCAAAGGAATTTGAACGTTTCTTGCTGGCGCAGGAAGAGACGTTCTTAACTCCTGCCAAAAATTTAGCGGTCTTGATTGATACCCACAATGTAGACCATGCGGTCTTGCTGTTGAGCCAGATTAGCTATAGTCGCATCCCGGTAGTGACGGATGAACGCAAGTTTGTGGGGACGATCTCCCTAACGGATATTCTATCTTATCAATTGAAACACGAGATTCCTGAGGAGACTTTTGCTTCGATGGATATCGTAGACGTTGCAAAGAAGGAGGTCGGGGTCATCGGCTTAGACTTCAATTTGACAGAAGTCCTTCACAAGTTGGTGGATGACTCCTTCTTATCAGTGGTGGATGAAGAAGGTTATTTCCAAGGGATTATTACTCGGAAATCTATCCTCAAAGCCATCAATTCGCTGATGCATAATTTTTCAAATGAATACGAGATGATTCCAAAATGAAAGAATTTATTGCAAGTTTTATTGATCAAAAAGAACTAAGTGAAAATTCTCAGTCAGCCTATTTCTATGATTTGGACCAATTTATTGAATCAATTCATGGAAAAGTGACGCCGACGAATTTGAGAATTTACCAAGCTTCGATTAAAGATTTTAAACCGGCGGTTCAAAAACGAAAATTATCCGCTGTTAACCAATTTTTATATTATTTGTATCAAGAACGCTTTATTTCTGAATACCATCGTTTGGTCTTGCCTAAAATTCAACCGGCCAAGATCCATGATCGTGAATTGTTGGATCTGACCCATTTTTGGGAAGAATCAACTAACCCACAGGGACGCTTGATGGCCTTATTGATTCTGGAGATGGGCTTATTGCCAAGTGAGATCCTCCAAGTCAAGGTCGAAGATATTCAGCTGGACTTTCATGTCATTCGAGTGGGCAAAGATGGCCAAAAACGGGTTTTAAAAGTTCCAGAGCCTTTACTGGATGAGTTGCAACTCTTCCTCGATGGTGTCTATCTCTTTGATAATAAAGGAAAATCTTACTCCCGTCAGTGGGGATTCCGACAGTTAGAAGCCTTCTTGATCGAAAAAGGCAACCAAGACCTTTCGGCCCAATCAATTCGTGAGCAGTATATTTTGAAACAACGTGAACTCGGTGTGGATCTCTTTAGTATTGCGCGTGAATTGGGCCTAAAAACCATGGTGACATTAGAAAAATATAAATAATGGATATTAAAATAAAAGATTTTGAAGGACCTTTGGACCTCTTGCTCCACTTGGTCTCTAAATACCAGATGGATATTTATGAGGTCCCCTTGATTGAGGTGATCGAACAGTATCTGGCTTATCTGGCGACCCTCCAGGCTATGAAACTAGAGGTAGCAGGAGAATACATGCTGATGGCGAGTCAACTAACCTTGATCAAGAGTCGAAGACTTCTTCCTAAGGTTGCAGAGGAGATGGATGAAGCAGAGGATCTCGAGCAGGACCTCCTTTCTCAATTGGAAGAGTACCGTACTTACAAGCAATTAGGAGAGTTGATAGCCTCACAGCACGAGGAGCGCGCCCTCTATTATTCAAAACCAAAGATGGAATTGATTTATGACGATACCGAATTACTTCATGATCGCACCACGGTGGATCTCTTCTTGGCTTTCTCAAAATTATTGACCAAGAAAAAAGAAGAATTCCGCCAGAACCATACAACCATTGTAAAGGATGAATACAAGATTGAGGATCTGATGGACCAGCTGCGACACCGATTCCACGATCGCTCACAAGTTCTCTTGCAGGACTTGTTTCTAGAAGCAACGGATCTCCAAGAGGTCATTACTCTATTTCTTGCAACCCTTGAATTGATCAAGATTCAAGAAGTAACGGTGATCCAGGATAGGGCTTTTGGAGAAATTTACTTAAATAGGATTGAACATGAGCAAATTAGCTGAAATTGAAGCACTCTTATTTGTAGCGGGTGAAGAAGGAATTACTGCCAGACAAATCGCAGATCTTCTCTCATTACCCCCAACAGGTGTGGTGCAAAGTTTAGAAAAATTGGCCCAAAAATACCAGGAGGATACAGATACCAGTCTGTGTTTGATGGAGACAGCTTCCCGTTATAAATTGGTGACAAAGGCAGACTACGCTTCGGTTTTACGAGACTATTCTAGAACGCCTATGAACCAAAGTTTGTCTCGGGCTGCCCTTGAAACCTTATCAATCATTGCTTATAAGCAACCGATCACCCGCGTGGAGGTCGATGATATTCGAGGCGTTAATTCCAGTGGTGCCATTACCAAACTACTGTCATTTGATCTGATCCGCGAAGATGGAAAAAAAGAAGTCCTCGGGCGTCCTAATTTGTATGTCACGACGGAGTATTTTTTGGATTATATGGGGATCAATCATTTGGAGGAATTACCAAAGGTTGAGGAAGTGGACATCGATCCAGAGGAAGGTCAATTATTTTCAGAGAGAACAGAGGAACTAGATGAGAATTAACAAATATATTGCCCATGCAGGAGTGGCTAGTCGTCGCAAGGCCGAAGAACTGATCAAGCAAGGCTTGGTGACGGTCAATGGCCAAGTTGTGCGTGAATTAGCGACTATCATTAAAACCGGTGATCAGGTTGAAGTAGAAGGGACTCCAATCTATAACGAAGAAAAGGTCTACTATCTTTTAAATAAGCCACGTGGTGTCATCTCTAGTGTATCGGATGATAAAGGACGGACAACAGTCGTTGACCTTTTATCTCAAGTACCAGAGCGCATCTACCCAGTGGGACGTTTGGACTGGGATACATCTGGTGTCTTGATTTTGACCAATGATGGTGATTTTACAGATGAGATGATTCACCCGCGCAATGAAATTGATAAGGTCTATGTGGCGCGTGTCAAAGGGATTGCCAATAAGGAAAACTTGCGTCCCTTGACGCGAGGAGTGACCATTGATGGAAAGAAAACCAAGCCAGCAACTTACGAGATCTTAAAAGTGGATGTCGAAAAAAACCGTTCAGTGGTTCAGTTGACCATTCATGAAGGGCGTAACCACCAGGTTAAAAAGATGTTTGAAGCGGTGGGACTTTTAGTGGATAAACTCTCCCGGACCCAGTTTGGGAATTTGGACGTCTCAGGACTTCGTCCGGGTGAATACCGTCGCTTGAACAAAAAAGAAATCAGCCAGTTGCACAATCTAGCAGTGACTAAATCTAAAAAAGCATGAAAACAATCCTAATTGCGCTGGTCAGAGGCTATCAAAAATGGATCTCTCCCCTATTTCCGCCTTCTTGTCGCTTTCAACCGACCTGTTCCAATTATATGATCCAAGCGATTGAACGTTTTGGTGTGAAAGGTGTCTTGATGGGGATTGCAAGGATTCTACGTTGCCATCCTGGAACCAAAGTAGGACCAGACCCCTTGCCAGACCATTTTAGTCTGAAGCGAAATGAAGAATCAAAATAGGACGATCGCAAATAAACAGAAACGAGGCTGGGACAAAAGTCCTAGCCTCTCAATTATTTTTGGATTGTCGAGCAAGACGCAGTGGTTGAGTGGGCTCTACTACGCTGATTTCATCAGCTTTTACAGCCCTACTCAACTGTGCGGAGGTGGGACGACGAAATCGAATTCTAACGAATTACCGATTTCTGTCCCACTCTCGTTGATTTTGTACTAGAGTTGTCTATCAGCGTTTAGACCATGTTTTAGGGAGGAAGAGAAGAATCATTGGATAGATTTCAAGCCGTCCGGCAATCATGGCTAAGGAAAGTAACAGTTTTGAAATCGGACTAAAAATGGAGAAGGTTTGACCTGTTCCAATCATAGGTCCGATGTTGTTGAAACAACTAAAGACAGCACTGACAACCGTCATGAAGTTATTATTATCTAGACTGACTACAAAGAGCAAGCCGATCGTGATAAAACTGTATATCGTAAAGTACTTGAGGATCTGATGCTGTGTATCCTTATCCAATACCGTATCATTGACATGCAAGGTTAGAACGCGATTCGGAGACAAGGTCGAAAGAACCTGATTTTTTGCGATTCGCCATAAGGTCAAGCACCGAATGACTTTAAGCCCCCCAGCGGTCGATCCAGCAGAACCACCGATGACCATCAGCATCAAGAGGATGAACTGAGAAAAGAGAGGCCATTTTTCCGTCGTTCCATAACCAAAACCGGTGGTGGTGATGATATTGGAAACTTGGAAGAAAGAAATTTCAAAACTCTTAGCGACATTGGCATAGAGATGAAGGACATTGTAAGCGATCAAGACACTGGACACGAGGACGATGGTGATATAGGTCCGCAATTCCTCATCTTTAAAGAAGGCCTTGAATTTTCGGATCATGAGGAAGTAGTAGAGGTTAAAGTTAACCCCGAAGACTAAAACCCCGATACTGACCAAATAGGTGATTAAACTACTATTGTAGTGGGCAATTCCGTCGTTAAAAACGGTAAAGCCCCCGGTTCCAGCCGTCCCCATGGCGATGACAAAACTATCATAAAGGGGCATGCCGGCAAGGAAATAAAGAACCACAAAAAGGAAGAACAAGCCCAAGTACAAGAAGTAGAGGATTTGAGCTGTATTTTTTAATTTGGAAACGACCTTCCCAAAAACTGGACCAGGAACTTCTGCCTTCATGACTTCAAGGTGGCTGTTCTTGTTATTGTCCATAATCGCAAGGGCAAAGACCAATACTCCCATCCCCCCTATCAAGTGGGTAAAACTACGCCAAAAGAGGAGAGAGTGGCTGAGGACACCCACATCGTCTAAAATCGTTGCCCCTATTGTTGTAAAGCCGGAGCTGACTTCAAAGAAGGCATCGATAATGTTTGGAATTTGGCCCGAAAAGACAAAGGGAAGGGCACCAAAGAAGGACCATAGGATCCAACAAAGTGCTACAATCAGGACTCCTTCCTTAGCATAGATGTGAAAATCCTTTGGTTTGTGAAAACTACCAAGGAGGCCAAACGCAAGTAGGATGGCCATGGTTGCTCCAATAGAGACAAAGATCTTGGCAGGTTCCCGATAGATTGCAGCGACCACTAGGGGAACGATTAGGAGACCTGCCTCGATTAAGAGGAGTTTGGATAAGAGGTAACGAATCATGCTTCTATTCATCAGGCTTACCTCTCAAGTAGATCGTAGATTTTAGTGACATTTTGAATCAAGGTGGTCACGATAATCCGATCCCCGACCATCAAACGGTCATCCCCATTAGGGAAAATAGCCTTGCCGTTTCGAATAATGGCAGCGATCAAAACGCCCTTCTTCAATTTCAATTCAGAGAGGGGATATTGGGTTAGTTTATTGTCTTCCTTAATTTGGAACTGCAAGGTTTCAATCCGGCCGTTTGCGACATGGTGCAAGGCTTCTAGGTTTGAGAACTGTGCATTGTAGCGTCCACGAATAAAGTGCATAATGGTATCTACAGCGATGCGTTTTGGCGTAACGATACTGGTCATATCTTGATCGCCAATGATCTCCAGCAGACTAGTTCGGTTGACCTTGGTAATGTTCTTTTTGACTCCGACAGAATTTAAGAACATGGAGGTGATGATGTTTTCTTCATCGACCCCTGTCAAAGTAGCCACAGCATCGAAGTTATTGGCACTCTCTTCTAAAAGAATGTCTTTAGCAGTTCCGTCTCCATGGACGACATAGAGATCAGGAAATTCCTGGCTAAAGAATTCCGCTCGTTCACGATTGACTTCTAAAACCTTGAGATCGATCTTGCGGCGCACATCTTGAAGAATATTGAGTAGGTAATAGGCAATTTTCCCAGCACCAATGATCATCATGCTCTTAATGACCTGAGGGCGAACATTGTTGTGGAAGAGAACGACCTCGATCCGATTACCTGTTACGAAAATCTTGTCTTGAGGTTGTAAGACAAAGTCTCCGTTTGGAATGGTGAGTTCGTTGCCACGCTCGATTGCGCAAACAATGACATTTCCGTATTTCTTCCGGAATTGGGAGAGGCTCATATTGCAGAGATTGCTATCTGGCTTGATCTTAAATTCCATCAAGGCTACCCGACCATTGGCAAAATGCTCCACAGAAAGGGCATTTGGGAAGTCAATGATATTGGCAATATATCGAGCTGTCAGCAATTCCGGATTGACAACCAGGGAGAAGCCCAAGATATTTTTTTCCTTGAAGTAGGAATTGGAATATTCAGGATTCCGCACCCGAACGATGGTCTCTTTGGCTCCCATTTTTTTAGCCAAAACAGCAGAGACCATATTCACTTCATCGTACTCGGTCATGGAAATGAAGATGTCGCAGTCTTCAACATCCGCTTGCTCCAAGATCTTGAAGTTTGCCCCATTTCCTAAAATTCCAATGATATCAAATCGTTTGGTAATATGGTTAAGAACGGATTCGTCTTTTTCGATCAAAATAACATCGTGGTTTTCAGCAACGAGAGAACGACAAAGGGCCGTTCCGACCTTTCCTCCACCAACAACAATAATTTTCATAGAATACCTCCAGAGTATGCTTCTATCATACTCTATTTTCAAGAAAAATTCATCTTTTTTAAGGATTTTCTGGTGGAATTTTGAGAAGCTAAGAACAAGTAGGAAAAATCGTCAAAAGAGTAGAACGAGGAGGGATTGAAAACTTTGGTAAAGTTTCTTAAAAAAATCTAAAAAAACTATTGACAGGAGCTTCAAAAGTGTTATACTTAGAAAGTACCTTCGTTGATTTACCTCAAACCTGTTGTGAGTTAAGTTAATGAAGCTGTAACCACGCTGTTTGCTGAGCTTGACTCCGGGCAGTGTGGCTATTTTTTTATCAGAAAGAGATCGAGTATGAATATTGAAGAACTGGACTACCAAGAGTCAGCTGCTCAAAACCACATCGTCTTGTTCCAACCTCAGATTCCACAAAATACGGGAAATATTGCACGG
This sequence comes from Streptococcus sp. HMSC076C09, assembly GCF_001837905.1. Lineage (NCBI taxonomy): Bacteria > Bacillati > Bacillota > Bacilli > Lactobacillales > Streptococcaceae > Streptococcus > Streptococcus sp. HMSC076C09. The sequence continues at coordinate 23,518 of NZ_KV834646.1, forward strand.
ACTTGTGCGGCGACCAATTCCCCCTTGCATATCATACGACCCATGGCTTTTCCGATCGATGATCGCAAAATGAAGCGAGCAGGACTCGATTATTGGGACAAGCTGGATGTCCGTTTTTATGATAGCCTAGAAGAGTTTATGGAAGCAGCGAGCGACGGTCAGGTACACCTAGTGTCCAAGTTTGCAAATCAGACCTATTCGGACGTTTCTTATCAGGATGGGAAGTCCCATTATTTCTTGTTTGGACGCGAAGATAAAGGATTGCCGGAAGAATTTATGCGCCAGCACGAAGAGAAGGCCATTCGCATTCCGATGAATGACGAGCATGTCCGTAGTTTAAATGTCTCCAATACCGTCTGCATGATTGTCTATGAGGCTCTCCGCCAGCAGGGCTTTAAGGGGCTGGAGTTGAGCCATCGTTATGAGCACGACAAGCTCAAATAAGAACGAAAAATTAAAACCCGAACGATGTAATCCATGACGTTACAAAAACTTGCCTAGGCAAGTTTTTTTTGTTATCATAAAAGGGTCTTCAGGGCAGGGTGTAATTCCCGACCGGCGGTGACTTTTACTAGGAAATGTTCTTTTCCGTACTCTAAAAGAAGTCCGCGAGCGCAAGCTGATGTGGTGTGACTCCACAACCGACAGTATAGTCTGGATGGGAGAAGACGAGAGACGAATAGACTGACAGCTATTCTGATCTGTTTAGAGTTGATGCATGGGAATAGTACCTTGGAGTCTAAGACTGACTAACGGCATGTTTCGATGGAGACCAGCTAAAGTAACTAGAATAGTTTCTAGTTTAAGCTTTGTTTAAATAGTTTAGAGTAGAATGATGGAGTAGACGTCTTTCCAGCTTCTCTAATTTTTAAAAAATTGGAGGAACCTGTTATGACAAATACACGTAAACTGACCCTAGTGGCTGTTTTATCCGCTTTATCTTTTATTTTGATGTTCTATCAATTTTCTTTCTTGATAGATTTCTTCAAAATTGATTTGAGTATCATCGCCATTTTGTTGGCCTTGGTCCTGTTGGACTTTAAAAGTGCCGTTTGGGTGACCTTGATCCGATCTGTTCTTAAATTAGCCCTTAATAATAAGGGACTTGAAACCTTGATCGGATTACCAATCAATATCATTGGTGTTCTTGTTTTTGTCCTTGCTTTTGCTTGGATTTGGAACAAAGAACGGACCCATGGTCGATTTGTCCTGGCAACGATTGTTGGAACGATCAGCTTGAGTATCACGATGGTGTTGGTGAACTATGTCTATGCAATCCCTTTGTATGCTCGTTTTATGAACTATGATATTTCGAAAACACTAGGGCTTGTCCACTATTTAGCCGCAATGGTTGCACCGTTTAACCTGATCGAAGGGGTGATTTGGGCCATCGCATTTGGGTTGATCTATACCTTATTGCAACCGATTTTGAAAAAATATGAAAAATAAACAACAACATTGGGCGAAGGCAAGCTTCGCCCTTCTCATTTTTGTCATTCTTGGGTATGTGATTCGCTTTTACCCGCAACAATTAACAGGCTTTGATAGCACGATTCAATCTGCTATTCGAGGCGATCTGCCTGCAACACTGACGGTCTTCTTTACCAAGGTAACCCATGTCATGGATACCAAGATCATTGTCATCTGGGTGGGTCTTCTGCTAGCGGTCTTTGCCTATAAGAAATGGTACAGTGAGGCCCTCTTCCTTGGAAGCAATCTGGTATTGACTGGTCTTTTGGTTCTTCTTCTAAAGAATATCTACCAGAGACCGAGACCAAGTATTCTTCATCTAGTAGAGGAAAAAGGCTTTTCTTTCCCGAGTGGTCATTCACTGGCGTCTACCCTTGTTTTGGGAAGTTTGATCATCATCATCGGCCAACATGTAAAACATAAAACAGCCCGCTATTGCCTTCAAGGCTTGCTGGTTCTGGGAATCGTGACCATTGTGGTTTCCCGCGTTTATGTCGGGGTCCACTACCCATCAGACGTTCTCGGCAGTATGATTTTGGGTCTTGCTGTCTTACAGTTTGAGTATCCCTTGTATGATCGCTTGCGATTTCAATGGCGCTTTACAGGGAAGCAAAAATAAGCATCTAACAACTAGGAGTCGAAGTCGCGTTTTGAGTTCGACTCTTTTTTTGCTATAATGAAGGGTATGAAATCCTACAATACCTTGAATGATTATTATCGAACCTTATTTGGAGAAAAGACCTTTAAAGTCCCAATTGATGCAGGCTTTGATTGTCCTAATCGAGACGGAACAGTCGCCCACGGTGGCTGTACTTTTTGTACGGTCTCGGGTTCAGGAGATGCCATTGTGGCCCCAGAAGCTCCAATCCGAGAACAGTTTTACAAAGAGATTGATTTTATGCATCGGAAATGGCCAGATGTGAAGAAGTATCTGGTCTATTTTCAAAATTTCACCAATACCCACGATAAAGTGGAAGTCATTCGAGAGCGGTATGAACAGGCCATCAATGAACCAGGAGTGGTAGGAATCAACATTGGTACGCGTCCGGACTGTTTACCAGATGAGACCTTGGCCTACCTAGCAGAGCTGACAGAGCGCATGCATGTGACGATTGAGTTGGGTCTTCAGACGACTTATGAAGCGACGTCTGAATTGATCAATCGGGCCCATAGTTATGATCTCTATGTTGAAACAGTCAAGCGTATTCGTAAACAGGTGCCCAAGGCAGAGATCGTCTCACATTTGATCAATGGCCTTCCTGGGGAGACGCATGAGATGATGGTGGAAAATGTTCGCCGTTGTGTGACTGATAATGAAATTGATGGCATCAAGTTGCACCTCTTGCATTTGATGACCAATACACGGATGCAACGGGACTATCATGAAGGACGACTTCAACTCATGAGCCAGGAGGAGTATGTCAAGGTCATCTGTGACCAGTTGGAGATCATCCCCAAACACATTGTCATCCACCGGATTACAGGGGACGCACCACGGGATATGTTGATTGGTCCTATGTGGAGTCTCAACAAATGGGAAGTCCTAAACGCTATTGAAACTGAAATGCGTCGGCGTGGAAGTACCCAAGGATGTAAGCTAGAAGAAAAGGAGACTGCCAATGCTTCGACCACTTGAAATGGCCCATCAATTTTTAGCAGAAGTCATCACCAAAGAAGATGTGGTGGTGGATGCGACCATGGGAAATGGACATGATACGGCCTTTTTAGCTCAACTAGCAGGCCAGGTCTATGCCTTTGATATTCAGGAGCAGGCACTTGTAAATACTCAAGAAAGATTGGAGAAGTTGGGTCTTCAACATGTCCAGTTGATTTTGGATGGCCACCAGCATGTGGACCAATATGTGGAGACCCTCAAAGCAGCTATTTTTAATCTGGGTTATCTGCCATCTGCAGATAAATCGGTCATTACTCTTCCAGCTACCACGATTGAAGCGATGGAAAAAATCTGTGCTCGCCTAGAAAAAGGTGGGCGAATGGCTATTATGATTTATTATGGTCATGAAGGAGGAGACATCGAGCGTGATGCTGTGCTGGACTTTGCCAGTCAGCTCCCTCAAAAAGACTATACAGCGACCATCTACCGGACACTGAATCAAGTGAATCAGCCACCGTTTTTGGTCATGATCGAAAAATTAGAAAGCTACCGTCATGGATAAAGAATATTTAAAGAATAAAATTGAAGGATTGAGACATCATTTTGTCGAATCAACCATCCACGAGCGTGCTATAGGTTTTTATGATGAAGCCCATATGACCAAAAAGATGCTCAAAATAAAAAAGAAATTGGTTTCGCTTGAGATGGAACGGTGCCAAAAGAAGATTGAGCACAAGGATGTAACCAAGACAGACCAAAAGATTGCGGAGTTAAAACAGCAATTTGAGACCTGCTGCCAAGAACGCTAAGGAGGGAGTGATATGGAACTACTCCTTTATGCAGTGATCTTTTCGATGATTTTGATCATCTCAAATGCCACGAATAAACTTGTACCAAGCCTTCCTCTACCCTTGATTCAAATTTTACTAGGGATTGGTTGGGCCCTCTTTGTGCCAGAAGAAAATTTTCATCTGGATACCGAGCTTTTTCTGGCCTTGGTCATTGGCCCTCTCTTATTTCGAGAGGCAGAAGAAGCAGATATTACTTCCGTCTTAAAGCACTGGCGGATCATCCTCTATTTGATTTTCCCAGTGATTTTTATCTCAACCATTAGTTTGGGCTGGGCAGCTCACTCCTTGTGGCTGAGCCTTCCATTAGCAGCCTGTATGGCAGTTGGGGCAGCCCTTGGTCCTACCGACTTAGTAGCCTTTGCTTCCCTGTCTGAGCGCTTTAGCTTTCCAAAGCGGGTTTCGAATATCTTAAAAGGCGAAGGATTACTAAATGATGCCTCAGGTCTAGTTGCCTTTCGAGTGGCCTTGGCAGCTCTTGCGACCGGGAGTTTCTCTCTTGGAGAGGCAGGGATTTCCTTAGGAATCTCCATTATTGGAGGATTTGCGGTGGGGATCTTGACGGCCTTTGTGAATCGTTGGCTGCAAACCTTACTCTTGAGTGTTCGCGCCAGTGATATTGCTAGTGAATTGTTATTAGAACTGAGTCTCCCTTTGTTGACCTTCTTCTTAGCAGAAGAACTCCATGTCTCTGGTATCATTGCAGTAGTTGTGTCAGGAATCCTAAAAGCCAGTCGCTTTAAGCACATTACCCTCCTTGAAGCGCGGGTAGATACTGTGAGTCATACTGTCTGGAATACGGTCAACTTTATCTTAAATGGGTCGGTCTTTGTTATCTTAGGAATGGAATTGGAAATGATTTCCAAGCCCATCTTAAGTAGTCCCATTTACAATAATCTGCTTTTAGTTCTTTCGGTCTTTCTGTTGACAGCTTTGCTCTTTTTGATTCGTTTTGTCATGGTTTACCTCTTTTATTGGTTCCGAACGGTTCGACTAAAAAAATCGTTGAGAAATTATCTAAAAGATGCCTTATTGCTGACCTTTTCGGGTGTGAAGGGAACGGTTTCGATTGCGACGATTCTTTTGATTCCAACCAAGATCGAAAAAGAATACCCCATCCTACTCTTTTTAGTGGCAGGAGTTACCCTTGTTAGCTTTATTGCAGGCTTAGTAGTACTTCCAAAATTATCAGAAGACAAGGAAGAAACCAATGACTACCTGATGCAGATCGCGATTTTAAATGATGTCGTCATGGAATTAGAAGCAGACCTAAAGAATAGCAAGCACAAGGGGCCCTTGTATGCGGCGATTGATAACTACCATGGGCGCATAGAAAACTTGATTCTAGGCCAAGAAAACAGGCTCATTCAAAGGGACTGGGAACAGTTGAAGCTCCTGATTTTGAGTATTGAAAGCGACGGCTTGGAACAGGCTTATGAAGAAGGGAAGATTCGAGAGCGGGGCTACCGTGTCTACCAACGCTATCTTCGCAATATGGAGCAACGTGTCAATCGCAATCTTTCGTCTCGCTTAACCTATTACCTCTTGGTGTCTTTCCGTCTTTTGCGTTTATTAGTCCATGAGATCTTAACTTTTGGGTCTGGCTTGCGAAACTGGTGGACCCGAGAAGACAGTAAGTTAGAGGCCATTGATTATGACCAGATTGCGGCCCTTTATTTGGCCAATACAGAAATCATTATCGAAAGTTTGGAAGACCTCAAGGGGATTTATCGGAGCAGTTTGATCTCTTTCCTACAAGAATCTCGTCTGAGAGAAACTGCTATTATTACCAGTGGGGCCTTTGTGGAGCGGGTTATTAATCGCGTAAAACCAAATAATATCGATGAAATGTTGAGAGGCTATTATTTGGAGCGTAAGATTATTTTTGAATATGAAGCGCAACACCTGATTACCGCCAAGCAAGCGCGCCGTATGCGGCAAAATGTCAATGAATTAGAAAGCTACTCCCTAAGAGAAAGTGCCAATACGCTTCCATACGATTTGATCGAGTATGCACGAAATCGTTGAGATAAGAGTAAAAGAGGCTGGGACAAAAGTCCTAGCCTCTCAATTATTTTTGGATTGTCGATCAAGACGCAGTGGTTGAGTGGGCTCTATTACGCTGATTTCATCATCTTTTACAGCCCTACTCAACTGTGAGGAGGTGGGACAACGAAATCGAATTCTAACGAAATATCGATTTCTGTCCCACTCTCTTTTTGCTTTATTCACTTTTTTTCAGTGTGCGATTTCTGGTTTGACAAAGAGTCGCTCGTCACCAAGATCAATAAGGGATACTGGTGCTTCATAAAATTGGCTAAGGACATGGGGAGTTAGGATCTTTTCCTTTGGTCCTTGCTCGACCACTTGGCCATGTTTGAGTAAGAGGACATGGGTCATGTCTGTTGTAATTTCCTCGGCATGGTGGGTGACGTAGATCATGGTAGGCGCGTGATCCAGTTGTTTGATATGATGGATCTGACGGAGGAGCTTTTCTCTGGCAAAGAGATCCAATCCACTAGAAGCTTCGTCAAAAATGATCAGATCAGGCTGGTCCATGAGGCTTCGTGCAATGAGAACGGTCTGCTTTTCTCCCTGAGAGAGCTCCCGGTATTTGTGGCCGATCAAAGAGCTAGCCCCAATTGAAGTTAGCATATCCCGTGCCCAGTTTAGTTCTTCCTCCCCGTATGCAGCATATAAAATACTACTCTTGTATTGACCGGTTAGGACAATTTGTTCTGTCAAAAGATGCTCTGGCAGTCTTTCTGAAATAAAGGAGCTAACGATCCCAATACGCTTCCGTAACTCAGGAATACCTCCTTCTCCAAAGCGGGTTCCAAGGACCGTTACCTGGCCAGAACTTGCCCAGTATTCAGACATGAGAAGTTTGAGGAGGGTCGATTTTCCTGCCCCATTGAGGCCTAAAATGGCCCAACATTCATTTTCTTTCACTTGCCAATTAATCTCTTTTAAAAGGGCTTTTCCATTGCGGATCAAATTGACGTCTTGTAGTTCAATCAAATTATTCATAACTTCATCCTTTTGATTAAAATCTCCTTTATTCTATCATAAAATATGGTAGAATAGAAAACAGGAGGTAAGGAATGTTTCGAAATAGTAAATTGTTATTCTGGACATGTGAGATCTTATTATTGACGGTGATTTTCTATATTTGGAAATCAATGGGGACTTTGATTTCTCCATTTGTATCTGTTCTGAATACCATCCTCTTACCATTTTTAATTGCAGGTTTTTTATATTACATTACCAATCCGATTGTTGAATTGTTGGAAAAACACTTAAAAATCAAGCGTGTGTTTGGGATTTTGATCACCTTAGTACTCTTGTTTGGGATCATTGGCTTAGGGATCTTTTATCTGCTCCCTATCTTGATCAATCAGTTAACCAGTTTGATCAATTCAACTCAAGGACTTTACTGGGAAGTTCAAAGTTTGGTTCGAAAACTCTCGACCAATCCTTTGTTCCAGAATGTGAATATCCAGTCGACGATTCAGCAGTTGAATCTCTCTTATATGGATATCCTACAAAATCTCTTGAATAGTGTGACCAACAGTTTAGGAAGTGTGGTTAATACCATTGTTAATACGGTCTTTATCTTGATCATGACCCCTGTCTTCTTGGTTTATTTCTTGGTCGATGGGAAGAAGTTATTACCGATGTTGGAGCGGACCATTTTACGCAATGACAAACTCCACATTTCAAGCCTCTTGATTAGTTTGAATGAAACGGTCTCTCGCTATATTAGTGGGATTTCTATCGATGCCTTTATCATTGGAACCCTAGCCTACATTGGCTATAGTTTTATTGGATTGAAGTATGCTTTGGTCTTTGCCATTTTTTCTGGATTGGCCAATCTCATTCCATATGTAGGACCAACCATCGGGTTGATTCCGATGATCATCACCTATGCCTTCACAGATATGGATATGATGATCAAAGCAGTCATTTACATGTTGATTATCCAGCAGATCGATGGGAATATTCTTTATCCGCGTATCGTTGGAGGCGTGATGAAGGTTCACCCGATTACCATTATGGTTCTCTTATTGCTCTCAAGTAATATTTACGGCATTATCGGGATGGTCGTTGCGATTCCAGTCTATTCGATTGGAAAAGAAATTGTAAAATTCTTGGTAAATCTTTATGATAACCACCGTGCTGCTAAGGAGCAGAAGAAAAAAGAAGAATTTGGTATCATTAATAAATCATAGACTCTAGCGCCTATATGGGCCTTGGAGTCTTTTTTGTACAGTTTTTTGAAAAAATGCTGGAAAAAAGTCAACAAGTGCTATGAAATGTGTTAAAATATAAGTGATTTTGAAAGAAAATATGAAAAGGTAGGAAAAGATGAGACTGCTCTTATCGAAAAAACAAAGACGCCAATTGCAATTATTGGAAATCTTGATTAAGGAAAAAAGATGGTTCCACTTGAAAGAGTTGGCCAAGCGTTTGGATTGTACAGAACGTTCGTTAAAAGAAGATTTGTCTAATCTTCGTAGTACATTTGATGACTTTTTAATTGAATCATCTACCAATGGGATCAAGATCAGTTATGAGGATTCGGTTGGGCTTGAGGTGATTTACCATCACTTTTTTAAAGAATCACAAGCCTTTGCTTTGATTGAATATCTCTTTTTCAACAAGGATGTTTCCAATGAATATATTTGCAGAAAGTTTGATTTGAGTTACCAATCTTTCTACCGCTTGATTCGGACGATTAATCAGAAGCTTCAAACCAAATACAATGTAAAGATTGATTTGAAACCCTTGAACCTTGTCGGAGATGAGATTGACGTTCGTTTCTTTTATGCCCAATATTTTGCAGAGCGTTATTACTATATGGAGTGGCCTTTCCCAGAATTTAAGGAAGAGGCTGTGACCGATTTGATCACCTTCTTCTTCAAGCTCTATGGCTATCCATTGACCTTCTCTGTACTCAGGTCTTATAAAGTTCTCTTGACAGTCTACTTGTCACGGATTAAGCAAGGCTATTTTATTGACATGCCAACGAACTATGATGTGTATAAGGACCAGTATCAAGGGGTGACCAATGTCGAGGAGATGTTGCGCTACTTTAGCTTGCAGTTGGGTGTCGAGTTGAATGAAAGAGTGCTGGAGCAATTCTTTATCATCTTCATTCAAGAGAATTTCTATTTCAGTCCAGAAAGCTTGATCGAAGCTGCAGAAACAGATCCTTATGCCAAAGAATCAACGACGCTCATCAGAGATATGTTCAAGGATCTATGCTATACCTATGATTTAGACATTGAAAATCTTGATGAGATGTTGATGCATGTCCATAACACGTCTCATCTCGATCGGAAGGAATTATTCTCTGAGTTTCTCTTATTTGATACCAAGACCAATACCAACGAAGATTTCATGAGCATCTTCCCAGCCTTCTATGATGATTTGAAGGAGCATATCATCACTTATATGAAGACCATGAAGCATGATCTAAATGATGAGATCATCAAGCACATGATCTACACGGTTTACACTCACTGGGAACGTCTCTTGCCGCAGTTATTGCGCCGTCGGAAGTCCATCAAGGTCTTGATTATCAGTCGTTTTGACGATCACCATGCCAAATCCATGATCGATTTTCTAGATTTCTACTGTACGGATAACTTTGAATTTACGCAGATGATCAAGTACAATCTGACAGTGGATGATATCGAAGCTTCTGATGCCGACGTAGTGGTGGCCAACTTTATGATGCCTGAATTAAAGAAAAAACCATTTATTTGTACAAGTAGTCTCTCATCGCTTGAGCTGGTTGAAAAACTCAATGCCTTCTTTTATGATTTTACCAGTGCAGAACACTAAAATCAGGACTTGTTCCTGATTTTTTGATGGTAAAAAAAGAAAATTTTATAGAAGAATGCAGGCTCTCCTATTTTGTGGTATAATATACAATATTATATACTGGAGGAAATTATCCATGGAAGACCCTGGCAGTCAGGAAATTTTACTGGAAGTTATTTTATTGATTGTTTTGACATTATTGAACGCCTTTTTCTCGGCGACTGAAATGTCAATGGTATCGTTGAATCGCTCTCGTGTAGAGCAAAAGGCTGAAGAAGGAGATAAAAAATACATTCGTCTTCTTAGAGTTTTGGAGCAACCCAACCATTTTTTATCCACTATTCAGGTGGGGATCACCTTGATTACCATCTTATCTGGGGCGAGTATCGCAGATAGTCTTGGGCATGTCATTGCTGGATGGATGGGCAATACTAAAACAGCTCTTGCGGCTGGAAGCTTTTTATCTCTAGCATTTTTGACTTATATTTCGATCGTGTTTGGCGAACTCTATCCGAAACGAATCGCTATGAACCTGAAAGATGAGTTGGCTGTTCGAACAGCTCCGATTATCATTCTATTAGGAAAAATTGTCAGCCCCTTTGTTTGGTTACTTTCAGCGTCGACCAACCTTTTGAGCCGTATCACGCCAATGGAATTCGATGATCCGGATGAAAAGATGACGCGGGATGAAATCGAGTATATGCTGACCAATAGTGAAGCAACACTAGATGCGGACGAGATTGAGATGCTCCAAGGGATCTTTTCATTAGATGAAATGGTAGCGCGTGAAGTCATGGTGCCACGGACGGATGCCTTCATGGTTGATATCAATGATGATACCAAAGAAATCATTGAAAGTATCCTTAAGCAAAACTTTTCACGGATTCCTGTCTATGATGATGACAAGGACAATGTCATCGGTCTCATCCATACCAAACGTCTCTTGAACGAAGGATTTATCAATGGCTTTGATAATATTGTCTTAAGAAAGATTTTACAAGAACCTTTGTTTGTTCCAGAGACTATTTTTGTGGATGATCTTTTGAAGGAATTGCGCAATACCCAAAATCAAATGGCTATTCTGCTTGATGAATATGGTGGGATGTCTGGTTTGGTTACTCTTGAAGACCTCTTGGAAGAAATCGTCGGTGAAATTGACGATGAGACTGACAAAGCAGAAATTGATGTCTTTGAAATTGCGGACAATACCTATGTCGTACAAGGAGCCATGTCACTAAATGACTTTAACGAATATTTTGATGTTGAGTTGCAAAGTGATGATGTGGATACCATTGCAGGGTATTATCTGACAGAGGTTGGGCGAATTCCAACCTTGAAAGAGCGACTCAGCTGTGAAGTCGATAGTCAAAAGAAACACCTCATTTTGACAAATGACAAAGTAAAAAATGGTCGTGTGACCAAGGTGAAAGTTGAAATTTCTGAAATCGTCGAGGAAGATGAAGAAACAAAATCAAAAGAAGATTAAAAAATAGAGGCTTGGACGTGTTCCAGCCTCTGTTTTTTTCTTGTCAGGAACAGTTGAATTTTCAAAAAATTTCAAAAATTTCTGAAATAGTCTTGACAGCCAAAAAAAATTAAGGTAAGATAATACCCATAAAAAAAGAAAGCAGAAAATAAACATGAAGCAACAAGCCATTTCAACTCAAAAATTTTACTTTAGCTACTTTAGATAGTGTTTGTAGACATGATCTCATGGATGCAAACAACCCAAGCAATTTGTTTGTATCTATGTGGCTAAGATTTTTGATGATGGTCCATAGAGCTAGTATCTAAATGGACCGAGGTTTTGTAACTTGTTGGAGAATTTCAAGCATCCGTTTAGAGTATCATCTAAGCGGATTTTTTGTTTATTTTGCAGAAAAGGAGTCAATAAATGAAAGTAGTGAAAAAATTGCTAGCACCTGTCCTGGTTGTAGGACTTCTGTTAACATCATTGGTGACCTTACACAATCTAAAGGATACTAAAAAAGACAATGTCTTTCGAATTGGGATTTCCCAGTACATCACCCATAAGTCGCTCGATGCGACACGAAAAGGCTTTATCGAGGAGTTGAAAAAAGAAGGCTATGTAGATGGGAAAAATATTCAGATCGATTTCCAAAATGCTCAAGGGGAGCAACGAAATCTGAAAAATATTTCTAAACAATTGGCAGAAGAAAGTGATCTAGTTTTTGCGATTGCAACCCCTTCTGCACAAAGTTTGGCTAATACCACTAAATCAACACCTATTGTCTTCTCAGCTGTCACAGATCCTTTGGTAGCGAAATTGGTGAAAAACTTGAAAGAACCAGGTGGCAATATCACAGGGACAAGTGACCAGTCAGAAGATGCGATCGCTACACAGGTAGACATGATTAAGCAAGTGCTTCCAACGGCGAAAACAGTTGGGATTCTCTATACGCAAAGTGAGCCTAACTCCGTCGTCCAAAAAGACAATGCGAAGAAGATCCTAGAAGCTAAGGGCTATCAAGTGGTTGAAAAAACAATTCTTGATAGTAACAATGTGAAAGCTGCAGCAGACAGTATCATGTCAGAGGCAGATATCGTCTTTGTTCCGACGGACAATATTATCTCTTCTACAATGGACACTGTAAAACAGGTTTCTATCAGCCATAAGGTGCCAGTTTTTGGTGGGTCTGCTGAGATGGTGGCTACTGGTGGTTTGTACAACTTTGGTACTGATTATGAGGAATTGGGAAGACAAGCTGCTCGGATGGCTGTTCGCATCATGAAGGGTGAGAAACCTGGAAAAGTCGCAGTTGAAACACCTGAAAAATTAGAATTGCATACCAATAAAGAGATGGCTAAAGAGCTTGGAATTGATATTAGCTCGTTGAAGGTAGAAAAATAGGAGGTTTGAGATGAATTTTGTTTTATCAAGTTTATCAGAAGGTTTATTGTGGTCGATCATGGCGATCGGTGTTTACTTAACATTTCGAATTTTAGATATTGCTGATATGACGGCAGAAGGAGCCTTTCCACTTGGGGCAGCAGTTGTAGCATCCCAAATTCAAGCCGGAAGAAATCCTTGGCTTGCAACCTTTTTAGGCTTCCTAGCCGGAATGATCGCAGGATTGGTCTCTGGAATTCTCCATACAAAAATGAAAATTCCAGCCCTCTTGACAGGGATTGTCACTTTGACCGGTCTCTACTCTATCAATATCAAAATCATGGGAGGGGTTCCTAACCTTTCTATCGGAGATTCTAGTACCATTTTCAAGAGTGTGATGAAATTAGGTCTTTCTAATGAAGAAGCTGTCTTTTTGATTAGCATTTCTTGCTTGATCATCGTCTGTATCTTATTGACCCTCTTAATGAAGACGCAACTTGGCTTGGTTTTGCGCTCGACTGGTGATAACATTCCAATGAGTGAGGCCAACGGGGTCAATGTAGATAACATGAAGATGTTGGGCTACATGATTTCAAATGGATTGATTGCCCTGTGTGGAGCCATGTTTGCACAAAATGATGGTTTCTCAGATGTGACTTCTGGGACAGGGACGATCGTAGTCGGCTTGAGTGCTGTGATTATCGCTGAAGTTTTGATCCACGAATTGACCATTGGTTGGCGCTTGCTTTCAATCGGGGTTGGAGCCATTGTTTACCGTTTGATTATCTTAAATATTTACGAGATCCCAAATCTCGATCAAAATATGGTCCGTCTCTTCAATGCGATCTTGCTTGCGATTGTCTTGTTCGCTCCTGAGGCGCAAAAACGTCTTCGTGTTCGTGGATTGAAGTTAGGAAATAAGTAGGAGAAAAGTATGGCAACATTATTATCAATTGAAGGCATTCATAAGACATTTGAAGCAGGAACGGTTAATGAAAACCATGTCTTAAAAGGCTTGGATCTCCAAGTGGAAGAAGGAGATTTCATTTCGGTTATCGGTGGAAATGGAGCTGGGAAATCAACCTTGATGAACATCTTGGCAGGAAATCTAGTCGTGGATGAAGGGGATATCTTGCTAGAAGGTAACTCCATTAAAAATACGAGTGTTCGGAAGCGTGCTAAGGATATTGCGCGTGTCTTCCAAGATCCTAAAATGGGGACGGCTTCTCGTTTGACCATTGAAGAAAATATGGCCATTGCCCAACGTCGTGGAAAATCTCGTGGTTTGAGCTGGGGCGTTCGGGAGAAGGATCGCGAATTATTTCGTGAAGCCTTGAAGGAACTGAATATTGGTTTAGAGAACCGTCTCAAAGTCGATACTCAATATCTATCTGGTGGGCAACGTCAAGCTTTGACTTTGGTCATGGCAGCCTTGGTTAAACCCAAACTCTTGCTTCTGGATGAACATACCGCAGCGCTTGATCCCAAGACCAGTGAAATGGTCATGGAATTGACACAAAAGATCGTGGAAAGCCATGATTTGACAACCTTGATGATTACGCATGATATGAACCATGCTATCGAATACGGCAACCGCTTGATCATGCTCTACCAAGGCAAGATCGTTGTCGACGTCAAAGGAGAAGAAAAGAAAAACCTAACGGTTGAAGATTTGATGCGCCTCTTCCAACAAAACAGTGGTGAAACTTTGGTGAGTGATGAATTGGTCTTAGGATAAAATAAAAGGATGGGAACTCCATCCTTTCAAATGATGACAAAGTCATCTTAGAAACTTTTCTTAGGTGAGTACGGACGTCAGCGAACTTCGAAG
>NZ_KV834646.1:38061-70986 GCF_001837905.1 Streptococcus sp. HMSC076C09
ACTTAGTTTTGAGCCTAAGGTCTCAAAACTCCCGTGTGCCTGAAATAATTGTACTTCAGGCACATTTCTCACGGCGAAAAGTTTCTATTGAAATGAACCTAATAGTATATATTTTTGATTTTTCAACATCACTTAGGTTGTTTTATGTAAATGCAATTTGTCCATATTCTAAAAAATTGATTCAGAAGGTTTTTCTGAACCGATTTTTTTTATTTCCTCCGCTCTGCATAGTCGACAAAATGAAACTTGTCTAATTTGCGACGGCTTTCGGTGAACTGGAATTGCCGACCGTCTGCTAGGTGAACTTGGGAACGGACCGTTACCACGTGTTGGTCTTTTCCAAGATCCAGTAAGATCTTATCGCGATTATCGATTGGTGAAATCAAGATTTCTTTCTTATTGGGTTGAAGTGTTTTTTTGAAAAATATTTTTGAAAGCGCTTGAAAATGTAAAATCATTCCCTTATAATAAAAGAGGAAAACTTTTTAGGGATGGAGAGAAGCATGAGAAATAACGGAAAAAAGATTCGATTATTAGCAGTAGCTACCTTATTGGTTAGTCAGTTGGGGGTCTTTAACAGTGCCTTCACGGTAGTTGCTGACGAGACCACAGCTTCGACTTCAGAGCCAGCACTTGTGACGAACACTAGTAGCGAGGAAGGCTTGACAAATCATTCGACTTCCGCAACAACAACTACAGAAGCTACGATGAGAGCTTCGAGTGATAGAGGAGAGATATCTAGCAGTTCCTCGGAGGATACCGAAGAGAAAACGGTTAAGATTGGGGAGATTCAAGGGGAAGCGCAACGCTCTCCACTTGAAGGCCAAAAGGTAGCCATCAAAAATGCGGTCGTGACCAAAACAGACCGCTATGGTTTTTATGCTCAAGACATTGAATCGGATGGTAATAGTCGGACTTCAGATGGGATTTATGTAGTTTCTAAATACAAGGTCAAGATCGGTGACAAGGTAAAAATTACCGGTACTGTCAAGGAAGGTTATATGGAAGAAGTCACCTTGGGAGCTGGGAAGACCTTTAAGGAACCGACGAATAGTTTAACGGTAACCATGTTGGTTGATGCTTGGATCACAAAAGACGGGACAGCCCCACTTCCAGAAGCTGTGAATATCACTGCAGGGATGCCGGCAGAGGTGAAGACTAATCCAACTGCTTATGCTCCAGAAACCGATGCCCTCGATTATTGGGAAAGTCTGGAAGGCATGCTCACTGTGGTAAAGAAACCGCATGTTCTAGGTCCCCAGTATAAAGGAGATATCTATGTATTGGGAGAAGATTTTACAGGCCTTCCTTTAAACAATATTGGAGGTCTGAATCTACGGCCACATGCGCAAAATACAGCGACGATCCCGATTTATGTTGGTAATCAGTTTGTCGCAAAAGCCAAAGATTACTTTGTAGAAGATGTGACAGGAGTGGTGACTTATCGGAATAGCTTTTATAAAGTAGAGCCCACTCAACAGTTGACAGTCCAAGATGGCGGCTTGCAGCGTCAAGCAGCTCAAACCCAACCAAGTGAGGACAAGCTGACCATCGCTTCCTATAATATTGAAAATTTCTCGGCCAACAATGCCAAAAATGAAACGCCAGAGGATAAGGTGACGCTGATTGCCAATTCCTTTATCCATGAAATTCACAATCCGGATATTATCACTTTGATCGAAGTGCAGGACAATAATGGCAGTGTGGATGACGGGACGACCAGTGGTGTTGAAAGTGGACGCAAACTAGCTAGTCGGATCAAGGAATTGGGTGGCAAGAGTTATGAGTATACGGAGGTTGCTCCAGTAGATGGCGCTGACGGTGGAAAGCCAGGTTCCAATATTCGCTTGGGAATTCTCTACAATCCAGAACGCGTGAGCTTAGCCAAAAAAGAGGCAGCAACTAGCAACGAAGCAGCACAATTTGACAAGGGACACCTGGTTAAAAACCCAGCTCGGATTGCCCCTAGCGATCCATCGTTTGATCATACTCGCAAGTCTCTAGCCGTTGAGTTTGAATTCAAAGGCCAACCAGTTGTGGTGATTGCCAATCACTTGAAATCAAAAATCGGAGATGATGCTATTTATGGGGCAAGCCAACCAGCAGTGGAACATACCTTGCCAACTCGTGAAGCACAAGCTAGTGTCATCCATCAATTCGTTCAAGAAGGCTTGAAGCAAAATCCGAAGACCACCTTCGTTTTGACGGGTGATTTTAATGACTACGATTTCTCAACCACGGCGCAGATCCTTGCTGGCAACGAACTAACAAACTTAATGGCCCAACATGATGCAGGGGATCGCTATTCTTATTTCTACCGTGGAAGCAATCAAGTTTTGGATAACATTTTTATCTCAAACAACATGGCAGCAAAAGCAAGGTTTGAACCAGTCCATATCAATGCTTCCTTTATGAAGGAACACGGTCGTGCATCAGACCATGATCCTGTCTTGGTCCAAATCGACTTTAGTGGAGCACAAACTCCAGGAACGCCGACGGATGATCAACAAGGAAATACAGGACAACCAACGGATCAAACCAGCCCTTCTTCATCGAATACAGGATCTCAACTAGTCCCTCATCAGACTCAAGCCAATGAACAAAAGAGTTCAACAGCTGAAAGCAAAGAGAAGGGCAAGAACGAAGATGAGAAGCAAGACGACAAGGAAGAGGCTACAACAGAAACCAAGACACCAGGTAAACGGAAAATCCTTCCATCTACTGGACAAGAAACAAGCTATCTAGCCCTTTTTGGAGTGGCAGTAGCTACGATGAGTCTTGTCTTCTACAAGAAGAAAAAGACTTACTAACGTTTTCAAAAGAAAGATCTAAAAAAGGAGTCGCTGGCTCCTTTTTTTCTCCTAAAATACAGGACAGATAGTTCCATATTGGAAACTGTACTAGGACAATGAAAACTACTGAAAAGAACAGTTTCTTTTCAAAAAGAAGCTTAAACTCTTTAAAATAGATGGAATCGTGTTATAATAAAACCATAAAACGTTTTCAAGAGAAGAGGTTCCTCAATGGAAAATGAAACAGTTGACTATGGAAAAGTAACAGGAATGGTACACTCAACAGAAAGTTTTGGGGCAGTAGACGGGCCTGGGATCCGCTTTATTGTCTTTCTTCAAGGGTGTCAAATGCGGTGCCAATACTGCCACAATCCAGATACTTGGGCAATGGAAACCAACAAGTCCCGTGAACGGACCGTGGATGATGTCCTAGAAGAAGCCCTCCGTTATCGTGGATTTTGGGGCGAAAAAGGGGGAATCACGGTCAGTGGTGGAGAAGCCCTCTTGCAGATTGACTTTTTGATTGCACTTTTTACCAAGGCTCAAGAGTTGGGCATTCATTGTACTTTGGATACCTGTGCTCTTCCTTTCCGGAATACGCCTCGTTATTTGGAAAAATTTGACCGCTTGATGGCAGTGACAGACTTGGTGCTTCTTGATATCAAGGAAATCAATGATGAACGTCACAAAATTGTGACCAGCCATACCAATAAAACGATTCTAGCTTGTGCCAAGTACCTATCTGATATTGGAAAACCAGTCTGGATTCGTCACGTTTTGGTGCCAGGTTTGACAGACCGAGATGATGACTTGATCGAACTTGGAAAATTTGTTAAAACCCTTAAAAATGTCGATAAATTTGAGATCCTTCCTTACCATACTATGGGGGAATTCAAATGGCGTGAATTGGGAATTCCGTACAAATTGGAGGGTGTGAAACCACCGACAAAAGAACGGGTCCAAAATGCAAAAGATTTGATGGAAACAGAAAGTTACCAAGATTACCTGAAACGGGTCAAAGGATAAAAAGTATAGACAGTTGGGCCTTCCAGCTGTCTTTTCTATTGAAATGCACAACTATTCCCTTTCTTTAAATGGCAAAACGTGCTAAAATAGAGTGAATCTATAAATGAAATAAAGAGGTAGAAACATGTCAAAAATTCTCGTTTTTGGTCACCAAAATCCTGACTCAGATGCTATCGGCTCATCTGTAGCTTTTGCTTATCTTGCAAAAGAAGCTTATGGTTTGGATACAGAAGCAGTGGCTCTTGGAACTCCAAATGAAGAAACAGCTTTCGTATTGGACTATTTTGGTGTGGAAGCACCACGCGTCGTCACATCAGCTAAAGCAGAAGGTGCAGAGCAAGTCATCTTGACGGACCACAATGAATTCCAACAATCTGTTTCAGATATCGCTGAAGTAGAAGTATATGGTGTGGTGGATCACCACCGTGTGGCTAACTTTGAAACTGCTAGCCCACTTTACATGCGTTTGGAACCAGTTGGATCAGCATCTTCTATCGTTTACCGCATGTTCAAAGAACACGGTGTAGCAGTGCCAAAAGAATTGGCAGGTTTGATGCTTTCAGGTTTGATTTCAGATACCCTCCTTTTGAAATCTCCAACAACACACCCATCTGATAAAGTCATTGCGCCTGAATTGGCTGAATTGGCTGGTGTCAACTTGGAAGAATACGGTCTTGCCATGCTCAAGGCTGGTACCAACTTGGCAAGCAAATCAGCAGAAGAATTGATCGATATCGATGCTAAGACTTTTGAATTGAACGGAAACAACGTTCGTGTGGCTCAAGTGAACACAGTTGATATTGCGGAAGTTTTGGAACGCCAAGCTGAAATCGAAGCAGCTATCCAAGCTGCCAATGCAGCTAACGGATACTCTGACTTTGTTTTGATGATTACAGATATCGTCAACTCAAACTCAGAAATCTTGGCTCTTGGTGCCAACATGGACAAGGTAGAAGCAGCTTTCAACTTCAAACTTGAAAACAACCACGCTTTCCTTCCAGGTGCCGTTTCACGTAAGAAACAAGTGGTTCCTCAATTGACTGAAAGCTTTAATGCTTAATGATAAATGGGGAAACCCATCGTTAAAAGGAGTTTCGACTCCTTTTTTGCTAGGAGGAGATCGTGCTAGAAAATGGTGATTTAATCTTTGTTAGAGAAGACACAGAAATGGGGCAGGCCATTCAGGCCTCTACTGGCAACTATAGCCATGTAGCTATCTTTTTGGACGGATTCATTTATCATGCCACTGTAGAAGGTGGCGTCCTTGCCCAATCCCCTGAAGATTTCTTTGAAGACGGGAAAGCATATGACCTTTATCGCTATCCAGGAATCGATCTCAAAGAGGTCAAAAAGCGGGCAGAGAGTCTTTTAGGGGCTCCCTACAATGCTTCCTTTTATCCGGATGGAGATGGTTTCTATTGTTCCCAGTTCATCGCTGAACTACTTCCTATTTTTGAGACCATTCCCATGAAGTTTGGAGATGAGGAAGAGGAGATTAGTCCGTTCTGGCTGGATTACTACAAGGAACTTGGCCTAGCCGTTCCTTTGGATCAGCTCGGGACCAATCCTAGTCAGTTAGCCCAATCACCACAGCTAGAGTTTAAAGAAAGGTATTTGGATGATTACAATCATTAATCCTACACGTTTGACACGTCAGCCATTTTTCAAGGACTTGGTCAACTATTTGGACCAGCACGACGATGTGATCCTGCGGCAAATCAAGTCCCAATTTCCTGATCAACCAGTGGATAAGCTGATGGAGGAATATATCAAAGCGGGCTTCATCCTTCGAGAAAATAAACGCTACACTCTCAATTTGCCTTTCTTAGAGTCAACTGATCGAGTTGAACTGGATCAAGAGGTCTTTGTTCGAGAGGACAGTGCAGTTTATCAAGAATTAAAAGCCAAGGTCTTCCAAACAGAACTCCGCAACACGACTAATGCAGCAATTCTCATAGAGGAGACTGACTTCGAACGACATGCACAGACACTTTCCAATTACTTCTACAAGGTGAAACACCAATACCCTTTGACGGAGGATCAAGAAAAGCTTTATGCCATCTTGGGAGATGTTAATCCCGAGTATGCTCTCAAGTATATGACTAGCTTTTTGCTCAAATTTCTCAAAAAAGAAGTAGTCCAGCAAAAGCGCAGAGATATCTTTGTCGATAGTTTAGAAGTCTTAGGCTATATCCGCAAAAATGATGAAGGCAAATATGAATTAGCAGTGGACTTGGATAAGGAAAGATTGATGTTTATCAAACAATAAACAAGGCTAGGAAAACTTCCTAGCCTTGTTTCGTTTAATTATAGATAACGTTCAGCGATGGTAGCATCACCTGGATACTCTTCTTTTACGCCATTGACGATTTGGTAGCAGTCCGCTCCTTTTCCGGCGATAATGACGGCATCTTCAGGCTTGCTGGTTGTTGCCATAGCCACTTGAATGGCTTGCTCGCGATCTGCGATTTTCTCGACAGGGCGCGTGATAAAACTACTAATCTCTTCAGCGATAGC
Organism: Streptococcus sp. HMSC076C09; assembly: GCF_001837905.1. Lineage (NCBI taxonomy): Bacteria > Bacillati > Bacillota > Bacilli > Lactobacillales > Streptococcaceae > Streptococcus > Streptococcus sp. HMSC076C09. The sequence continues at coordinate 44,397 of NZ_KV834646.1, forward strand.
CAAAGGATCTTCATAGTTGGGATCATCCGCTGTGAGGAAGACTTGGATTTCAGGATGGTCTTTTAAGAGTAAGCCAAAGTCTTTGCGGCGGCTCTCTCCTTTATTCCCAGTTGATCCGAGAACTAGTGAAATGGTCCCCGTTTGATGGGTTTCGACAACTGAGAGCAGTTTTTTCAAGCTATCTCCATTATGGGCGTAGTCAATGAAGACCTTAGCGCCGTTTTCCTGAGTCAAGACTTCCATTCGGCCTGGAACTCGCGTCTTAGCAATCCCTTTTTGGATATCCTCGAGGCTCGCACCTAGACGAAGACAGGCAAGACCTGCTGCTACAGCATTTTCTTGGTTGAAATGTCCAATCAGTTGGATATCATAGTTTCCAGCTAATTTACCAGTGGCTGAGAAGCTGAAAGCTTTGGAGTTTTCAATTTGATTCTCAGACTGGCTTCCATAAAAATCGTGGTCTTGGTTCGCGACTTGGTCCGCTAAAACTTGGAAATGATCCATATCACTATTGATGACAACGGCTTGGCTATTCTTCATGAGGAGACGTTTGTGGTAGAAATAATCCTCAAAAGTTGGGTGTTCAATCGGTCCAATATGGTCTGGACTGATGTTGAGAAAAACACCAACGTCAAAGGTCAGACCGTAAACCCGTTTGACCAGATAAGCTTGACTGGAAACTTCCATAATGAGGTGGGTCCGATCATTGGCTACTGCCTCAGCCATCATGGCAAAAAGATCCAAACTCTCTGGCGTTGTCAGGGTCGATTTAAAGAAGTTTTTACCATCCAGTGTCGTATTCATGGTAGACAGCATAGCTGGTCGGTGACTTTGTTTCAAAATATGGTAAGCAAAATAGGCCGCTGTTGTCTTTCCCTTAGTCCCTGTGAAGGCCAATAGTTTTAATTGTTTCTCAGGGTGCCCATAAAACTCCATAGCAATTAAGCTCATGGCCTGCTTGATATCATTGACGAGAATGGCAGGAATACCAACTTCATAATCTTTTTCAGAGACATAAAAGCCGAGTCCATTAGAAATAGCCTGTTCCAGGTATTCTTTTTTGAAGTTGGCCCCTTTGACAAAAAAGAGGGTGCTAGCAGAAATCTTCCGGCTATCATAGCTAATAGCATCAAAACTTGTTCCTTCTAGATGGTAGTAGTATTCACCATTTACTAGAACTTCTCGGAAATTTTGGTCTTGTTTTAAAATGTTGAGGGTTTGTTCAATTGTAATCATAAAACTATTGTAAACCTAAAGTCCCTATTTTACAAGTGTCATGGAAAAGTTTATAATGAAGAGAAGAAGAAACGAAAGAGGACACCAATGAGTCACGAACAAAATGACCAGCAAGCCCAGATGCTACGCGGGACTGCCTGGATGACAGCCAGCAACTTTATCAGCCGTTTGCTAGGAGCCGCTTATATTATTCCTTGGTATATTTGGATGGGAAAATATGGGCCACAAGCCAATGGTCTTTTTACAATGGGCTACAATATCTATGCTTGGTTTCTCTTGATTTCGACAGCCGGAGTGCCTGTAGCTGTTGCCAAGCAAGTAGCCAAGTACAATACCCGGGACCAAGCCGATCATAGCTTTGCCTTGATTCGGGGCTTCTTGAAATTTATGGGAATTCTAGGCCTAGGATTTGCCATTCTCATGTATCTTTTGTCTCCTGTCTTTGCGAGTCTTTCAGGTGGGGGAAAAGAGTTGATTCCGATCATGCAGAGCCTTTCTTGGGCTGTCTTGATCTTTCCTTCGATGAGTGTCATTCGGGGATTTTTCCAAGGTTTTAACAACATGAAGCCTTACGCCATTAGCCAGATCGCTGAACAAGTGATCCGGGTCATCTGGATGTTGCTCACGACCTTCTTCATTATGAAGATTGGCTCAGGAGACTATGTGCAGGCTGTGACGCAGTCGACCTTTGCGGCCTTTATCGGTATGGGAGCGAGCCTTCTGGTGCTCTTTTATTACCTTGCAAAGACAGGCTTGCTCTCTTCTATTTTTAGAAAGCAAGAGGGAAGTGAAGGGATTGATACTCGGGCTCTCTTGATCGATACGATTCGTGAGGCCATTCCTTTTATTATCACAGGTTCCGCGATTCAGCTCTTCCAAATTGTTGACCAGATGACCTTTATCAATGTCATGTCTTGGTTTACAGACTATAGTCAAAAGCAGCTCTTGGTCATGTTTAGTTATTTCTCTGCTAATCCAAACAAAATTACCATGATCTTGATCGCAGTAGCGACTTCGATTGGGGGAGTTGGGATTCCTCTTTTGACAGAGAATTATGTGAAGGGGGATCTAAAAGCGGCTGGGAAGCTCGTACAGGATAACTTGACCATGTTGCTCGCTTTCTTGCTTCCAGCCACCTTTGGTGCAGTAGCAGTCGCAAAACCACTTTATACGGTATTTTATGGGCAACCAGATGGCTTGGCCTTAGGGCTCTTCATCGTAGCAATGTTGCAGACCGTAATTCTCGGTCTTTACACAGTCTTGTCTCCGATGATTCAAGCCCTCTTTCAAAATCGTAAGGCCATCCGCTACTTCCTTTATGGTGTAGTGGTGAAATTGGTCCTACAAATTCCATTTATTTTGGTTTTTCGTTCTTATGGACCACTTTTGTCAACGACCATTGCGTTAATGGTGCCAATCGTTCTCATGTATCGAGAGATCCAAACCATCACTCAGTTTAATCGAACCATCGTCTTCAAGCGGACCTTGCTTGGTTCCATTCTGACCGTGGTGATGCTACTTGGAGTCTTGATCGCTGGTTTGATTTTGGGCTGGATTTTCCCACCAAATGGCCGTGTATCGAGCATGATTTATATCATCGTCATTGGCGGATTAGGAGTTGTTATCTATGGAGCCTTAGGATTATGGCTACGGTATTTTGACCGCTTTATCGGAGGTCAAGCTGCACGTCTCAGACAAAAATTCCGCATTAAATAAATCAGAGACTGGACATTTATGTCCAGTCTCTGATTGAGGACAGAGTTATCTTAAAAACTTTCCTTAAGTGAGTACGGACGTCAGCGAACATCGAAGAAGTTCCATGACTAATTATTGAGCCTAAGGTCTCAATAATTCCGAGTGCCTGAAACGTTATTGTTTCAGGCACTTTTCTCACAGCGGAAAGTTTCAGTAGATGATTGAATAATTCTAACGTATAAATTTTTTTAGAATTTCTTAGATTTGTAAAGAAGAACTGTTTGTATATATTCTCAGGCTGGACATAAATGACCAGTCTTTTCTTATAGTTTGAAACTATAGCTAGGTCTTGAAAATGGGAAAACCGCTCTCCTCATAATAGTGATAAAATAGTAATCAGTTAGATTGAATGTTTATCGGAGGGCAATATGAGTAAAAAACGCAATATCAATACGATTTTGGCACAGGCAGGAATCAAGTCGGATAAAGCAACGGGAGCTTTGACAACTCCTTTGCATTTCTCTACGACTTACCAACACCCAGAATTTGGTCAGTCTACAGGTTTTGACTATACCCGTACGAAAAATCCAACACGCGCAACAGCTGAGAAGACTTTGGCAGCTATCGAAAGTGCAGACTATGCTTTGGCGACAAGCTCTGGAATGTCAGCCATCGTGCTTGCTTTTAGCATTTTCCCAGTTGGTTCAAAAGTCTTAGCCGTTCGTGACCTTTATGGCGGTTCTTTCCGCTGGTTTAACCAACAAGAACAAGAAGGTCGTTTCTCTTTCACCTATGCCAATACAGAAGAAGAACTGATCCACCATCTAGATAACGATCCGGTGGATGTCCTCTATATTGAAACACCAACCAATCCATTGATGTTGGAATTTGATATTGCTCATTTAGCTAAATTGGCCCATGCAAAAGGTGCCAAAGTCGTGGTGGACAATACCTTCTATAGCCCGATCTATCAACGTCCAATTGAAGAGGGAGCGGATATTGTTCTTCATTCAGCAACCAAGTACCTGGCTGGTCACAACGATGTCTTGGCTGGTGTTGTCGTGACAAATGATGCAGACTTGTATGACAAACTCTTTTACAATTTGAACACGACAGGTGCTGTTCTTTCCCCATTTGACAGCTATCTGTTGATCCGTGGTCTCAAGACGCTTTCTATTCGGATGGAGCGCTCCACAGAGAATGCTCGCAAGGTGGTCGAGTTTTTGAAAACCTCCCCTCAGGTCAAAGAAGTCCTCTACACTGGAAAAGGTGGAATGGTCTCCTTTAAAATTCAAGATGAGAAAAAAATTCCTAACTTGTTGAATTCCCTTCAAGTATTTACCTTTGCAGAAAGCCTTGGCGGAGTTGAAAGTTTGATCACTTATCCTACCACTCAGACTCATGCGGACATTCCTGCAGAAGTTCGCCATTCATATGGTTTGACAGATGATCTTCTTCGGTTGTCCATCGGAATCGAAGATGCGGATGATTTGATTGAAGATTTGAAACAAGCATTGGAGGCTTAAGATGACCAAATATGATTTCACGACTTTACCGAATCGCTTGACCCACCATACTTACAAGTGGAAAGAAACAGAGACAGATCCAGAAATCATCCCGGCTTGGATCGCGGACATGGATTTTAATGTCATTCCAGAAGTACGAGAAGCAGTTATCGGCTATGCAGACCAAATGGTCTATGGCTACACCTATGCATCGGATAGCCTCTACCAGTCTATCCTTGATTGGGAAAAAGAAGAGCATGGCTATTCCTTTGAAAAGGAAGCTGTCGTCTTTATCGAAGGTGTTGTTCCAGCCATTTCAACAGCTATTCAAGCCTTCACCAAGGAAGGGGATGCTGTCTTAATCAATACGCCGGTCTATCCTCCATTTGCCCGAAGTGTCAAGCTCAATCATCGAAAATTAATCGAAAATTCATTAATTGAAAAGGATGGTCTTTTCCAAATTGATTTTGATCAGCTGGAAAAAGACATTGTGGAGCAAGAGGTGAAACTCTATGTTTTGTGTAATCCGCACAATCCTGGAGGCCGTGTATGGGATCGTGAAGTCTTGGAAAAAATCGGCCACCTCTGTCAAAAACATGGTGTCCTTCTCGTTTCAGATGAGATCCACCAAGATTTGGCCTTGTTTGGCCACCGTCATACCAGCTTTAACACAGTTGATCCAAGCTTTAAAGACTTCAGCTTGATCTTAACCAGTGCAACCAAGACTTTCAATATTGCAGGAACAAAAAATTCCTATGTGGTCATTGAAAATCCAAAGCTTCGTACGGCTTTTAAACAACGGCAATTGGCTAATAACCAACATGAAATCTCAGGCTTGGGCTATATTGCAACAGAAGCAGCCTATCGCCATGGTAAACCTTGGTTGACGGAGCTCAAGCAAGTCTTTGAAAAACACATTGACTATGTGGTTGATGAATTGCATGAAAAGACCAAAATCCGTGTCATGAAACCCCAAGGAACTTATCTTCTTTGGTTGGACTTTTCAGCCTATCCTTATACCGATGATGAGCTGCATGCTAAAATTCATGACCAAGCCAAATTGATTTTGAACCGTGGAACAGATTTTGGAAAAGAAGGAAACTTGCATGCTCGCCTCAATGTAGCAGCCCCTTTCACCCTCATTGAAGAAATCACCAAACGCTTGGTGGAAACTTTTCACAAATAAGTGTTGACTTTCTGTAAGTGAAGGAGTACAATAAACTCGAAATACGGTAGGTGAGGCTACCACAAGGATACGGATGACTACCGCAAAGCAGTGGAGACACTACCCGTTGGTCAACAGTCCTGATCGCAAAGGTCAAGACTAAGCTCATTTCATTGCCTTGCGGAGCTAAAGCTTGGACGGTCAGTTTTTTGAGAGTTTTGATTGAAAAATAAATGACGAGTTTCATGAGTCCTACCGATCGAGGGTAGGACTCTTTTTTATGCCTTACCAAGAAAAGAGAAAGGAGAGAGCTATGATACAAATCGACGATCATCCCGAACCGCACCGAACCAGCCAATCGCTGATTTGTGTCGTAGGGACTCTAAAAGTGATTGGCTCCTGATTGAAAAAGGAGATACCAATGCAAACAAATAAAGAAAGACTCATTGCTGCTCTTCAAGAACCACTTGAAAGCACCTTTGCCACCTACAAAACCAGTGCCCTTGGTTTAGTTGACGATCAAGTAGAAGAAAACCGCGATATTTATGGCGAAAATGTCATCACAAAAGGTCAAGAAGATTCCATGATCAAAAAGATCTACGAATCGATCATCAATCCTTTTACGGTGATTTTGTTGGTCATTGCGCTGGTTTCCTTCATCACCAATGTCTGGCTAGCAAAACCAGGTGAACAGGATCCAACGACTTCCATCATCATTGTGACCTTGGTCATGATCTCTGGTGGTATCCGCTTCATTCAAGAATTGCGGAGCGACAAAGCAGCTAGCAACCTATCACGTATGATTGTCAATACAGCGACCGTTCTGCGTGATGGATCAGAACAAGAAATTCCGATCGATGAAATCGTCGTAGGAGATGTGATCAAACTAAGTGCCGGCGATATGATTCCAGCAGATGTGGTCTTGATCGATTCACGTGACTTTTTTGTCCAACAATCTGGTCTCACAGGGGAAAGTGATGCTGTTGAAAAGGTTTGTCTCAGAAAAGCCGACAGTCAAAATCTAGATAGTCTTTTGGAAAGTGAAAGTTTGGCCTTTATGGGGACCAATGTCATCTCCGGACGGGCGACAGCCTTGGTCTTGGTCGTGGGGGATGAAACCATGATGGGCGCTATTGAGCAAACCATCAACACCTATGACGAACCAACCTCATTTGAGAGAGAAATGAATACCATCTCTTGGCTCTTGATTCGGCTCATGTTAGTGATGGTGCCCGTTGTCTTTGTGATCAATGGTCTCACAGATGGTGACTGGTTAGAAGCGGGTGTCTTTGCCCTCAGCGTTGGGGTTGGTTTGACTCCGGAAATGCTGCCGATGATTATTACAGCGAGTCTTGCTAAGGGCTCCATCATCATGGCCAAGGAAAAAGTCGTTATCAAAAAACTCAATGCCATTCAAGACCTTGGGGCTATTGATATTTTGTGTACAGATAAGACAGGTACCTTGACCCAAGATGAAATCGTTTTGGAGTATCCGCTTGATATCCATGGCGAATTGGATCTATCAGTTCTTCGTCGGGCTTACTTGAATTCCTATTTCCAAACCGGGTTAAAAAATTTGATGGACCGAGCGATTATCAATCGGACCCAGAAAGAAGCCAAGAAACATGAAATCGTTCGCGATCTGGATCAAACCTTCCATAAGATTGATGAATTGCCCTTTGATTTTGAACGTCGTCGCATGAGTGTCATTGTCAAAGATGAAGACGGTGTGGTCAGCATGGTGACCAAGGGTGCCTTGGAAGAAATGCTTTCTGTGTCGACTTATGTTGAGTACAAGGGGGAGATTAAACGCCTGACAGATGAAGTCCGTCAAGAGGTCCTCGCTGAAGTTGCTCAGTTAAATGAACAAGGTCTTCGTGTTTTGGGCGTCAGCTACAAAACCGACTTGGACGAAAATGACATCTTTAGTGTTGAAGATGAACGAGACATGATCCTAACCGGTTACCTTGCCTTTCTTGATCCACCAAAACCTTCTGCAGCTCCAGCGATCAAAGCTCTTGCAGAGTATGGGGTAACCACCAAGATCTTAACTGGGGACAATGAAAAGGTCACCCAAGCTGTCTGTGAAAAAGTAGGACTAGATGTCGAGCGGATTCTTTTGGGAAGCGAAATCGATACGATGACAGACCAAGAGTTAGCACAAGTTGTGGAAACAACAACGGTCTTTGCCAAACTATCACCAGATCAAAAAGCGCGGATCATCCTCTGCCTCAAGAATAATGGCCACAAGGTTGGTTACATGGGAGATGGGATCAACGATGCTCCATCCATGAAGGTCTCAGACGTTGGGATCTCCGTGGATACCGCTGTGGATATTGCCAAGGAAACAGCAGATGTCATCCTTCTAGATAAGGACTTGATGGTTCTTGAAAAAGGCTTGGTCGAAGGCCGCAAGGTCTATGCCAATATGACCAAGTACATCAAGATGACGGTCTCTTCTAACTTCGGGAACATCTTCTCTCTTCTCTTTGCCAGCATCTTTTTGCCTTTCCTTCCAATGGCTCCCGTTCATTTGATTGTGCTCAATCTTATCTATGATCTTTCTTGTATCGCCCTTCCTTTTGACAATGTCGACAAGGAATTCCTCAAGAAACCTCGTATCTGGGAAGCAAACTCTATCATGCGCTTTATGGCCTGGATTGGTCCAATTTCATCTGTATTTGATATTATTACCTACATGCTTCTTTACTTCCTTGTTGTTCCTATGATTTTAGGTCATGGCTACAACCATGGAGCAACAGATGCAGCAGCCTTTATCATGGTGTTTCAAACCGGATGGTTTATCGAATCTATGTGGTCTCAAACCATGGTTATTCATATGTTGCGTTCACCAAAACTGCCATTTATCCAAAGTCGTCCAGCCTTCTCAGTCGTGGTGACGACCTTAGCAGCAGCCTTCTTTGTAACCTCCCTTCCATATAGTCCTTTGGCTTCTATCTTGAAGTTGAGCCAACTAAATGGATTGTACTTTGTTCTATTGTTTGCGATTATCGTCCTCTATATGCTGAGTGTGACGGTTGTCAAACGTATCTATATTAAGAAATACAAAGAATGGTTGTAATTGATTGATAGAAAGAGTGAGTCCGAACTTAAAAAATTAAGTGTAAGGGCTCTCTTTTTTTGTAAAATTTGGTATAATAAGAAGAATGTAAAGTTGGAAATGAAGATTTCCATGTGCTGTGAGTATCAAAGAGGGACTGAAAGAAAGAGTAGAGCTTGACTCCACTTTTATCATAGCTCTTTTTTGAATAATAACAGCTTAGAAAGAAGGATCTCAAAATGGGAAAATTAGAAGTTATTACACATCCACTGATTCAACACAAATTGTCTATTCTTCGTCGTACAGATACCTCTACGAAGGCCTTTCGTGAATTGGTAGATGAGATTGCTATGTTGATGGGCTACGAAGTGTTGCGTGAATTGCCTCTTGAGGATGTTGAAATTGAAACTCCTATTACCAAAACCGTTCAAAAACAAATCGCAGGTAAGAAATTGGCTATTGTCCCAATTCTTCGTGCAGGGATTGGGATGGTTGATGGTCTCTTGAGTTTGGTACCAGCTGCTAAGGTTGGCCATATCGGGATGTACCGTGATGAAGAAACCTTGAAACCAGTTGAATACTTGGTGAAATTGCCAGAAGATATTGATCAACGTCGTATCTTTGTAGTAGACCCGATGCTTGCTACGGGTGGATCCGCTATTCTAGCGATTGATTCCTTGAAAAAACGTGGCGCTAGCCATATCAAATTTGTCTGCTTGGTATCAGCGCCAGAAGGGGTGAAAGCTCTTCAAGAAGCTCACCCAGATGTTGATATCTTTACAGCAGCCCTCGATGATCATTTGAATGAACATGGCTACATTGTTCCTGGTCTTGGAGATGCGGGTGACCGTTTATTCGGTACCAAATAAGAAACCATTCATGATTCGTCCGAAAGGTGCTTAAGATTTGACCTTTTTTGACCATTGGTTTATAATAGCACATATACTTTGAACCTCACGAATCGTGAGAATGAATGGATACTAAAGGAGAAGAATAGATGATTCCAGTAGTTATTGAACAAACCAGTCGTGGAGAACGTTCTTACGATATTTATTCCCGTCTGTTGAAAGATCGAATTATCATGGTAACAGGACCCGTTGAGGACCAAATGGCTAACTCCATTATCGCTCAATTGCTCTTCTTGGATGCCCAAGATAATACAAAAGATATCTATATGTATATCAATACACCAGGAGGCTCTGTCTCTGCAGGTCTTGCCATCGTAGATACCATGAACTTTATCAAGTCAGATGTCCAAACCATTGTCATGGGGATGGCAGCTTCTATGGGAACAATTATCGCTTCAAGCGGTGCGAAGGGCAAACGCTTCATGTTGCCAAACGCCGAGTACATGATTCACCAACCAATGGGTGGTACTGGTGGTGGTACCCAACAAACCGATATGGCGATTGCAGCAGAACACTTGCTCAAAACACGGAATAACTTGGAAAAAATCCTTGCGGAAAATTCAGGTCAATCCATTGAAAAAGTGCATGCTGATGCGGAACGTGATAATTGGATGAGCGCACAAGAAACACTTGAATATGGCTTTATTGATGAAATCATGGCCAATAATAAATTGGGCTAAACCATCCTGTGGGAAGGCCCGTCAAGAGGCTGGGACAAAAGTCCTAGCCTCTCAATTATTTTTGGATTGTCGAGCAAAACGCAGTGGTTGAGTGGGCTCTACTTCGCTGATTTCATCAGCTTTTACAGCCCTACTCAACTGTGCGGAGGTGGGACGACGAAATCGAATTCTAACGAATTACCGATTTCTGTCCCACTCTCTTTTTTGCTCTCATAAAAGAGTAGTTCTTTTTCTTGAAATTTGATATACTAGTAACAGAACGAGAAAGGGATTGACCATGTTTGAGAAACAAGAAAGAACAGGCTTAATTGTTAAATTGTATTACAATCGCGACGGGAAAAAATTACAATCAGTCGGAGATGTCTTGTACCATTCTAAGAAATGCCGTTATGTCCAATTGTATGTGGACAGTGACAAGGCGGATCAAGTCATGGAAGACTTAAAGAAAGAACGTTATGTCAAAAAAGTCTTGCCTTGCCATCTCAAAGATTTAGATACAGATTTTGTGGGGAGTTTGCAACGATTGGAGACCCCATCTGTGGTAACAGAAGTTTAGAAAACGCAATCATTTGATGGATTGCGTTTTTTTTATTGACAATTGTCAGATAATTCGGTATATTCTTAATGTATTTATTTTAAGATTCATTTAAGGAGATCATTACAAATGAAGAAAAAATTTGCTCTTTCATTTTTAACCATTGCAAGTGTCGCTCTTCTTGCTGCTTGTGGTGAAGTTTCTACTTCAGGTTCAAACACAACTGGTAACGAAATCGGCAAAGAACTAAAAGTCGGTTTTAACTTTGAAAAAACTGGTGAAGTAGCAGCCTACGGTAGCGCTGAACAAAAAGGTGCTCAATTGGCCGTTGATGAAATCAACGCTAAGGGTGGAGCTGACGGTAAGAAGATCGTTGTCACAGATAAAGATAACAAATCTGAAACAGCTGAAGCAGCTACAGTCACTACAAACCTTGTCACTCAATCAAAAGTGAACGCTCTTGTAGGACCTGCAACTTCAGGTGCTACTGCAGCAGCGGTTGCCAATGCTGGTAAAGCAGGTGTTCCATTGGTTACACCATCTGCAACTCAAGATGATTTGACAAAAGGTCAAGATTACCTTTTCCGTGCAACCTTCATCGATAGCTTCCAAGGAAAAATCATTGCCAAATACACAACGGATAACTTGAAAGCGAAGAAAGTCGTTCTTTACTACGATAACTCATCTGACTATGCGAAAGGGATTGCTGAAGCCTTCAAGAAATCTTACAAAGGTGAAATCGTAGCAACAGAAACCTTCCAATCTAAGGATACAGACTTCCAAGCTGCTCTTACAAAAATCAAAGATAAAGACTTCGATGCGATTGTTCTTCCAGGTTACTACACAGAAACTGGTAAGATTGTAAACCAAGCGCGTGGTATGGGAATCAAACAACCAATCATTGGTGGGGATGGATTTAGCGATGCTAAGTTCGTTGAACAAGCAACACCTGCTGCAGCTACAGATATCTACTACGTAGCTGGATTCTCTACTGAAGGTGAAATGACTGATAAAGCCAAGAAATTCGTAGAAGCATACAAAGCGAAATACAATGAAGAACCTTCAATGTTCGCAGCTTTGGCTTATGATTCAGTTTACATGGTTGCAGAAGCATCTAAAGGTGCTAAGAACTCTGTCGAATTGAAAGATAACCTTGCGAAGTTGAAAGACTTGGAAGGTGTGACTGGTACAATGTCAATTGACAAGAACCACAACCCGGTTAAATCAGCTCTTATGATTGGCTTGAAAGATGGTAAAGTCAAATCAGTTGAGTCTGTTAAACCATAATTATCATTTGTTGTTTGTACAAGAGGCTGGGAGAATGAAAATTCCTGGCCTCGCTCTTTATTGTTAGAAAGGATGGTTCAAATGCTCCAGCAATTAGTGAACGGTCTAATCTTGGGAAGTGTCTATGCACTCTTGGCCCTTGGTTATACTATGGTGTATGGAATTATCAAATTGATCAACTTTGCCCATGGGGATATCTACATGGTAGGTGCCTTTATGGGATATTTCTTATTGAACTCATGGAAAGTAAACTTCTTTGTAGCCTTGCTCCTAGCCATGGTTGGGACAGCTATTTTAGGGGTTGTAATTGAATACCTGGCTTATCGTCCGCTTCGTCATTCGACTCGGATTGCTGCCTTGATCACAGCCATCGGGGTTTCCTTCTTGCTCGAATATGGGATGGTCTTCTTCGTCGGTGCCAATACCCGTTCCTTCCCGCAAGTGATTAAAACAGTTCGTTACAACTTTGGTCCTATTTCAATCTCCAATATTCAGTTGATGATCTTGGGAGTGTCTGTTTTCTTGATGGTCGCTCTTCAATTTATTATTCAAAAAACAAAGATGGGGAAAGCCATGCGGGCTGTATCTGTTGATAGTGATGCCGCTCAATTGATGGGGATTAACGTAAACCGTACGATCAGCTTTACCTTTGCTTTGGGATCAGCTTTGGCAGGTGCTGGTGGTGTCTTGATTGGTTTGTATTACAACTCGATCGAGCCTTTGATGGGGATGACACCAGGGATCAAAGCCTTTGTCGCAGCCGTTCTTGGGGGAATCGGAATCATTCCAGGTGCTGCCCTAGGTGGATTTGTTATCGGTTTGTTAGAAACCTTCGCTACAGCGATCGGTCTTTCAGACTTCCGTGATGCCATTGTGTATGCCATCTTGATTGTGATCTTGCTCATCCGTCCAGCAGGTATCCTCGGTAAAAATGTGAAAGAGAAGGTGTAAGCCATGAAACAAAATTTAAAAGTGAATTTAGTCTGGCTTGGTCTTTTGGTCGCAGGTTTTGCCTTGATCCAAGTCTTGGTTGCAGCGGGTGTGCTCAACCTCTTCTATATCCAAATTTTAGAACAAATCGGAATCAATATTATCCTTGCAGTTGGCTTGAACCTCATTGTTGGTTTCTCAGGTCAATTCTCACTCGGACATGCCGGATTTATGGCGATTGGTGCCTACTCTGCAGCCATTCTCGGTTCCAAATCACCAACCTACGGGGCTTTCTTTGGCGCGATGGTTTTAGGGGCTTTGATTGCTGGTGTCGTTGCCTTGATCGTTGGGGTTCCAACCCTTCGTTTGAAAGGGGACTACCTCGCGATTGCGACACTTGGGGTTTCTGAAATCATCCGGATCTTGATCGTCAATGGTGGTACTCTAACAAATGGTGCTGCTGGGATCCTTGGTTTGCCAGCCTTTACAACTTGGCAATTGGTTTACCTCTTTGTTGTCATTACAACGATCTTTACGATTAACTTCTTACGCAGTCCAATTGGACGCTCTACCCTTTCTGTTCGTGAAGATGAAATCGCGGCAGAATCTGTTGGGATCAATACGACCAAAGTCAAAGTCATCGCCTTTGTATTTGGTGCGATCACAGCGGCGATTGCTGGATCTCTCCAAGCCGGCTTTATCGGCTCTGTTGTTCCTAAAGACTACTCTTTCACCAATACTATTAATGTCTTGATCATTGTCGTGTTTGGTGGTTTGGGATCAATGTCCGGAACAGTTGTGGCAGCCATCGTCTTGGGTATCTTGAACATGGTGCTTCAAGACTTCTCAAGTGTCCGTATGATCATTTACTCATTGGCTTTGATTCTCGTGATGATCTTCCGTCCAGGTGGTCTTCTTGGAACATGGGAATTCAGCTTGAAAAAACTACTCTCAAAAAAGGAGGCTAACTAATGGCACTTCTTGAAGTAAAAAATTTAACAAAAAACTTTGGTGGTTTGACAGCCGTTGGGGATGTGACCATGGAACTCAATGAAGGGGAATTGGTTGGATTGATCGGACCAAACGGTGCCGGTAAAACAACCCTCTTCAACCTCCTAACAGGGGTATATGAACCAAGTGAAGGGACCATTACCTTAGATGGTCAGTTGCTAAATGGTAAAGCACCATATAAAATCGCTGCAGGTGGTCTGGGACGGACTTTCCAAAATATTCGTCTCTTTAAAGATTTAAGCGTTTTGGACAATGTCTTGATTGCCTTTGCCAATCACCACAAACCACATGTCTTTGCGAGTCTTTTCCGCTTGCCAAGCTATTACAAGAATGAAGAAGCTTTGAAAGCGAAAGCCCTTGAATTGTTAGCGATTTTTGGTTTGGAAAAAGAAGCAGATACCTTGGCCAAAAACTTAGCTTACGGACAACAACGTCACTTGGAGATCGTTCGTGCCCTTGCTACAGAGCCAAAAATCCTCTTCTTGGATGAACCTGCTGCAGGGATGAACCCTCAAGAAACAGCAGAATTGACCCAATTGATCCGTCGCATTCAAAAAGAATTTAATATTACGATCATGCTGATCGAGCACGATATGAGCTTGGTTATGGAAGTAACAGAACGGATTTATGTATTGGAATATGGTCGCTTGATTGCCCATGGTACGCCAGATGAAATCAAGACCAACAAACGCGTAATCGAAGCATATCTAGGAGGTGAAGCCTAATGTCTATGTTAAAAGTTGAAAATCTTTCTGTACACTATGGCATGATCCAGGCTGTCCGTGATGTCAGTTTCGAGGTGAATGAAGGGGAAGTTGTTTCTCTTATCGGTGCTAACGGTGCTGGGAAAACATCTATTCTTCGTACGATTTCAGGTTTGGTGCGTCCAAGTGCTGGGAAAATCGAGTTTTTAGGTCAGGAGATTCAAAAGGTTCCGGCTCAAAAGATTGTAGCAGCAGGACTCTCTCAAGTTCCAGAAGGCCGCCACGTCTTTCCAGGCTTAACTGTTATGGAAAACTTGGAGATGGGAGCTTTCTTGAAGAAAGATCGAGAAGAAAATCAAGCTAACTTGAAGAAAGTCTTTTCTCGTTTCCCACGTTTGGAAGAACGGAAGAACCAAGATGCAGCAACCCTATCTGGTGGGGAACAACAAATGCTCGCAATGGGTCGTGCACTCATGTCAACGCCAAAACTCTTGCTTCTGGATGAACCTTCTATGGGATTGGCTCCAATCTTTATCCAAGAAATCTTTGATATCATCCAAGATATCCAAAAACAAGGGACAACGGTTCTCTTGATCGAGCAAAATGCCAACAAGGCTCTTGCTATCGCAGACCGAGGTTATGTTTTGGAAACAGGGAAAGTCGTTCTTTCCGGAACAGGAAAAGAACTCTTAGCCTCAGAAGAAGTCCGCAAGGCCTACCTTGGTGGATAAGATTTCTAAAGATTGTTTGAAAAGAAAAGTTAGCTAAACCTTTCTTCGGATTGATGATAAAGAAAATTTAGAAACTTTCCTTAGGTGAGTACGGGCGTTAGGTGAAATTATCCGGTGGATGATTTCAGCAATCCAGGAAGTTCCATGACTAATTAAGATACAAAGGGCGTTTGCGGATAAAGTCAAAATAGGATGTTTGACGCAGAATCTTTCGATTCTAGGAGAACTTATCTTTTTGGCACAATCTGTGGCCCGTATTCAATTCGTTTTGAGCCCCTTCGCTTTTTAATTTCTGAGCTCAGGCTAAAACAGTTCCCCGAACTGTTTTACTCTCAAAACTCCCGAGTGCTTGAAACAAGATTGTTTCAAGCACTTTTCTCACGGCGGAAAGTTTCAATATACTCCCAAATGATTCAAAAAATAGCATAATTTCTATTATGAAGAATTATTAATCTTATTTTATAGGAAAAACAGTTTGAATATGTTCGAAGAGGCTGGGACAAAAGTCCTAGCCTCTCAATTATTTTTGGATTGTCGAGCAAGACGCAGTGGTTGAGTGGGCTCTACTACGCTGATTTCATCAGCTTTTACAGCCCTACTCAACTGTGCGGAGGTGGGACGACGAAATCGAATTCTAACGAATTACCGATTTCTGTCCCACTCTCTTTTTTCATTTTTACTGGCTAAGATTTTTTCTTAGTAAAATAATTTAAAATATATAATTTCCTTTATTAATTTGGTAAAATAAACGTAATTACTAATGATTGAAATGGATTATAAGTTATGCATATAGATCGAAAAATTCAATTGGGTGAATTATATAAGGAACTGAGAATTGCCAGAGGCTTAAAACAAAAGGATGTTGCTAGGAAAGGGTTAAGCATAGCACAATTGTCTAAATTTGAAAATGGGCAAACGATGTTAAGTGCTGATAAATTATTAATAGCGATAGAATCAATCCACATGACTTTTGAAGAGTTTGGCCATAAATTAAATAATTATGAATTACCTAAAGATATTATTTTAGGTAAGAAGATATCCACTTTATTTTTGAAACAGGATATTAAAGGATTAGAGTATCTATTAACTGAAGTATTACAGAGTGAAGAGACGGATCGATATCAAAGAATTCAGTCATTCATTATTGAAAATGCGATACATTCATTAGATCAAAACTATGAAAGAAATATAGAAGATAGAAAAGTATTGGTAGATTATCTATTTTCAATTGAATCTTGGACATGGTTTGAATTATATGTATTTGGAAATACAATGACTTTAATTTCAGATGAAGATCTATTATTTTTTGGAGATCAGCTTGCGGAAAGGACTAAAGATTATAATTTTCTTAAACACAATTTAAGTTCTTTAAAATTAACGTACATAAATTTAATTGGCGAATTGATTTTAAGAAAAATTGATACTCAAGTTCCATTGTTTATACTCGAGCTAGAAAAGCTTCTTTTCCCATATGATATGCTAGAAATCATGTTGTTAAAATTTTTAAAATTAGTAAATGGTTACTTAAAGTCAAAAAATTCTAAAAAGGAAATTAAACAATTTATAGAGTCTCTTCGAGTTGTTGGTGATAGTCAACTGATTAATATTTTAGAGGTAAAATTGGACCAGTTTGGGATACATATAAATTAGGCAAAAGATCAGATGTATGAGATAGGATATTTCATATTTGAAACTCTGTTAAATATTTAAAATTTAGTAGTAAACTATATTTAGATATAACAATTAAATACTTCGATATTTTGTTAATTCATATAAAAGAAAAAGTAATTCTGAAAAACTTAAAAATATTTTTTATTTGAATGAAGTTATGTCTATCAAGTTTCTATTAGAAAGGTATAGCAGATGAAAGTTTTTTTAAGAAATATTTTTTTTAGGAATCTGGTCTTATCTAGTTTCTTCGATGATTTAGGATCAACTATTTATAATCTTGTTTTTGTAGTATTTGCAGCAAGTATGGCGAATAGTAAATTGGCGGTTGGTGTAGCAAGTTTTATACAATATATTCCAACGATTTGTGCTCTTTTTATTGCAATGCAGGCTGACAAAACAAAGAATAAGAAATTGTGGTTGCTATTATTAGGATATATACAAGCAGTATTATTTATTATGGTTGCGTTCTTATCGAAAGAAAATTCATGGCTAGTTTTCTCGATTGTATGTTTCATAAACATCCTATCAGATTGTATTACAGAGTACAGAAGAGGCCTAGTATTACCTATGTTTCAGTCACACATTCCCGAAGAAGACCTGATGGAAGCGTACTCTTTTGATCAAGTAATTAGTCAAATAACTTTGATTTCTGGTCAAACTTTGGGAGTTTGGTTACTAACGATTTCTCATAATAATTTCTTCTTTTTAGCTACAATAAATGCTATAAGTTTCTTATTATCGTCGATGGTGTTGCTTAAAATTCAAAGACAATTGACACATCCAGAAGTTAATTATTCACCAGAAAATGGGTTTATCTCACAACTTAAGAACCTTTACAAAAATAGTAAAAGTATATTTAAATATCAAGAGAAAGTACGTTTTGGTCTAATGATTTTTTCAATTTTAGGATTAAATTCGCTAGGCAGTGCTATTTTAATAATGTACAATTTAAAATTTACAGAAATAACTCCCTTTGGTTTATCTTTTGCTCAGTCAGTGTTTTTACTTCAAACAATATTATTTGTCTCAGCCCTAATTGGTGGAATGACCCCTAATGATTATTTTTCTAAACTTTCACTTATTAAAATACTTCAAATAGATAGTGGACTATTAATAGTCATAGGAATATGTGGTTGGATAAATGGTTTGGAAATAATTTCTTTTAGTGTGTTGGCATTCATGATGTATCTTAGTAGTAAGGTAAATCCCAAATTAAATAGTCTCTTAATGGCAAAACTTCCACCGGATATTCTTGCACAAACTAGTAGTTTTTTTAAGGTTATATCAGTATTATCAATGCCAATAGCAACTATTTTGTTTACAAGTTTATCTATGTGGAACTCTCAGTTTGCTTGGGGTGTATTCTTATTATTATCCATTGTGGTATTTGTACTTTCCTTATCTTCTAATAAATCGGTTACTAGTGACTAAGATTAGTTTGCAAGATTTAAATGTTGCATAAAAAGGTACGTGTGTTTGATTTTTCTAAATTTTGAAAACAAGAGAAAACTGCTGAAAGCGTTTGAAATCATTCTTAAAATCAAGTATAATAAAACTAATAAAAGCATAGGAGAACTTGTTATGGCTGTTAAAGATTTTATGACACGTAAAGTGGTTTATATTAGTCCAGATACTACAATTGCCCATGCGGCAGATTTGATGCGGGAA
Organism: Streptococcus sp. HMSC076C09; assembly: GCF_001837905.1. Taxonomy (NCBI): domain Bacteria; kingdom Bacillati; phylum Bacillota; class Bacilli; order Lactobacillales; family Streptococcaceae; genus Streptococcus; species Streptococcus sp. HMSC076C09. The sequence continues at coordinate 63,184 of NZ_KV834646.1, forward strand.
CAAGGTTTGCACCGTTTGCCAGTCATTGAAAATGATAAATTGGTTGGCTTGGTGACAGAAGGTACGATTGCAGAAGCAAGTCCATCTAAAGCAACAAGCTTGTCTATTTTCGAGATGAACTATCTGTTGAACAAGACCAAGGTCAAAGATGTCATGCTTCGCGATGTCATTACCGTCTCTAAATTTGCAAGCTTAGAAGATGCGACCTACCTCATGTATAAGAACAAGGTGGGAATTCTTCCAGTCGTGGACAATGACCAAGTATCTGGTGTCATCACAGACCGTGATATTTTCCGTGCCTTCCTTGAAGTATCCGGTTATGGAGAAGAAGGAGTTCGTGTTCGCTTTGTGACAGAAGATAAGGTTGGCGTTCTCGAACAAATCATTCACTTGATTGTAGAAGAAGGGTATAACATCGCCAATACAGTCAATATCCCAACCAAAGACGATCGTGTCGTTATCGAAGTTCAAATTGATGGGGTGACAGATCTAGAAGGAATCCGTAGTAAATTTGAAGCCAACGGTTTGAAAGTCGATGAAATCACTCGAACAACCGCAAAAGCAATTTAATAAAAAATCAGGCTGGATGACAATCCAGTCTGATTTTTCTATTAACGGTTAATGGGTTGTTTTTCTTTATCTAAAGTAAAGCCTTCGCCGAGAATTTCATGGGCTTCAGAAATGGTGATGAAGGCGAATGGATCAATCTGATTGATGATGTCTTTCATTTGTTTCATCTCATTCCGTGAAACGACACAGTAGACGATATCCAGGTCCTTACGGCTGTAATAGCCCATCCCGCGGATAAAGGTAATCCCGCGACCCAGATCGTCGGATACTTTTTGGGCAATTTCTTCTGGTTTGGATGTGACGATAAGGAAGCCTTTTCCAGCAAAACCACCTTCTCCAATCAAGTCGATCACAAGGGTGTCAATCAGGATAAAGAAGAGGGTGTACATAGCTGTACGGACATCTTGGAAGACAATGACCACAGTTGTCAGAACAATGGCATCTACAATCAACATGAGTTTTCCCATGCTGAGGGAAGTGTATTTGTTAAAGATGCGAGCGAGGATATCAGTTCCTCCCGTAGTTCCCCCAGCATTGAAGATGATCCCTAGACCTAAACCAAGGACAACCCCTGAGGCTATACAGGCAAGCAGAATATCTCCTTTAAAGGCTGTAAAGACAAAGTGATGGTAGTGGTGGCTGAGGGGCATGGCCTCAAAAATTGCCATCCATGCCGAAACCGAGAAAGTCCCAAGTAAGCTCAGGTAAAGAGATTTCTTGCCCAGCAGTTTCCAAGCCAGAACGAAGAGAGGGATATTGATCAGCAAGTTCATCAGGGATACGGGGACTTTTAAGAGGTAATAGGTGATCAAGGTAATCCCTGTCGCTCCTCCTTCATAGAAGTGAAAGGGAATGACCAAAAAATAGATCCCAAACGAAAAAATGCCGGCCCCAAAAATGATAGCCAGAATATCTTTAAATTTAAACATGATAGGTTGTCTCCTAAAACTTTATAAGAACATTGTAACAAAAAAGTGAAAAAATGAAAATGACTTTGAAAAATTTTCTCTCCTAAAATACAAGATTTTTACCCTTATTTTTGGTAAAATAAAAAGTAGAAAACTAGAAAGAGGATACTATGGTAAACGGTACATTAATTTCATTTGAAGGTCCAGAAGGAGCGGGGAAATCATCGGTCCTAGAAGCCGTTTTGCCTCTACTTGAAGAAAAAGGAATTCCTTTTATTACAACCCGTGAACCAGGCGGTGTAGACATTGCAGAAAAGATCCGCCAAGTCATTTTAGATCCAGACCATACTAGTATGGATGCCAAGACTGAGTTGTTGCTCTATATTGCTAGTCGCCGGCAGCATTTGGTGGAACGTGTCTTGCCAGCCCTTGCAGCTGGGAAGGTTGTCTTGATGGACCGCTTTATTGACAGCTCGGTCGCTTATCAAGGGTATGGTCGCGGTCTGAGTGTGGAAGATATCGAGTGGCTCAATCAATTCGCGACAGATGGTCTTAAACCAGACCTCACCCTTTACTTTGATCTGGATGTCGAAGAAGGGCTCGCTCGAATTGCCAAAAACCAAGAGCGGGAAGTCAATCGTTTAGATTTGGAAGGATTGGAGCTTCACCAAAAAGTCAGACAAGGTTATTTGGCCTTGTATGAAAAGGAACCAGAGCGCATTGTGAAAATCGATGCCAGTCAATCCTTTGAAGCAGTCTTTGCGGATGTCTTGGCTGTTTTAGAAAATCGCTTGGGGATATTGAAATGAAGCTAGAAGAGATCCAACAGCTCCAGCCAGAATTGGTGGAGCGCTTCACCCAGATCTTGGAACACAAACAGCTCAGTCATGCTTATCTCTTTACGGGTTCTTTTGCCAGTTTTGAGATGGCCCTCTTGCTAGCTCAAAGTCAATTTTGCGAAGATTTGCAGGGAGTCTGGCCTTGTGGCAAATGCCGTTCCTGCCGCTTGATTGAAGAAGAAGAATTCTCAGACGTAAAGATCGTGCGTCCAGTCAACCAAATCATTAAGACTGACCGCATTCGCTCGCTCGTTCAAGACTTTTCTCAATCAGGATTTGAAGGAAGTCGGCAGGTCTTTATCGTCCAAGATGCGGATAAGATGCATACCAATGCGGCCAATTCTCTCTTAAAAGTCATGGAGGAGCCCCAGAGTGAGATCTATCTCTTCTTGTTGACTTCCGATGAAAACTTGATCTTACCGACCATCAAGAGTCGGGCCCAGCAGGTCCATTTTCCTAAAAAGCAAGCCTACCTAACCGAACTGCTAGAAAAAGAAGGCTTGATCAAATCACAGGCAAATTTAGTAGCTCGTTTTAGTTTTAGTCTCGAAGAAGCAGAGCAGCAAAAAAGGAATGCCACTTTTTTTGAACTGGCCAAAATTTGTGATCAATTCATCGAACGTTGTCAATCCAATTTAAATCGTGCTTATTTGGAAGTGACCCGCTTAGTGAGCCTAGCAGATGATAAGGAAAAACAAAGCCAGGCCTTTCGTTTGATGGAGTTGGCTTTAGAAGAGCAGTTGTGCTTGAGTCGCTCCCAGCAGTTGCTTGAGAAATTGAGTCTTGCTCGCAGGATGTGGAAGGCCAATGTTTCTTTTCAAAATGCTCTAGAATATATGGTTTTGAGCTTAGAAAGTTAAGGAGTCAGAATGAATAAAAAAGAATTATTTGATGCTTTAGACGGCTTTTCTCAGAATTTGTTGGTCACCTTGGCTGAAGTCGAAGCCATCAAGAAAAATTTGAAACAAGTCATCGAAGAAAATACAGCTCTTCGCTTAGAAAATGATAAATTGAGAGAGCGTTTGGGGGAAGTGGAGAAGACTTCATCCGCAAAGTCACAACACCATGGTCGTGAAAATTTGCAACGTATTTACAACGATGGTTTTCATATCTGCACTTATTCCTATGGTCAACGCCGTGAGAACGATGAAGAGTGTATGTTTTGTGACGAGTTGTTATTTAGGGAGTAAGCATGCAGATCCAACGAAGTTTTAAAGGGGAAAAGAAAACTGGGGTGCTTTACTTGGTCCCAACACCGATCGGTAACCGGGAGGATATGAGTTACCGCATGGTCCAGACCCTAAAGGATGTGGACTTGATCGCAGCTGAGGATACTAGAAATACAGGCCTCTTGCTCAAGCATTTTGAGATTGCGACACCCCAGACCAGCTTTCATGAGCACAATGCCATGGAGAAAATTCCAGATCTGATCGCCCATTTAGAATCTGGAAAAGACTTAGCGCAAGTCTCAGATGCAGGACTCCCTAGTATTTCTGACCCTGGTCATGATTTGGTCAAGGCAGCGATTGAACGCGAGATTCCTGTCGTAGCTGTGCCTGGTCCTAGTGCAGGTATAACGGGTTTGATTGCCAGTGGCCTAGCCCCTCAACCTCATATTTTTTATGGATTTCTGCCTCGCAAAGAGGGGCAACAAAAGGCCTTTTTCCAAGAAAAAGTGGCCTACCCTGAGACTCAGATCTTTTATGAGTCGCCCCATCGGGTGAAGGCGACCTTAGAGAATATGTTGGCTGTCTATGGGGATCGTTCGGTCGTCCTGGTTCGTGAATTGACCAAGATCTACGAGGAATATACTCGTGGCAGTATTTCTGAGTTAGTCGCATTTCTTGAAGAAAATTCCCTCAAAGGGGAGTGTCTCTTGATCGTCGAAGGAGCCAAGGAAGAAGAGCTAGACCTAGAAGAGGTCGACTTGATTCAAGAGATCGACACCTTGGTCCAAGAGGGCATGAAGAAAAATCAAGCAATTAAACAGGTCGCCAAACAATATGGCCTGCAAAAGAGTGAGCTCTATGCTCGTTACCATCAAGACTAGGAAAGGTTGGAAGCAGGATGGAAATTAGAATGGCTTATCCCAACGAGATTAAGCGAATTATGGAAATTATCCAAGATGCCAAGGAAAGCCTGGCTCAAAGACAGGTCGACCAGTGGCAGGATGGCTATCCAGATGAAGAGATCATTTTTGAGGATATTCTAGAAAGTCGTGGCTATGTCGCCGTTGAAGATCAGGAAGTCGTGGCCTATGCAGCTGTCTACAAGGGCAACGAAGCGGCTTACAATGAGATTTATGATGGTAAGTGGGAGCATGACAACTATATGTATGTCACTTTTCACCGGGTCGCTGTAGCCAAAGAAGCTGCTGGCAAAGGGGTAGCGCAGACCTTCCTTCAAGGTTTAATCGAAGGGGAAAAAGGGCCAGATTTCCGTTGCGATACGCACCCGGATAATCTGGTGATGCAGCATTTACTTGAAAAATTGGGCTACCATTATTGTGGAAAGGTCCCCATTGATGGCGTACGTCTGGCTTATCAAAAGATCAAACGAAAAGCAGAAACTAGTCTATTCCAAGTGGTCTCAGAAGAGGACCGCTGGGACCAAAGAGCAGAAGCGGCCTACAATGACTCTCTATCTTAAACAATTTTATGAAAGCCCTATGGGGCTTCTTTCGATCATTGTCAGTGAAGAAGGCCTTGTTGAGCTTGATTTTTATGATCCGAAAGAGGAGGCGACTGATCCCTATGGGGCGCTGGAGCAGGTCCATCCCTTCCATGAGAAGGTGAAGGAGTGGTTGGACCACTATTTTGCGGGGGATCCAATCGCTATCAGCTTTCCACTAGCACCGCAAGGGACAGCTTTTCAAGAGCGGGTGTGGCAGTTATTGCGAGAGATCCCATATGGTGAGACCAAGACCTATGGCCAGCTGGCCCAGGATCTTTCTTGTGGTTCAGCCCAAGCCGTGGGACAGGCTGTTGGACGCAATCCCTTAACGATCTTAGTCCCTTGCCACCGCGTGATGGGAAAAGATGGACAACTGACGGGCTATGCATCTGGACTCGATCGCAAACGCTGGCTCTTACACCATGAAGGAATTACCTGGAAGGAGAAATAAAATCGATGTATACATTTATTGAATACCCAAAATGTTCGACTTGTCGAAAGGCTAAATCAGAATTGGACGGTCTCCAATGTGAGTTTCAAAGCCAAAACATCGTCACAGAAACACCGACTAGCCAAGAATTGCAAGACTGGATGGCAGCTTCTGGCCTACCAATCAAGTCTTTCTTCAATACTAGCGGAATGAAATACCGGGAACTCGGTTTGAAAGATAAGGTGGATCAACTGACAGTGAAAGAAGCGGCGGATCTCCTTGCTTCAGACGGTATGCTGATCAAGCGGCCTTTGCTTGTCAAAGACGGAAAAGTTGTTCAAGTGGGCTACCGAAAACCATACGCAGACTTAGGTTTGTAAAAGAAAAGGGAGTTGGATTTTCTTCAGATCTATAATAAAGGTATGCCAGAAGCTTTCCTTGGGTGAGTACGGACGTCAGCGAACTTCAAAGAAGTTCCATGACTTAGTTTTGAGCCTAAGGTCTCAAAACTCCCGAGTGCTAGAAACAATAATGTTTCTAGCACTTTTCTCACGGCGGAAAGTTTCGGTATATTCTTTATGAAATTCATAAGTTAGAACTTATTTTGATTTTTTGACAAAATCGCGTAACCTATCTTACTTATAATTTATTTATATATATTCTAAAGGGAGTTGGGCTCCCTTTTCATTTTGCAGTGAAGATGATATAATCATACGAGTGAAATCAATGAAAGAGAGGCAAGCATGAGTATTTTAGAAGTGAAAAATTTAAGCCACGGTTTTGGGGATCGTGCGATTTTTGAGGATGTGTCCTTCCGTTTGCTAAAGGGAGAACATATCGGTCTTGTTGGGGCCAATGGTGAAGGGAAATCGACCTTCATGAGCATCGTGACTGGTAAGATGCAACCTGACGAAGGAAAGGTGGAGTGGTCTAAGTATGTGACGGCGGGCTACCTGGATCAGCATTCGGTCTTAGAAGAAGGACAAACGGTTCGCGATGTTTTACGGACCGCTTTTGATGAGTTGTTCACAGCTGAAGCTCGCATCAATGACCTCTATATGGCCATGGCGGAAGAGGGAGCCGATGTCGATGCTCTGATGGAAGAGGTTGGAGAACTCCAAGAGCGTCTAGAAAGCCGTGATTTTTATACCTTGGATGCCAAGATCGATGAAGTGGCGCGTGCTCTTGGGGTTATGGACTTTGGCATGGACACAGATGTGACTTCCTTATCAGGTGGGCAACGGACCAAGGTCCTCTTGGCCAAACTCTTACTTGAGAAACCAGATATCCTTCTCTTGGACGAGCCAACCAACTACTTGGATGCAGAGCATATCGATTGGCTCAAACGCTACTTGCAGAATTATGAAAATGCCTTTGTCCTCATTTCCCACGATATTCCTTTCTTGAACGATGTGATCAACATCGTCTACCATGTGGAAAATCAGCAGTTGACCCGCTATTCAGGAGACTACTACCAATTCCTTGAAGTCTATGAAATGAAGAAATCGCAATTGGAAGCGGCTTATGAGCGCCAGCAAAAAGAGATTGCTGATTTGAAAGATTTCGTAGCCCGTAATAAGGCGCGTGTGGCTACACGGAATATGGCCATGTCTCGTCAGAAGAAGCTGGACAAGATGGAACTGATTGAGTTACAAAGTGAGAAACCAAAGCCATCCTTTGAATTTAAAAATGCCCGGACTCCTGGTCGCTTTATCTTCCAGGCCAAGGATCTTCAGATTGGCTATGACCGTCCGTTGACCAAGCCTTTGAATCTAACATTTGAACGCAATCAAAAGGTAGCCATCATCGGGGCCAACGGGATCGGGAAAACCACTCTCTTGAAGAGCTTGTTAGGAATCATCCCACCAATCGCTGGAGAAGTCGAGCGTGGAGACTACCTAGAGCTTGGCTACTTTGAGCAAGAGGTCGAAGGGGGCAATCGTCAGACGCCGCTAGAAGCAGTTTGGAATGCCTTTCCGGCTCTCAACCAAGCAGAAGTCCGTGCAGCCCTTGCTCGCTGTGGTTTGACCACCAAACACATCGAGAGCCAAATCCAGGTGCTATCCGGTGGGGAGCAAGCCAAGGTACGCTTCTGTCTCTTGATGAATCGCGAAAACAATGTCTTGGTACTAGACGAGCCGACCAACCACTTGGATGTGGATGCCAAAGATGAATTGAAACGGGCCCTAAAAGAGTACAAGGGATCGATCCTCATGGTTTGCCACGAGCCAGATTTCTATGAAGGCTGGATGGACCAAATCTGGGACTTTAATGAATTGACGTAAAGACAAAAAGAGAACTGCATGGTTCTCTTTTCAGATTCTTCTTAGAAACTTTCCTTAGGTGAGTACGGAGGTTAGGTGAAATTATCCAGTGGATGATT